>SZXY01000155.1 GCA_005843805.1 Chlorobium sp.
TCTTCGTCGCTTCCGACGAGGGCGTTGGTGCCGATTTCGATGGTGGCTGGGCGAGCGGAACTGTCCATCATGGTGAGACAGGGGACGTTCATGACGGTGGATTCCGCCTGCAACTCTTCGGTGTCGGTGAGGAGCAGAAGCGAGTCGCGCAGCAGACCCAAAAGTGCTGCATGATTCGGTGGGTCGATCATTTTGAGGCCATCCGTTTCGCTGAAAGCGGTAAAGAGGTCGTGCTGGTGCAGAAGGGTGGCAAGCCCTGCTGTGAGGGGCATAAGGAGAGTGGTTTTGCCGGTAATCTCTTGTGCAAGCCGGAGTATCATTTCAAGTGGCTCTTTCGAAGAGAACGGGACCGCAGGGCTGATGAGCAGCAGGGCATATTTTTTTGGCTTGACTCCATGAAGCTCTGCAAGTGCCAGCTTGTTGGCCTCTTCCATGAGCCTGACAAGGCTGTCGATGGCAAGGTTGCCTGAAAAAAAGACCTTTTCGTCGGCTACGCCTTCGTTGATGAGGTTGTATTCGCCGCTGTGTTCGCTTACGAAGTGGAATTCTGCCATGGCGTCTATGACAACGCGGTTGACCTCGTCGGCATCTGTACGCTGGTAGCTCCGCAGTCCTGCATCGGCAGCGGCAACCTTCAAACCAAGTTTTGTCGCCGTGATGGCTGCGCCAAGGGCGACGTTGTCGCTGCCACAGACCATGACAAGGTCGGGTTGTTCGCCAAGCATAATTTTTTCCATGCCTGTCATGGCGGCTGCAAGCTGGCTTACAGGCGAACCTGCGGGAAGGGAGATGGTCTGGAAGGCATCTACCATGCCGAACGATGCTGCAAGGTCGTGGCTGATGGGTTCAGAGCCTTCCGGGGCGGCAAGGATCGCTACGGGCTGGTATGATGCGTTTTTGTTCAATGCGTCGTAAAGGGGTGCAAGCAAAAGTGAGCCGGGCCTGCCGCCAGCGGCCAATAGTATTTTTTTCACAGTAAAAACAAAGCTTTGTTACATTAGGGTAAAGCAATTTCCGGGACGCCTCTCTATTTCAATACCTATCATTTTCGGCAATGCGAAGATTTTTTTCAGTGACGTTACTCTCTCTCTGTCTGGTGATGATTCAGGCAGTCACGCTCCCGGTTCTGAACCATTATACAGTTCAAGCAGAAAAAAAGAAAATTATTCTCCAGCATGCCGATACCATCGAGGGTGGCGAGGCTGCTGCAGGGCCTTACCGTTCAGTCATTGGCAATGTGGTCTTCCTGGATGGCAATATGACCCTCAAGTGTGATCGCGCAACTGAGTACGAGCGGGAGAACAAAATCGTGCTGCAGGGAAATGTTTTTATTGCCGACAATACGTTTGATATTTATGGTGAAAGCGGTCTCTACTTTCCTGAGAAAGAGATCGGTGAGCTCGGCGGAAAGGTCAAGGGGCGGATGCTGAACAACTCTTTTGCTTCGAAGGCGGAGAGGGCGGTGGTGAACAAGTCGACCAGCCAGATCTTTCTCTATGGGGAGGCCATTGCCTGGCATGAGCAGAAGCAGGTGAGCGGCGATACCATTATGCTGCATCTCAGGGAGGGCGGAAAAAAAGGACAAAAGAGGAGCATCGATGAAATGCAGGTCGATGGCAATGCTTTTTTTGCGGCTCAGGATACCCTTTCGCTCACTCCCGTGGTCTATGACCAGCTCGGTGGGAAAAAAATGGTGATCCGGCTCAATGAGATGTCGAAAATAACCGGCATAACAGTGACTGGACAGGCCGAGAGTCTCTATCATCTCTATGACGAAAAGCGGAAACCGTCCGGCATCAACTATTCGAGCGGCAATATGATCCGGATGTCGTTCCGCGAAGGTTCCATGACGAAGGTTGCCGTAACGGGTAATGTCGAGGGAAAGCAGTTCCCTGAGAGGTTCCGGGGAAAAAAGGAAATCAATCTTTCGAAGTTTGCATGGAGGGAAGAGGAGAATCCGTTCAGAAAAGAGAAAAACCTTCCTTGACTGAAGGAAGGTTTCTTCGAAATCGTCACCCGTTTAACCGCATTCAAACTCTCTTGAGCAGTTGCGCTGGAGATGGTTCTCTATTTGGCCAAGGGACAACCGCCGGTCGAGCAGGAGCCGGTTGAACAGGGGCTTGGAGCCGCAGGGGCCGGAGCTGGTTTGCCACTGCCGTAGTCTGTTTTGTAAAAACCTGAGCCTTTCAGCACAAATCCACCTTCGGAGCTGATAACTCGTTCGAATGTCTCTTTTTCACATTTCGGGCATGTGGTCAATGAGTTATCGGTCATTTTCTGTACTATTTCAAGTTCATTCCCGCAATTCTTGCAACGATACTGGTAGGTCGGCATATATAGTTCCTCCTTGATTAATCTCTTTCTGACTGTTATTGTATTTCGTCATACATTGTTTGCAAAGTCTGTGTGCCTCTTGCTGGCAAGGCTATCGTATATAGGTATATTTCCAAAAATAAAAAAGCTTGTGCCGTGATCGTCAAAACCCGGGCAGTAATATTACGAGAGACAAAGTACCGCGATCAGTCGCGGATTTGCCTGCTCTACACCCGCGATTTCGGCAAAATCTCGGTTATCATCAAAGGTGTACGCAACCCGAAAAACAAGATGTCGGGGTTGTTCAGCGCTGGAAACGTGGTTGATCTTGTGCTCTATAAAAAAAACAACCGGGATATTCAGCTCGTCAGTGATGGAAACCTTGTTTCAAGCCCAATGGTTCCCGCTCCGGAGATGGAGCGATTCGCCGTTCTTTACCGGATTATCGATCTGTTCCGCCAAACCATGGAGGGGGAAGAGAAAAACCTGCCGCTTTTCACGCTGCTGGCAGGAACCCTTGAGCAACTCTACCGCAGCGATGTCAATTTCCGGCTGCTTTATACATGGTTTCTGTTGAGGTTTGTTTCGGTGCTTGGATTTCAGCCTTCGCTGCAGAGGTGCGTCTTCAGCGGTGAGGATCTCAGTGAGGCGGTGAGACGCCTGAAGCTTACAGAGCTTTATTTTGTGATGAATCCTGGCGGTCTGGCACTGCCTGCTGCGACAGGAGAGCATAGTGAAAAAAAACAGCTTCTTGCGTTGCCTCAGGCAAGACTGTTACGCACCCTTGCCTTGATGCACCTGCCTGAGGGTGACTCCATCATGGCTGATCCCGCCGACATCGAAAGAGTCTGCGCCCTGCTTGAAGAGTATTGTTTGTTGCACCTGCAACATACCCGGTCGCGCAAAAACCTCGCCATCGTTTCACAAATCCTCATGAAATAGCCTTTTCGGCTGTTTTTGGGGTTTTATATCTTGCTGAGTATTTCTATCTTGACCAGACATTTTATTACTCTTATAACGTCTTGTTCAATCAAAACAGAATTGTCCGACATGCCTCAACTAACCAGATCAATTGAACTCTTTGAAAAAGCAAAGAAGTTTATTCCCGGCGGTGTAAACTCTCCGGTACGGGCATTCAAATCCGTTGGCGGAACTCCAATCTACATGGCCAAAGGGTCGGGAGCATACCTGACCGACGTTGATGGCAACACCTATCTTGACTATGTCGGCTCCTGGGGACCGTTCATTCTTGGCAGCATGCACCCAAGAATAACAGCAGCACTTGAGTATACCCTGAAAAATATCGGCACCAGCTTCGGTACGCCGATCGAGATGGAGATTGAGATTGCCGAACTGCTCTGCAAAATCGTACCTTCGCTTGAAATGGTGCGTATGGTCAACAGCGGCACTGAAGCAACCATGTCGGCTGTTCGTCTTGCACGTGGCTACACCGGACGCGATAAAATCATCAAATTTGAAGGCTGCTACCACGGCCACGGCGACAGCTTCCTCATCAAGGCAGGCTCAGGCGCTCTCACACTTGGCGCTCCCGACAGCCCCGGTGTGACCAAAGGCACCGCTATGGATACTCTGAACGCGACCTACAACGATATCGATTCAGTCAAACTGCTGGTCAGCGAAAACAAGGGAAACATTGCCGCTATCATCATCGAACCGGTCGCAGGCAATACCGGCGTTATTCCGGCCAAACCGGGCTTCCTTGCTGCACTTCGTGAGCTTTGTACGCAGGAAGGCATTGTACTGATTTTCGACGAGGTGATGTGCGGATTCCGCGTGGCACTCGGCGGTGCACAGAGCCTTTACGGCGTCACACCTGACCTGACCACGATGGGCAAAATCATCGGCGGTGGTCTTCCGGTTGGTGCATTCGGCGGCAAACGCGAGATCATGGAACGGGTTGCGCCTCTCGGCGATGTCTACCAGGCAGGCACCCTTTCAGGAAACCCGCTGGCTCTGACTGCAGGTCTTGAAACCCTGAAAATTCTTATTGAAGAGAACCCCTATCCTGAACTCGAAAGAAAAGCGGCAATCATTGAAGCAGGTTTCAGCGACAACCTGAAAAAACTCGGTCTGAACTATGTGCAGAACCGTGTCGGCTCCATGTCCTGCCTTTTCTTTACCGAAACACCGGTCGTCAGCTACGCAAGTGCCGTCACAGCCAATGTCAAAAAGCATGGCAAGTACTTCCACTCCCTGCTCGACCAGGGTATCTACACCGCACCCTCACAGTTCGAGGCGATGTTCATCAGCTCCATGCACACCGATGAGGATCTGGAAAAGACCATCAAGGCAAACTATAACGCTCTTGTTGTCTCTGAACAATAATGTCCGGTAGAACAATAAAAAAAGGGGAGCTTCACGGCTTCCCTTTTTTTTGAGCAAAAAAACTTACTCGATGATCCCCGTGCGCACCTGCTCCCTGGTTATCATCACCCGACATGCTGAATCCTTTACAAGAATCTCGAGGATCGGAATAAAAGCGTCAATCTTGGCCGGAGAGTCAACAAGTTCGACGACCATCGGAAGATTGAGACCAAACTCGATCACTTTCGCCGTATGAATGTGCATTTCATGCCCGTAGGAGAGTACCCCTTTAAGGGCCGTAGCGCCTGCCATGCCCTGCAGAAGGGCTTCACGAACGATCTCTTCATAGAGAGGGTGGTGACCGAACCGGACCTGTTCACCAACAAAGATCCGCAGCAGTTCTGAATTCTGTAGTTCCATAATGAATCATGTCCAAAGTTTTGCGAAAAACATTCCTGTGTAAAGGGCAACCAGCCCACCGATAACTGAACCGGCAAGATAGAGGCTGGCATAAAAAAACTGGGCGTCTTTGATGAGCATGGCATGCTCGTACATGTAGGCAGAAAAAGTGGTAAATCCCCCGCAGAAGCCCGTCACAAGAAAAAGCCTTGTTTCAGGGGAGACAAGCGTGCTGGATACCGCCAGCTCGCCAAGAAAACCGATAAGAAAACTGCCGAGAAGGTTAACGGTAAAGGTTGCATAAGGAAAGCCCATTGCAACCGGGGAGAAGAGAATCGTCACCGCATAACGTGCAACGGAACCGAGAAAGCCTCCCGTACCGACAAGCAAAAGAGCACCGGCATGTTTCAATGGCCTGCCCTCCCTGAATACGCTTCGAGGAAACAGATCATTTTAACGGTTATCATCGCCCGTCTGACGCCCCTCGATACGCTTGTGCGCGCAGCACATTTCATCGAGAATGCCGAGCAGTGTATTGAAAATGCCAAGGGAAATTATGGTCGGCGCCCATAATCCGATAAAGATGGCAATCAGTTCGTGATTGACCCCTCGACCGAAAATAAAGACATAGATGGACAGCAGTATCGAAAGCGCTGCTCCGATAAAATAATAAAGCGGCTTCATTTCGTGAGTTTGATTAAGTGAGCCTGACTTTTAAAATGTAATAATAATAAACCGATGAAAAAACCCGCCCGTCGCCACCTTGAACTGAAATGAGTGACACTCTTCCTACTCAATGTCGATATGCACCTCATTGCGACGCAAAAACGGAATGGTCCATGGAGGATCATAACTTGCCGCCCTCGGCTGTGAATGTACCCGGTACCCTTTTTTCTCCAGCCACGTCGTCAGCTTCACGCCGTACTCCCGAAGATTGCTTTCGGAATGCAGTCCCGAATAGCGAATCACACCAACCTTCCTGGCAGGAACAGAACGAAGCTTCACCGCCGCATCAAGCGGCTCAGGCAGAGTTTCAAGCGTCGAGCCTTCAGGCATCACAAATGCCATCACCCAGCCACTGCCTTTCTTTTCCTGAATCACCGGAGCGGTCATCGAAAGCTTCTCGCTGGCGGCCTCCTGCAAGACCGGGGCGGTCATGGAGAGTTTCTCTTTTGAGCGGTTCTTGCCGAAAATATAACCCGCCAGCCGACTGAAGGCAGTTCCGCTTGTCTGACCATATCCACCTTCCACCACTGTTTCCGCAACAATCATCTCTCCGTATTGCCTCACCTCAAGATCTCCTTCCTGTGCAACCACCTTATAACGTGGCTCGGCTGCAGTTCGCTTTCCCAATACGGAACATCCTGCAAGCATAAGGCTTGTCATCAGTAACAGCGACAATGAACCCATAGTATCTCCTTTTCCGGTCTAACCTTTATATAAACTCTTCTATAAGATGAACAACTGTCGCGGCGAAAAGGTTTGGCAAAAGAATCGACTGGTAAACTTTGCATGAAAATCCTGTGAAACACTCTGCTGGATATGCGCTATCTTTATAAAAAGAAAAAATCAGAATGAGAAGGAAGGTTCACCCGGCTGCAAGCCACAGAAGGAAGATATTATGAGCTTGAGGCTGAAAAAGAGGGTGCTTGCCATCGACTATGGAACAAAGCGCATCGGACTGGCACAGAGCGATCCACTCGGGCTTTTTGCCCAGCCAGTAGGTACCTTTGATAGTGAGAGACTTTTCAAGACTCTCAGAGAAATGGTTGCGCAGGGTGACATTGAAAAAATCATTGTCGGCTACCCGCTGAGCAATACCGGCGAGCAGAACACCATGACCGGATTGGTTGACCGCTTTATCGATTCACTGCGTGAAACCTTTCCCCAAATACTCATTGAGACCCTCAATGAGTACCATTCGTCAAGAGATGCCCGCCAGCTTCTGATTGCTTCGGGAACCTCAAAAAAGAAACGCGCCGAGAAAGGCCGGCTCGACAGTGCAGCAGCCTGTCTGCTGCTCAGCGAGTACCTTGAATCACTCAGCGGCAAGTCGTAGAATATTGCTGATCAGAAAAGGATGCTGGTTCAGGGAGTTTTTCCTTTAGCTTTTCGGAACTCCTTCTTTATCTTCTGGTTCAGGTTCATTTTTATGGTAATTTTTTTCAACACCCTCGCACAACCCTTTTTCAGCCATTATTTTTCATGAGTAGCTCAACTATGCTTGACGTTTTCAAAACTACCGGAGCCCTGCTTGATGGTCATTTCAAACTGACCTCTGGCAGGCACAGCAATACCTACTTTCAGTGCGCAAAGGTGCTGCAACATCCAGAGCATCTGACCTCAGTCTGCCAGAAAATTGCCAGCCATTTCTCCGGCAAGGGAGTCGATACGGTCATCTCTCCGGCTATTGGCGGAATCGTGGTGGGTACCGAGGTAGGTCGCCAGCTCGGCGTAAAAACAATTTTTGCCGAACGCAAGGATGGGGTCATGACCATTCGACGGGGGTTCAGTCTTGAACCCGATGAAAAAGTGCTGGTGATCGAGGATGTCATCACCACCGGCGGCTCGGTTGCCGAGGTAATTGAACTCCTGAAACGTTCAGGAGCAACAGTTGTCGGTGTCGGCTCGGTGGTTGACCGCAGCAACGGACGCGTCAGGCTTGCCGATGACCAGTTTTCTGTGCTCTCGATGGAGGTGATAAGCTTCATGCCGGAAGAGTGCCCTCTCTGCAGGGAATGCGTGCCGATAGATGCTCCCGGAAGCCGGGCAAACAAGCAAAGCTGAGTGCATGAATGAGCAGCAGCCAATCAGAAGCATCTCATTTATCGGCCTTGGCCTGATAGGGATGTCGCTTATGCGGGCAATAAAGCACTCCCAGCTTGCAAGAGAGAGCAATATAATTTTTCAGGGATTCGACCCTAACTTTACCGACAGTGACCGAAGATGCGCTGAAGAGCTTGGGCTTGACCGCTTTATCGGCGACAACACAATCCTCTACAGCGCAGACCTGATTATCCTTGCAGCCCCTGTGGAGGTCAATATCGCCCTGCTCGAAAAGATAAAGCAGCTTGCGCCCTCCTCGACACTGGTCAGTGATGTATCAAGCACCAAGTCGCTCATCGCCCGAAAAGCACGGGAACTTGACCTGCCTTTTATCGGCATGCATCCAATGGCCGGCAAGGAGCAACAGGGCTATCGTGAAAGCAGTGAGGAACTGCTAAAGGGAAGAAGAGTAATCCTTTGTGACGATAAAGGAGTACTGGAAAGCCCAAAAGGCGCTTTTCTCATAAAGCTGCTTGAATCG
The DNA here is from genome assembly GCA_005843805.1 of Chlorobium sp. Lineage (GTDB taxonomy): Bacteria > Bacteroidota > Chlorobiia > Chlorobiales > Chlorobiaceae > Chlorobium. The sequence goes on from SZXY01000155.1 coordinate 8,345, forward strand.
GCGGGCTGCACAACACTCTCAATGGACGCCGATGAGCACGACCGTGTCATAGCAAAAATCAGCCATCTTCCCCAGTTGCTTTCGACGCTTCTGATGACCCATTGCGGGGAGTCGATCAACAAATCAGGACCTGGATTTGCTACCCTTGCAAGACTGGCAGGAAGTTCGTGGCAGATATGGCGGGATATCATCGCAACAAACAGCGACAATATTGCCGATGAACTTGAGAACTTTTCCAGAGAGCTTGCATCTCTCTCCCTGGAGGTGCGACAACGAAACCTCGAACAACTTGAATCGCAATTCAGTGAAGCTAATCGACTTTACAAAACCCTTAAAGAGATGAACCGACAATGAAATTTGCGATAGTTGTCAATGTTTCAAGGCAAAGTGCACTTGATCTTGCCCGCAAGCTTGCCGGGTGGTTAAACGAGCGGGGCGTAGAGTATATTTTTGAAACCCGATCTGCAGAACAACTGCATGTTGACAAATCAGCGCCGATAGAGGAACTCAAAAATTCCTGTGATGCATTCATCTCTCTTGGAGGGGACGGCACCCTGCTCTTTACCTCTCATTACTCCGAAACGAAACCAATTATCGGCATCAATGTCGGCTACCTGGGTTTTTTGACTGAATTTACCCAGGCAGAGATGTTCCTGGCTATCGAACAAGTGCTCAACGGCAGCTACACCATTCATGACCGTACGCAACTGGAAGCGTCATTGCTCATCGGCAACGAAACAAAGCGGTTCAGGGCTCTGAACGATGTGGTCATTGAAAAAGGGGCCTATCCTCGCATTCCTACCTTTGTCATAAAACTGGACGGTGAACTGCTCAGTTCCTACCGGGCTGATGGTATCATCATTGCCACATCGACCGGATCAACCGCATACTCCATGTCAGCCGGTGGCCCGATCATCGCACCGAAATCGAGCGTCTTTGTTATCACACCGATATGCCCGCACATGCTGACCGTCCGACCCATAGTTATCAGTGACGAAAAAACTATTGAAGTATCGGTGGTCGATGCGCCGGACGGAGAGTTTCCGCTCAACTGCGATGGCTATGTAAGAACAATGCTTGCTCCCAGGGAAGTTGTCACCGTCAAAAAATCAGCCGAAGGAGTCAATCTTGTCGCCAATGAAAAACGGAACTACTGTGAGATCCTGCGCACTAAACTGCTCTGGGGACGCGAACATAATTTTGGCCAGCAAGCCGATTGATCCTGCCAGAACAGACCGGATAACTACATCTTCATGAGTAACAGCATCAGCTCCTCTGCACTCCATCATCTGCTCAGTATTTCTGCCTCTACTCCGCTGAGCATTGAGGCAATGTGCAGTCAACTCAAACCGGTCATCTATCCGGCACCCGCTCTTTCGGCTCGTCTTGAACAGTTTTGCCGCGCCCTGGTCACCGCCATGCACTCCCTTGGCATCGCTGTACAGTCAGCGGAGGAGGCATCGGGCAGTGACAGACGATTTGCACCAGGGAGGGTTATTTTTGCGCCCGGTTATTTTCCTGACAACCTGCTTGCCATCAACCGGGTCTCGACACTCTTCAACAACATCATTGTAGGCATTTACGACGAGCCAGCGCCTCTTTCGACAGATTCCCTGCCTCAGGAGCGTCTTGACGCCATTGTCGGCAGACTCGCCCGCGACATGGTTCATATCCTTATTTTTGTAACTGCCCAAAGATGGACTATCTGTACCATGAATGGTGGAGTAGTTACCTTCAATACTCCTTATCCCTCCAGGGAGGATATCCGGTGCACGCTGGTACCAAAACTGACTGCACAGGTTGTTCCTCCAAGAGCTGAAGAGCTTGACATACACGAAGGGGAGCTCCAAACCGATAGTTTAGAGTTTGAAGCGATTGCCAGTGATTTTATGCAATGCAGTGCACTGTGGAGCCGCAATTGCTGCCTCTTGACACATACCTCCACGGAAGGACTTGAGTACCGCAGTGACTTTTACAAAAGGATTGTCGCCCGCTATCTCGATCAGCGAAGCGGCATGAGCTACGGATTTTTTGCCCACCAGTTGCCTGTTGAGGTTCAGCCTGCACTTCTTTCAGGCGAAGCTGGCCCGGAGGAAGAGAAAAGGATATTGAGTGGAGAGATGACAGAAATACGGGTTCAGGAGAGGTTGTTTCTGGTTCCCGTGCCAGAGGTGAGGGTCATTACGACCAGATCGGGGTGCCGGAAAAATAATCTCGATCCAAAGAAAGATCTTGTCGAAATCGGACTCATCCAGAAAAATGGCTATGGAAGGCCCTATCTCAAGACCCCTGCAGAAGGCAGCACGAGCAATGTCGCCAAGCCATCCTTCGATACCCTGACCATTCTGGCTCATGCACTGGGCAATGCCTTGACAGCAAGTATACTGAAAAGAGTCAAACCGGAATCACTCTTCCCCGAACATCTGGCCCGGTTCGGAGCCTCCATGACTCACTGGCATGATTATCCACACGCTGAGCAGCTTCCTGCCGGGTACCATCTGCATGGAGAGCAGAATCCCCCTGTCTCCTGTTCAACACCGCAATCGGCAGCATACAGTCTGCTCGGAAAAATCGCGGCGCTGGAAAAATCACTCGAAATGAGTGAGGAGTATCGGGGTGACGTACATATCGAACCCAACCACGGCACCAACATTGTCGGTATTCTTTCGCTTGCCGAGACAGCAAAACTTCTGAACCCGGAACTGTCGGAGTTTGTTCTGCAACAGCGGTAAAATCCGGTCACACCGGGGGGGGGAAATCAATCCTCCCGGATCTCCTCCTCTGCGTCCGCACACTCTAAATAGGGCCATTTACCCTGATGAGAGAGAATCATCTCGACAACCTCTCTCACACACCCATTCCCGCCTTCATAGCCTGCGATATAGCCCACGCGGTTCCGGAGATAATCGGCTCCGTCAATAGGAGTTACAGGCAAACCGGCTTTTTCGAGCACGGCAATGTCGCCGATATCGTCACCGATGTAGGCACACTCATCATCGCTCAGATCATGAAGCTGACGAAAAGCCTCATAGGCGTCGAGCAAATTGAGTGATCCGAGGTAAATATTCTGCACGCCAAGCTCTTCAAGCAAGGGACGATAACCTTCCGCACGCCTTGCCGACACAACGGCGATATGGAGTCCCTGTTTGATGGCCTCCCGAATGGCTACGGCATCCCTGACTGAAAGTGAACAGAGTTCTCCGCCACTGCTGTCAAAGGTAATCCTGCCGCCATTGAGCACACCGTCTACCGGAAATATAAGCGCCCGGACAACTTTCATTGCCTGTTCTATCCTCGATGTTGGATCGGCCTGTGAAGGCTGCATCCCGAAATATTGAAAACCAGCCAAGAGCGTATGATGTTTTAGAGTGAATGAAGAGAGTGCACACATCGGTAAAGATGGAGCAGTTGTTTGACAATTTTTTCAAAATCACCCAGCCGTACCTGTGTGGCCGCATCCGAGAGCGCTTTTGAGGGATCGGGATGAATCTCGAAAAAGAGACCGTCCACACCGGCAGCAACAGCGGCTCTTGCAAGAGGCATCACGAACTGGCGCTCTCCTCCGGAAACACCATGACCTGCCCCAGGAAGCTGGAGGCTGTGCGTTGCGTCGTAAAGAACCGGATATCCTGATTCAGCCATTTTGGCCAGGCTCCTGAAATCGACAACAAGATTGTGATAACCAAAACTTGTGCCCCTTTCAGTCAGCATGATCCGGTTGTTGCCCGTCCCGGCCACTTTGGCAGCAGCAAGCGCCATATCCTCCGGAGCCATAAACTGCCCTTTCTTGATGTTGACCGCCAGGCCACTCTCTCCGGCAGCAACCAGAAGCTCTGTCTGACGGCAAAGAAAAGCCGGTATCTGCAGCACATCAACATAAGGTGTGGCAAGAGTGACCTCCTTTGTTTCATGAACATCGGTAATCACGGCCATATTGTATGTCTGGCGGATTTCTGCAAGCACTTCGAGCGCTTCGATATCTCCGATTCCGGTAAAAGAGGAGGCGGAAGTGCGGTTGGCTTTGCGGTATGAGCCCTTGAAAATAAAACGAACACCCTCATTGCGGCTTATCCGCTGAAGCTCTTCAGCCGTTTCAATAGCCATGGCCCGGCTTTCAATGACACAGGGACCGGCAATAAAAAGCGGAGAGCTCTCATCAGGAAGCGATATTGAACCAATCGAGAACTTTTGCACCTTGTTATCCGTTACATTTTTATAGGTTAAACAGAGAAGCTGCGTTATGAGTCTCAATGTTTTAAGCTTTAAATTTACAACAATATTTACTATTCACACTCCGTAATCAAACGTGAAAAAAGTATGAGTACCGCTGACACAAAACAACGGTTGGAAGAGATAGAAAAACAGCTCGCAAACCTGGCGGAAGAGCAGACTCTCATAAAGGCGAAATGGGATGGTGAGAAAGAGCTGATCCAGTCGTCACGCAAGCTTAAATCGCAACTTGAGGATCTCCGGGTGCAGGCTGAAGAGTTTGAACGCCAGGGGGATTACGGCAAGGTTGCTGAGATACGGTATGGAAAAACCGTCCAGATAGAACGAGAGATAGAAGAAAACCGCCAGAAAATCGAAGCAAAAAAAGCTTCGGGCGACCTGATCATGAAAGAGGAGATCGATGCGGAGGATATCGCCGATATTGTCTCGAAATGGACTGGTATTCCCGTAAGCAAGATGTTACAGTCACAACGCCAGAAGCTCCTGCTGATCGAAGAGGAGTTACATAAACGGGTTATCGGGCAGGAAGAAGCGGTCAGCGCCGTCAGTGAAGCGGTCAAGCGCTCACGGGCAGGCATGGGCGACGAAAAAAAACCTATCGGTTCCTTTATTTTTCTTGGACCAACCGGTGTTGGCAAAACAGAACTGGCCCGTACACTTGCCGACTATCTTTTTGATGACGATGATGCCATGATTCGCATCGATATGAGTGAATACATGGAATCACACACCGTCAGCCGACTGGTCGGTGCACCTCCGGGCTATGTAGGCTATGAGGAAGGAGGACAACTCACTGAAGCTGTGCGACGCAAACCGTTTTCGGTTGTGTTGCTTGACGAAATAGAAAAAGCGCACCCGGATGTCTTCAATATCCTGCTGCAGATTCTTGATGACGGACGGCTCACCGACAGCAAGGGGCGGACGGTGAACTTCAAGAACACCATCATCATCATGACCAGCAACATCGGGGCCCAGCTTATCCAGTCAGAGATGGAAAAATTGGATGGAACAAGCCGGGATATGGTACTTTCCGGCCTGCAGGAGAAACTTTTCCAGTTACTGAAACAACAGGTACGTCCTGAGTTTCTCAACCGAATTGACGAGGTCATTCTCTTTACACCGCTCACACGCGAAGACCTCAAAAAAATTGTGCTGATACAGTTCGAGCGTATCAGGGAGATGGCTATGCGTCAGCGCATCAACCTCACGATTTCCGATGCTGGCATTGAGTGGCTCTCCAATGCAGGATTCGATCCCGCATTCGGTGCCCGGCCTCTCAAACGGGTGATGCAGCGCAAGATAACCAACAGGGTTTCAGCCCTCATCCTTTCTGGAGAGGTAGAGGAAGGTGACAATGTTTCTGTCGATATGGCAGGTGGCGAACTGACTGTATCAAAGAGTGCCGCATGAGCTCTCCTCTCTTAAGGTGCAGCCTCAGGCAGATAGTTAAACAATTGCTGAGTGCATCGCTCTTGATTTTTGTCTGTCTGTTTGCTTTGCCGGTTTACGCCGCCCGGCAAGCAGACAGCCTGAGGATTGAAATAGGCCAGATGCTCATGATTGGCTTCCGGGGGTTCAGTATTGCCGAAGCTCCGGAGATAGCCGCTGATATAACAGAACGGCAAATCGGCGGGGTGGTGCTCTTTGACTACGACGTTCCCTCCCGCTCTGCATCGAGAAACATCAGCAGCCCGGAACAGCTTTCCCGGCTGACGCTTGAGCTGCAGAAAATGTCACAAATTCCTCTCTTTATCGCCATTGACCAGGAAGGAGGAAAGGTAAGCCGTCTCAAACCATCCAGGGGATTCCCCTCAAGTGTTACGGCACAGCATCTTGGCAAAATTGACCATCCTGACACTACCAGAGCTGCTGCAACACAGACAGCACGAACACTGAAAGCAATGCATATCGGAATGAATCTTGCTCCGGTGGCCGATCTTGACACCAATCCTGACAATCCTGTGATTGGCAAGCATGGAAGAAGCTTTTCTTCCGACCCTGAGATTGTCACCCGCAATATTAAGCTGACCCTCAAAGCCTTTCATGAAGAGGGAATAATCTCCACGCTGAAACATTTCCCCGGACACGGGAGTTCGTCCACCGACACTCACCATGATTTTACCGACATAACGGAAAGCTGGTCGGAAAAAGAGCTGGAACCTTACCAAACCCTTGTTTCTTCAGGATACCGTGATGCCATAATGACCGCGCATGTGTTTAATGCCAAACTCGACCCTCTCCACCCTGCAACACTCTCAAAGGCAACCCTTGACGAGCTGCTTCGCAGAAAACTGGGCTTTCAGGGGGTAATCGTGAGCGACGACATGCAGATGAAGGCCATTACGGATCATTACGGTCTTGAAACCGCGATTCTCCTTGCCATTGAGGCTGGCGTCGATATACTTCTTTTTGGAAACAACACCTCTTACGACCCCGCCATTGCCTCAAAGGCAACGGAGATTATCCATTCTCTCGTGGAGAGAAAAATCATAACAGAGGAACGCATTGAGCGCTCCTATCGAAGAATCATGGAACTCAAGAGTCGTTACCTTCCGATACCCTGTGCTGAACCTCCTGCTCTGTCATTGAGAGGGCTGAAGCATCAGTGGTAATGGAATGGCGCTTTTTGAAAAGCAGATGATATTGCTTATATAGAGAAACAGATCCTTCTGCTCTGCATAAACTGAGGCCCTCCATAAGGGAATGGAAAACATCCCGAATTTATGTTGCCCACTTTTGAAGATTGTTTGGCAGACAATTCAATAGCCACTATGTTCTCTCACAAGGGAAACCTTTTCGATCACTCATGAAAACCATCTACATTGTCCGTCACGCCAAATCAGGCTGGGAAAACGCACAAACGGAAGATTTTGACCGGACACTGAATGAGAAGGGCATGAAAGCAGCTCCATTCATGGCAGCCTTGCTCAAGGAGAAAGATGTGCATCCTGATCTTGTTTTTTCGAGCCCCGCAAACAGGGCGATAACTACAGCAGAGCTGTTTTGTGACATCCTTGGATACCCGAAAGAGAAGATCCGCCAGCAGATCGAAATCTATGAGGGAATCAGCGGTCATCTGCTGAACATCGTCCAGCAGATCCCCGACAATTGCAAAACGGTGATGATCTTCGGCCACAACCCGACGCTGACTGATTTTTCAAACCAGCTTACAGGCGACCATTTCGACAATCTGGTGCCGGGCGGTGTGGTTCGTATCGATATGAATATTACATTCTGGAAAGATGCCGCCCCTGGAACGGGGAAAACAGTCTGGTACGAATTTCCCCAAAAAAACCAGTAAGCGGGCTTAATCCCGCTCCGGCTTCAGCTCCCGGGTCATAAGCTCCAATGTCGCCTGCTGGACAGCTTTTCCTTCGAAAAGCATCTTGTAGACCGCCTGCGTGATAGGCATCTCAACACCAAGAGAACGGCTGAGTTCATAAACTGCCCTGGAGGTCAGAACACCTTCGGCTATCATGTTCATCTCGCTGACAACATCATCGAGTGAACGCCCCTTTCCGATCTCTTCGCCAACATAACGGTTTCTGCTGTGACGACTCAAACAGGTAACGACAAGGTCACCAATCCCGGAAAGACCTGAAATAGTGACAGCATCACCGCCGAGTTTGGTGCAGAGGCGCGATATTTCAGCAAGGCCCCTGGTAATGATGGCCGCCTTCGCGTTATCTCCGAAACCGATACCATCAGAAATCCCTGCGGCAATAGCGATGATATTCTTGACAGAACCGGCGATTTCAACCCCGATGATATCGGTATTGACATAGACCCGGAACATATTGGTATGAAAAATCTCCTGGACTTTTTGAGCGGTAGCCAGCGAAGTGGAAGAGGCGACAACCGTGGTTGGCTGATCTCTGGAAACCTCTTCAGCATGGCTCGGACCATAAAGGGCTGCCACCTGAGAGGAGCGCAGGGAGGGCAGCACTTCGAGCAGCACTTCCGACATGCGCTTTCCTGTTCCAAGCTCTATCCCCTTTGCAACATTGACCAGAATTTTCCCTTCAAGCGCCATATCACCAAAACCGCTGACGGTCTCCCTCAATGCCTGGGAGGGCACGGCAGTGACAATCATCTCTGAGAGCGAGACAGTATCCTGCAGATTAGCGGAAACCTGAAGGGTTTCAGGAAACTGCACTCCCTTGAGATAGCGAGAGTTGTGGCGATCAGCCTGAAGCTGCTCAGCAAACTGCGGGCGATGAGCCCATAGTCGGACAGGATACCCTTTTTTGGCAAGAAGCACGGCAAGCGTGGTACCCCAGCTTCCGGCACCCAATACGGCAATATTCATCGGTTGGTCAGAATTGTTATGAATGCCGACCGAACGTCACACGATTTTCAGTACCGGAAAGAAGACGACGGATATTGGCCCGGTGAGTGTAAAGAATTGCAAGAGCAACAATAAGCCCGAAAATCATGAGGTGATAATCAAGGCTGTCATGAAAAGAAACGGGTGAACCGAAAAGCTTGATATAGTAGTCGAGACCACTGCCAAGCTCGAAAATGTACTTGCGGATGGCAATAATGAGAGGAAAAGCAATTGCCGCAAGCATGGAAGCTACAGAGACATGACGGGAAAGATAGACCGTAAGAAGAAAAATTCCTACAACCATCAGCATGCTTACCGGGGCAATCCCGATCAGCATTCCAGCGGCAGTACTGACTCCCTTGCCTCCCTTGAAGCCGGCAAAAAGGGTAAACACATGACCGATAACCGCGCTCATGCCCGCAAGAAGCCGCAAGGCAACCTCATTAATGTCAGGAAAGGTTCCGACAGGATGATCTTTAAAAAAGGCGACAACAAGAACGGCGGCAACAACCCCCTTGAAAATATCAAAAAGTGTTACAGCAAGGCCCGCTTTCCAGCCAAGTACCCTGAACGCGTTGGTACCTCCGGCATTGCCACTGCCAAATTTCCGGATATCAATCCCTTTGAGCATCTTTCCCGCCATAAGGCTGGTAGGAATGGAGCCGATGATGTAACTCACCACCAAAATGACCAGTAAAGTCAGCATAAACCTTTCTGATTATTGCTTTATTTCACAATTGAAAACCAGGGAATATCAAAGTTTGGATACCTGCCCAATAATGTACGCATTTTCCTGTTGAGATTTCAAGAGAGACATTACTCTCTCCACCGCATTTTTTGCAACAATCATCACAAGTCCCACGCCGAGGTTGAAAGTTCTCTGCATATCCTCTTCGGGTACATGGCCTTCCCTGCGTATGATATCGAAAATCACCGGTTCCGGCCATGAACTCCATTCAACATCGAGTTTCAGGCCATCAGGTACAATGCGCATGGTATTCCCCATCAGACCACCACCGGTAATGTGCGACAGACCCGTGATATCGGGTGAACCAAAAAATGGCTCTATAACAGAAAGATATGAACGATGAACTTTCAGCAGTGCCTCTCCAGCCGTTCCCTCAAGCCCCTCAAAAGTCTGGTGCATCCTGCCATCGAGCACTTTCCTTGCAAGTGAATATCCATTGGTGTGTAGACCGGTCGATGGAAGTCCTATCAGCACATCGCCCGCTTTGATGGCAGAACCATTGATGATTTTTTCATGATCGACCACCCCGACAATAGAACCCGCCAGGTCAAAATCAGCTTCCTGATAAAGTCCCGGCATCTCCGCCGTTTCACCACCTATGAGGGCACAGCCATTTTCCCGGCAGGCAGCAACCATGCCGGTAACAACCGATGCTGCAATCTCCGGCGTCAGCTTGCCGCAGGCATAGTAGTCCAGAAAGAAAAGCGGTTTGGCGCCACAGACCAGAATATCGTTGACACAATGATTGACAAGGCATGAGCCGACCGTGTCATAGATTCCAAGCTCAATGGCAATCTTGAGTTTCGTGCCGACACCGTCAATACTGCTTACCAGAACCGGCTTTTTATAAAGGGAGAAATCCGGCTGAAAAAAACCCCCGAACGCACCGATATCAGTGATAACCCCTGAGGTAAAAGTCTTGCGAACCTGGGGTTTGATCATACGGACAAATTCTTCGCCCGCTCCGATATCAACTCCGGCTTTTTTATAATCCATCTCGGTTCCCTCTTCTGTTTATACGTTTAACACCGTTATGACAACTACCTGCTTCCGGCAGGTATCTCAAAAATACCTTCACCTTCCGGATTTGAAAAAAACTCCCTGTGAAGGTTATTAACGGCCGTGACAACGTCAGACTCCTCGACTACAAAACCAACGTTTATCTCCGATGCACCCTGGGAGATCATCCGGAGATTGACATCTTTCAAAGAGCTGAAAATCCTGCCGGCAACTCCACGCGCCATGCGAAGATTATCGCCAACAACGCTCACGGTTGCAACATTATGCTCTATATCAACCTCGCCGAAACTTTTCAGGTCTCGAATCAGCTCCTCACTGAAACTTTTTTCGTCCACGGTGAGAGAGACCGAAACTTCACTGGTAGAGATCATTTCCACCGAAATTGAGTAACGGGCAAATACTCCGAAAAGTTCGTTCATGAAGCCGTGGCGGCCAAACATGCGGTTAGAATGCACGTTGATGATGCACTGACCCTTTTTGACGGCAATGGATTTGACAAGACCGCCATAACTCATGCCTGAAAGTCGCTCCGGATCATTGGTGATGATGGTGCCTTTTGCATCAGGGTGCCAGGAATTGAGCACATAAACCGGAATATTTTTCTGCACTGCCGGAGCGATGGTGTCGGGATGGAGCACCTTTGCACCGAGATAGGCAAGTTCGGCAGCCTCGGAAAAGGTCATCACCCTTATACTTCTTGCTTCGGGCACAAGCCGGGGATCGCAGGTCATGACGCCATCGACATCGGTCCATATCTGGATAGAGGTGTCGTTGAGCCAAGCACCAAGCAGGGCCGCTGAAAAGTCAGAGCCGCCTCTGCCCAGCGTCGTTGTCCGGCCATCTTTTGTCGCACCAATGTAGCCCTGGGTAACGACAGTGGTTCCTGCATCAAGCAACGGCTTGATAATCTGACTGACCCTCTCTTCGCACACTTCGTTGAGCGGACGGGCAAACCCGAAATTGTCGTCGGTAATCATTACCGTACGAATATCAACCCAACGGGTGTCATGTCCCTGCTCCTGCATTGCTGCAGCAAAAACTGTGGTTGAAAAAAGTTCACCAAAAGAGCAGAACATATCCCTTGAGCGTTCAGTCAGCTCACCCACAATCTCAACTCCCTTTATCAGCAGTTCAAGACGAGTGGCAAGCTCCTCAATCCTGACCATAATCTCCTTTTTCAGCAACTCTCCCTTTATCAGCTCTTCAACCAGCAATGCATGATGCTGGCGAACATCTCCGGCAAGGGCCATTGCCCCGTCGAGATCGCTGCGACCTGCTGCATCGGCAATATGCACCAGTTTATTGGTGATACCGCTGCATGCGCTGAGCACTACCAGCGGTGCCGATTTCTGCTGTTCCCTTGCAACAAGAAAAATGGCCTGCTGCATGGCCCGGGCCGTCCCTACGGAGGTCCCGCCGAATTTCATCACCGCCATATCGTCAACCCAATGAGTTTACTTATTGTCTTTATGTATTTAAGCTATTATGTTCCTGTTACAGCAACACATTGTCCCTGCAGTTCCGACAAATTGAATGACGACCCTGATGAGACAAAACGACCGTTTCAGAGAATCAATGCCAGCATGGATCACACCATACCGAAACATTTTGCTTCTCTGCACCATAGCCGCAATACTCTTCAGTATAACCGGCTGCCAGAGCACCCTGACAAGTTCAGGATACAAACAGGATTGCAAATATAGTTTAAAAAAGAGAAAATCGTATATCTCCTGTTCACAGGAAGGAAGCTGGGCCACTGTAACCTGCCCTCTTCCGCTGAAGGTACCGCAGAGATCGCTTGACCGCCTGTTTTCATCCATTGACGACTACCTCGGCACCGCTTACCGAGCTGGAGGAGCAACGCCTGAAGGCTTCGACTGTTCCGGATTTGTATACTACCTGTACAGAAAAAATTTCAGGATGCTTCTGCCGCATACAACAGAAGAACTTGCCACGCTCGGCACAGTAGTTCCGAGAAAACAACTGCAGAGAGGTGACCTTGTTTTTTTCAGTATTGGAGGAAGCCGGATAGACCATGTCGGAATATTTATCGGCAACAACAGCTTTGCCCATGCTGCAAACAGCGGCGTCGTTGTCAACCGCCTCTACGAACGCTACTACGACACACGCTATGCCTGTGCGGCCCGTTTGGTGACACCTGACTGAGCCGACTTTTGCGTCGGGAAATCTGTATATTGCACCAATTCAAACACTCAATCATCAATCTCCCGATCCGTTTTTATGCCTCAAACAGGAAAATCCGATTATATCGAACTGGCCTTTACACTAAGTCCTGCGCTTCATGAACTCTATATTGCTCTGCTGGCAGGAGAGGGGATAGAATATTTTCAGGAAGAGGACAAAAGGCTTCTTGCCTATCTGCCCGAGAAAGAGTGGACAGAAGAGAAAGATCAGGCCATACGCTCACTCCTCTGCGAACGATTTGGAAGCACTCCACCCTTCGAGACAAACCTCATTGCCGACAGAAACTGGAATGCAGAATGGGAAGCCAACCTGCAACCTATCGAAATATCCGACCGACTGCTTATTGTCCAGAAAAACAGTAATATCACACCAAAACCTGGCCAGATCGTCATCGAAATCAACCCGAAAATGTCGTTCGGTACCGGCTATCATGCCACGACACGCCTGATGCTGCGCCAGATGGAACAACTTGACCTTAAAGAGAAAAAAATCATGGATATCGGCACCGGCACAGCCCTCCTTGCCATTGCCGCCCGCAAACTCGGCAATACCAAGCCGATCCTTGCATTTGACAACAACTCCTGGGCTGTGGAAAATGCCCTGGAAAACGTCCTGGAAAACAGTGCCGAAGAGATCACCATCGAACTCCTCGATGCCGAAGAAGATCTTGTCATAAACCTCCGAAAGGGATACGAGCTGATCCTTGCCAACATCAACAAAAACGTCCTTGACCGTATCCTGCCTGTCATCAGGAAATATGCCCCGGAAGCGACAGTATTACTTTCCGGCATCCTTGTCTATGACGAACCCTGGCTGAAAAAGCTGCTGAAAAAGCTCGGCTACGAAATCGCGCAAACCATCTATGAAGATGAATGGCTTTCAAGCCTTGTTCGCCCGCTTGCTCATTAACCGCACAAACAAGAGAAAAAAATATGGAACGGGTTTCATGCATCGACATCGGCACCAATACCGCCCTTCTTCTGATTGCCGACCTTGAGCCTTTCAGCGGCGCCATCCTCCCGCTCTTTCACAAGCAGACCATTGTACGACTTGGAAAAAATGTGGATGCCGCCAAAATCATAGATCTGGCAGCCCGAGAGCGACTCATCGGCTGTATGCGCGATTACCGACAGCTCTGCAGTGAGTATGGTTCCGAAACCATTATAGCCGCAGGAACAAGCGCCCTGAGAGATGCTGAAAACCGCATGGAAGTCATAGGACAAGTCACCAGAGAAACAGGAATTACCATAAGCTGCATTTCAGGGCAGGAAGAGGCTGAACTCACCTTTTTTGGCGCAGTTGCCGGAATGGGCGACATTGCACAACCTTTCACGGTACTCGATATCGGAGGCGGCAGCACAGAAATCTCGATGGGCTCGCTCTGTGAGGTCTCAGAAAGCGTCAGCCTCGATATAGGATCGGTAAGGCTTACCGAACGTTTTTTCACGACACTCCCACCATCTCCAAGCGAACTTGACGCGGCCAAACAATGGATCGACAAGCTCCTCACCTCCAATATTCTGCCTTTTTTTGCCGCAAGAGAGCATGTTTACGGCGTTGCCGGAACCCTAACCAGTATATCGCAGGTCAGCCAGGGGCTTAAACACTTCGATGCCTCGAAAGTGCATAACCATGCCCTCAAATACGAGGAGGTAGAGGCATTCCTCGAAAAGCTCAAAAAAAGTAACCTGGAAGAGATCATCGAACTCGGAATCCCCGATGGAAGAGCTGATGTCATCACCATGGGCACCCTGATTCTGCACCAGTTCATGCGGTTGCTTGGGATAGCGGAAATCCGTGTCAGCGTTCAGGGATTACGTTTCGGGATTGCACAAAAGGAGCTGCTTCGTCTCCAGGAAACAATCTTGTAGCGAAAATAGAGACGGGACGACCAGCCGCATCCCTGGTAAAAAAGAGAAACTTTCGCTCACTCTCAACCAGCCGGTACTTTTTTCTCAGCTCCTCAGTTGAAAGAGGAAAGTCGCGACGCTGAATACTTGCCCCGACAAGTTCATGGCGCTCAAGAAAGGCCCTGAAACTTTTCGGCTTCCAGGCCACACACTCCACCACACGAAACGTTCTGCCCGCAAAATGCTCGACCTTCCTCTCGGCAGTCAGATAATCAACGCTCTGGTTCACAAACTCAAGGCCAGAATCTGCCGCAAGCCGCGAAGAAAGTTTCGCCTTGATGATGGCCGGATCGGGCTCATAGAGATACTCTTTTACCGCAGGTGCAACAACTCTCTCCACCTCGCCATCCCCGATCACTTCGCTTATTTCCCTCGAACCGGAGCTAAGGCAAACCGCCCTGATAGTCGCAGGTTTGTCGGCAGGACAGCCGCGCTCAAGCAGCAGCAGAATTTCCTTGCACTCACGGTCAACCGACACCACGACAATCTCCTGCAATGAGGCCAAAAGCTTTTTCAAACCGCTGATTTCAAGTGCAGGAGAAGCCTTGATGCAGACCCTCAGGGCTTTCCGAAGAAACAAGTCATGAGAGGCCACAACATCGGGGCTCGCTGCCTCAAGGCCGATGGAACGCCAGCCCTCCTCCCGGCGTGCAGGATCAACATAAATCCAGTCAAAAAAGTCATCCGGCAACGAATCAAGCAATGCAATACTTTCAGCGTTCTCTATCCGGACATTCTCAATCCCGCACCTCTGCAGATTATGCGCCACAACAGCACAGAGCAGCGGATCGCGCTCCGAGTAAACCACCTCCTGAAAAACGCGGGCAAAAAACATCGTATCGATTCCAAGTCCACCACTCAGGTCGATCATCCGCTTGCCACTCATCAAGGTTGCCTTGTAAGCCGCCGTGCGCTCTCCGGAAGCCTGTTCGAGCGCCAGGGGAGTATAGATCAGGTTGTGCTTTGAGAGTTTTGGCAACTTTTTTACCGCCTTCTGACGGCAGGCAAGCTGTTCAGCCATCGCACGGACAGGAAGATCTTTACGACCATGAAACTGCATGGCAAACACCGCCGGGTCATCGGAGTGGTGCTGCGCCAGCAGGGACTGGATATCGGGTTTCTGGAGGGTTTGGAGTTCTTCGATGGTCATGGTTTTTTTGAGAAAGGAACAGAAAGGACAACAGTGACTTCAGGGAAGAATACCTTATTTGCGGTTTTCCTTGTCCCGAGACTGCAAACGGGCTTTTGTCATTCGCTCTCGCAGGCCGCCCTCTTCGAGGAACTTTTGTTCGAGGTGGTGAAGCTGGCGCTGAAGGAGATAGCTGCACACCCTGATAAGACCGACAATGACATTGGCACATATTTCAGGATTTCGTGTTCAATGCCTTTTCGAAAAACTTCGTAATCAGCGCCCGGAGTGCGGTTGATCTGGCGAAGACGCTGTGCGTAAGGGTGCTCTTTTGGCCATTCGCTGTAGCCGTTTATTCTCAGAAAGTCCCGATAATCTTCCAATAGCTCTTCAAGGCTGGCTCTTGCCACGTTGGTGAGCTTGACCTCCATCTCTTTTGATGTGCCCGATGCCATGCTGCCCTCAATGATGTTCTGCTTTCCGGAACGGGCTGCCTGTACCATCTGGTCAACTGTACGGTCACTTTTGCTGAAAAAACGCCTGGTGAAATAAACCGTGGCATCATAGATAATCTCGGCTTTCTGGTAAGTGAGCAGGTTTTTGTAACCGCCGTGGAGAGGTATAAAGCCGGTTGCCATAATTTTTTGAAGAAAGTGACTTTTCAAGAAAAGGACAACAGTGACTTCAGGGACAACAGGGACGAAGAAAAAGGTACTAAAAAATCGACAAAAGTCCACTTCCTGCTGTCCCTGTTATCCCTAATGTCCCTGCTCATTATGTGCGTCCACGAGCTTTCTTCGCAGCACCTTGCCAACTGTTGATTTGGGAAGGACGGCGGTGAATTCGACATGTTTTGGAACTTTGTAGGCGGCCAGATCTTTGCGGCAGTGGTCGCGGAGTTGGTCTACGGTGAGGATGTGGCCTGGTCGCAGTACAACCCATGCCTTGACGGCTTCGCCCTGGTAGGGATCGGGGACTCCGGCTACGCCGACTTCGAGTACTGCCGGGTGGGCGGCTACAACCTCTTCGACATCGCGGGGCCAGACCTGAAAGCCGCCGGGTTTTATGACATCTTTTTTGCGGTCAACAATGAAAAGGTAGCCATCTTCATCGAGGTAGCCGAGGTCGCCGGTGTAGAGCCAGCCTTCACGGAGAACAAGGGCCGTTTCCATCGGGTTCTGCCAGTACTCTTTCATGATCTGGGGGGCCCGCATGATGATCTCGCCTACTTCAAGAGCGGCAAGTGTCTCAAAACCGTTTTCCGACTCCACAATCCGAACTTCTACATCCGGCACGGGAATGCCTACCGATCCGTATTTGTAGGTACCAAGTATCGGGGTAAAGACGGAGGCAAGCGCTGATTCGGTAAGACTGTAGGCGTCAATGATGCGCCCTCCGGTCAGCTCTTCAAAACGTCGTTTGGTTTCAAGCATGAGTGGTGCCGCACCGGAAACACTGAGTTTTACCGATTTGAGAATAGAGTGGTCACGCTTGACTTTTGGATGAGCGATCAGTGCTGTGAAAAGAGTCGGAACTCCGGGCAGTACCGCTGGCTTGAGCTTTTTAATGGTATGAAGCAGATCGTCAAGATCACGGGGGTTGGGCACAAGCGCAAGGGGGTAACGCTCAATCAGGGCTGCCGTCATGATGCCAACCTGTGCATAGACATGAAAGAGGGGCATATTGAGCAGAATGACATCCTTGCCTTTTTCAAGTATGACACTGAACCAGCTCGCGATCTGCATTCCTGTAATGACAAGGCCGTGATGGGTAATGACAACGCATTTCGGGTTGCCGGTGGTGCCTCCTGAAAAGAGAAAGATCGCAGGATCATCATGCAGCACCTTTACAGGCTCTGGGGGTGCCGCTGCATTTGCTGCAAGCAGCTCGCTCATCCAGTGGTCTTCAGGGTGCAACTTTATACGATGACCATCTTTTTTTTCTTTCAGAAGTGTAAACAAGAGCTTTTTGAGCGGCGAGAGGTACTCCTTGATTGAGGTCGCAATCACCCTTTTCAGGCGCGACACGGTCTGAACTGCCTTTATTTTTTCATAGAAGGGGGTCAGCACAATGGCCGTCTCTGCTCCGCATTCATTAAGGGCGTGCTCAAGTTCATTGATGGTGTAGAGAGGGTTCATGGGTACCGCAATTGCTCCGGCTTTCCATATCCCGAACTCGCTGATGATCATCTGGGGGGAATTGGGCATGACCAGGGCTACCCTGTCGCCTTTGCCGATTCCAAGAGAGAGAAGCGCAGCAGCAAGCGCATCGCTTTGTCGATCAAGCTCACCGCAGGAGATTGTGCTGCCCTTGAAGTGCATGGCGGCGTGTTCAGGACGTTCCTTTGCACTCCTGCGCACAACATCGACCAGGGTATGCTCTGGATAGGGATGCAGGGAATGGGGAACCCCCTTGTCGTAATGGCTGATCCAGGGTTTGGCTCTCATGGCGGTTTTAATATTTTGAGCTTGAATTTTATCGGGTAAGGGATAATAGTACATCAAGGAATAGTGCAAACCAAAAATTTACCCGATTGTGTCAACAACTTCACAGACAGCGGCTGTCAATATCCTCAGCTCTTCATCGCGCATTATAAAGGGTGGCATAAGGTAAACCAGCCTGCCAAAAGGACGTACCCAAACTCCCTTGTCAACAAACTGTTTCTGGATCGAAGCCATATCGACCGGACGATGAAGCTCGACAACACCTATTGCGCCCAGCACACGTACATCAGCCACATTGCCTGATGGCGTGCAGGGTTCCAGCCCTTTTCGAAGCCCGGCCTCAAGACGCAGTACCGATGCCTGCCAGTCATAACTTTCGAGCAGTCGAATACTGGCGGATGCCACCGCACAGGCAAGAGGATTGGCCATAAAGGTCGGCCCGTGCATGAAAAGCCCCGGAGTGCCTGAAGATATGGTTTCAGCAACCCTCTCCGTTGTCAGGGTTGCTGCAAGGGTCATGTAACCGCCGGTCAGCGCTTTGCCTACACACATAATATCAGGCACAACACCGGCATGCTCCAGCGCAAACATTTTTCCCGTACGCCCGAAACCGGTCGCTATCTCGTCGAAAATCAGAAGCACATGATGTCGGTCACAAAGCTCCCTGAGTCGGCGGAGGTAGTGAGGAGAGTAAAAGCGCATTCCCCCGGCACCCTGAACAACAGGTTCAATAATCACCGCAGCAATCTCGCTATGGTGGCGTTCAAGCTTGAGCGAAAGATCGGCAAGATGCTCTTCGGTGCATGGTTCAGAAAAGCGGCAGGCAGGTGCTTCTGCAAAAAAGTGTTCGGGCATGGTTCCTTTGAAGAGAGAGTGCATCCCTGTTTCCGGATCGCAGACCGACATGGCGGCAAAGGTATCACCATGATAGCCTGAACGAACCGTCAGCATCCTGATTTTTCTCTTTTCTCCCAGTGCTGACCAGTACTGAAAGGCCATCTTGATGGCTACTTCAACGGAAACCGAACCCGAGTCGCTGAAAAAAACCTTTTGCAGAGGCTCAGGCGTCAAGGCAATCAACTGTTTGGCAAGTGTTACGGCTGGCTCATGGGTAAGACCTCCAAACATGACATGGCTCATCCGTTGCAGTTGGGTGACAACCGCTTCGTTGAGCAGAGGGTGGTTGTAGCCGTGAATGGCCGCCCACCAGGAGGACATGCCGTCAATGAGCCTGCGTCCGTCTTCCAGCTCCAGAAAAACATCGTAAGCACAACTCACGGGATAAACCGGAAGGGGATTTGTTACCGAAGTATAGGGATGCCAGAGATGGGTACGGTCAAAATCGAGATCGATGGTAGTGAATGGAATGGACATACCTGCAGAAATTATCGCTGTGCGCTTTGAAAAGAAAGATTGTTATAACGAGAGACGAGCAAGAGCATCTGGATCAAGTACTCCCTCCCTCAGCTCTACCAGCGGTGCAGAACATCCCGCCTTGAGAAGGTAATGGCGGATAAACTCACGAGTATCGTCGGTGATGGGTTTGTCGCTCTTCTGAAAACAGTTATAGATAAGGCCCCGCAGAGGAATTCCCCTTTTCAGGCAGGCCTCTATCGAGAGCAGGGTATGGTTGATGCTTCCAAGCCGGGGAGCTGTCACCAGCAGAAGGGGGTATCCTGCATCCCGGACATAGTCGGCAAAAAGCAGATCGGCGGAAAGAGGAACCAGAAGACCGCCAACACCTTCGAGAAGCACCAGGTCGTACCGCTTCTGCAAGGCGAAAGTCGCACGGCGAATATTGAGCATATCAACTGCTGCGCCTTCCATTCGGGCTGCAAGATGAGGTGAGGCAGGATAGCGAAAAACATAAGGGCAGGTGAAGCCTTCACGGTCAACATCCTGAAGCTCAATACCCATAAGACGACGATGTTCGAGAATATCTTCCGCCACACCTTCACAACCAGTCTGGACTATTTTCTGGGTAATAACCTTCTTTCCCTGCAAAATCAGAGCTTTGGCAAGCAGACCGGTCACGAATGTCTTTCCGATACCGGTATCGATACCGGAAATGGCAACAACGGTTCCTTTCATGAGAGTTTCTTTTTCAGACAGCAGTAAACCGGATGATAGGTAAGGTAAACACCTTTTTCAGAGGGAAACAAGCGCCAGTAGGTGTTGACAAAATGCTGGTAGTGGCTTTTGGTCCAAACACTGCGCAACACTCCGTTGACCCCGGTCTCACGGATATGATGGAGCACCGCTTCAGGCGAGGGAAACTCAAGTCGTTTCACCTCTTCATGACTTTCTGTAATATCAAAATATTTTCCGGCAAGAGCTTCAAGCTCTGCGAGGGTATGATAGCGGAGCCCAACCCCTTCGATACTTGATATTTCCTGCATGTTTGAGCTGCTGAAGGTGCTGAAGGCCAACATACCGCCGGGCACAAGATGAGTGGACATCGTTCTGAAAAAACCATCAAGGTCTTCGAGCCACTGCAAGGTGGCATTTGAGAGCACAAGATCCAGTTCCGCCGGCAAAAAATTCCAATTCTCGATATCACCTGCAAAAAAACGAAACTCATCGACCGTAAAACGCTCAAGAAGCTCGTGAAGAAAGGGAAGACTCTCTTCGACAAGATCATTGGCATAATAGGTCTTCACGGAACATCGACCGAGCAGCTCTTTCATGAGCGCGCCTGAACCTGAGCCAACCTCAAGAACCCGATTGAAAGAACGAGTCGGTTCCGCCCTGCAGATCATCTCAGCTAGTTCTCCAGCCATGACGTTCTGCACAACAGCCTTGCTGGAGTAGCTCCCAAGCGTTCTGCCAAACCGTTCACGCACAAGCTTTTTATCTATACCCTGATACATGCAAGCAGCTCCTGAAAAGTTCTGAAATGAAAAAACGGAAAATGCGCCATTTCGGCAATAATGGTTTGAGGAACTCCATGCCAGGCATTGTACTGCTGTTGCGATGGAAAAACAAGATCCCTGCCTCCAATGAGAGCATGAGTGAAGTGCCATGAAACGCTGGTCGTTTCACTCCCGCTCTGCAAAATCTCCTGCAGCCGCGCCAGCTCTTCCTGCTGATCCAGAGCTGTACGGTCGGGCGCCATGCTTTCAAAAAGAGCGAGCGCCTGGCGACTGCCGCACATCCGGCGGTTGAAACGATGGCGATTCTCTTCAGAGTAGCTTGAAAGTGTTGCCTGAAAAACCTCAGGCCTTATCCCCTTATCATCGTTGACAGGTTGAAGGGTACCGTTGATGGCAATGGCTCCCTCAAGCGGAGGGAGTTCGATCTGGCTTGCTGCCCACACCCCGAATGACCAGGCTATAAGCGTTACCTTGCCATAACGGCTTATCGAGTCAATAAATCCCTCTTCAGGTTCCAGCAAACGGTAATCGTAGCAGACAAGAAGATCATGACTAAACCCGGCAGAAAGAGAGTCCGCAAGCAGGTGTGAGGCAATATGATGGTCCATACCCCAGCCGTTGAAGAAGAGAATGAGCTCTCCGGAACCCTCTTTTCTGAGCCACACGCTTTTCATGACCCCAGACTCCTTCGGGCAAGTTCCGGCAGAGAGGCTATATCGTCCCACTGCAGGGTTGAGCGCAGCGAGATGCGGATGCGGGCACTCTTTTCAGGAACTGTAGGCGGTCGAACCGGCAGACAAAGAAACCCTGCCTCCCTGAGCCGTGCAGCCAGAGAGACGGCGAGAGCGTTGCTGCCAGTGATGACCGGTACAATATGGCTTGCACCTGGAACATCAAGACCCAACCCCTGCAGTTCTGAACGAAGCCTGGAGGAAAGCTGCAAGAGCGCCTGACGCTCGAGAGTCATGGAAAACTGCCGATCGAGGGTTAACAGGCTCCAGCCAAGAACAACCGGTGGCAGGGCTGTGGTAAAAATAAATGACCGCATGGTATTGACAAGGTACTCCCTGAAGAGAGTATTCATCACGGCATAAGCCCCTGTCGAGGCAAGCGCCTTGCCGAACGTGCCTGTTATGATATCGATATCCTGAACGACCCCTGCCACTTCGCACAAGCCGAGACCACGCTCTCCAAAAACCCCGACACCATGCGCTTCATCGACAACAAGAAAAGCTCCATACTTTTTTTTCAGCTCAACCAGCCGGCGAAGATCGGCCAGATCACCATCCATGCTGAATACCGATTCTGTCACGATAAATATCTGGCGGTAACGCTCACTGGCTGCGGCAAGCAGCTCTTCAAGATGATCGTAGTCGGCATGACGGAAGCGCTGATAAGGAGCTGCGGCAATCTTCATGCCGTCAATAATACTTGCATGGTTGAGCCGGTCACTGAGCACAAGATCATGACGCGTGCAAAGTGCCGGAAGGATGCCGATGTTGGCATGGTAACCGCTGTTGAACACAAGCGCAGCTTCACGTCCGTAAAGTTTTGCAAGAGCCTCTTCCAACTGCTCGTAAAGCGGGGTATTACCGGTCAGAAGACGGGATGAAGAGCTGGTCATGGCATAAGCACTATGCCGTAATTGTTCATAGTAGCCGGCAAGCATCTCTCTGTGGTCGCCAAGGCCGAGATAATCATTTGAAGAGAGGTTCAGAAGAGGCTGGCCGCTGACCGTAATATTTTTTCCATTGCGGGCAGTGATATCCGGCACTACCCTGTAGAGATCACGGCGTGCAAGATCATCGAGCTCACTCTGAATCCTGTCATGAAACTGCATTACACCTGCTCCCTCAGTTAAAACTTGCAATCTGGCTTGCAAACCTGCGGTCATCGGCAATATCCCTTCCCCGTGTTGTCAAATAACCACCGGTCAGATAACCGTTTGCACCCGAAAGCATCAAAAGTCCCTGAAAATCTTTCATGATCGTCTCCCTGCCGGCAGCAAACTTGATGATTTTGGTGGGATGCACCAGACGGCAGATGGCGAAGGTTTTGACAATATCGGCAACAGAAACAGGTTCTTTTCCCGCAAGCGGTGTTCCGTCGATCGGCACCAGTACATTGAGTGGAATTACCGAAACATCGAGTTCCTGAAGCGCAAAAATCATGGCAATGCGCTCCTGCATGCTCTCACCCACGCCCATAATGCCTCCGCAGCAGACTGATATGTTGTTCTTTCTCAACAGCCTGATCGTTTCGATCCGTTCTTCGACACCGTGGGTATCGGCAATGAGTTCATGGTATCGAGCTGGATCAACCTGGATGTTGATATTGTAATGGGCGATGCCATGCGCCGCGAGAGCTGCTGCAGGCTCCTGGCCGAGAATACCCAGCGATGCACAGATGTGCAGGTCAGGCAACTCCTTATGCAGACGGTCGATCATATCGAGTATCCGCTGAAACTCCCCATTTATCTTTTTATAGCCATATCCGCTGGTCACGATGCCGAAATGTGAAACCCCTTCGGCAAAGCAGTTGCGCGCCTCAATAAGCGCTGACTCTTCATCGACAAGATCATAAACCTCGATATCGGCATGATTATGGCGGGACTGGGCGCAAAAACGGCAGTTTTCTCCACAGACACCCGATTTGGCATTCATGATTGAGCAGGCATGGAGCGACTCCGCGTCACTTCCGTAACGGTTTTTCACCTTGTTGGCCAGTGCGGCAAGATCAAGGGCAAGCTCACCCGGAAGGTCGGCAAGCAGAAGAGCTTCGCTGCGACTTATCGGTTCACCGGTTTCAAGGACACGGTATGCATCAGCAATATAAGGATGTAGCGTATTTGGTGCCATAAAAAATAAAGGGTTACGTTATGATATTTCTTTTCTCAAATGAGCCTCTCCCGACGATAAAAGAAGGGTTTGACCATCCTCACCCTCAAGCATCAGCTCCCCACACCGGGATATGCCTGAAACCCTTCCAGAGAGAGTTCGGTTAAGCTGATCGACAGTAACCTGCCGGGAGTGAAGAAGAGAGTGCTTTTCAAGGTAGGGCAGCACAAAACCGAGATCCTCCTCCAACAGCCAGGCATCGTAGAGTGGTTCGAACTGGTTGAGAACAAAGGCAAGAAGTGCTGGTCTTGAAATCAGTTGCCCGGTCTCAAGAAAAAGCGAGGTTGCAATATCCTGCAACTCGCAGGAGAGTTCAGGCTGGTTGACATTGATACCAATGCCGATCACGACGAAATGAGTAACATCAGGTTCAGAGAACATTTCACACAGAACTCCGCACAATTTTTTCCCATTTGAAAGAATGTCGTTCGGCCACTTGATCTTCGCCACAAGCTCGGGAGCCAAACGGCTCAATGCCTGGTGAATAGCTACAGCCACAAGCAGCGCAAGCTGGGGGACACGAATCGAAGGCACACCCGGACGAAGAATCAGTGAAAAATAAAGATTCATTCCTGGAGGGGAGATCCAGTGCCGCCCCCTTGTACCTCGTCCACCTGTCTGGGAATCAGCAACGACCACGCTCCCTTCCGGGGCACCATTGCTGGCAAGGGCTTTGGCCAGAAGATTGGTCGACTCGGTAACCGGATGATAGAAAAAGCGTCTTCCGAAGCGCTGTGCGGTCAGAAACGGTATGACCTCAGCCTCTACAGCTCTTCCGGTCAGACCCGACAAGTGGTAGCCCCTTCCTGTTATGGCATCAACATGATAACCCTCGCTGCGCAACCGACGAATGTGTTTCCATACGGCACTTCTGGTAATACCAAATTCACGGCAAAGCTCTTCGCCCGACAAAAAATCACCGGCTTGCCTCAGGCGGTTGAGAATCAGTGAGGTTACATCATTCATTGCACAGGAAAGCGGGTAATCTGAAAAAAAGTCGTTATCTGCTCTTAAAGTTGTCAACCTGAATGTAATTCACGGTTGACAACTTTGCAAGAGAAGAAAGCAGGCTCACAACCCGAATCGTGAACAGCTCTACTCATGAGGTTTCAAGAACCTTACTGTCCCATTGCAGACATACTTGAGGTTTCGTAATTCTTGCGATAAACCTGCAAGCCCTGAAAAATACCCCATGCGATTTTGGTCTGAGCCTGCCGATCCCGCAGAATTTTCTCTTCCTCGGGATTGGAGAGATAACCCACTTCGACAAGAGCACTTGGCATGGATGGTGTCCATAAAACCATAAAGCCCGCCTGGCGAACGGTGCGGGAGTTGCTGCCCGGCTTGCGCTCAACTGGCCTCAGAATATCCTGGGCAAGAGTGGTGGATTGCTTGGCAAAAGCATTCTGGGCCATGGTGCTCATGATGAGATGTTCCTCAGAAAACCCCTTGTACTGCTGCTGATAGTCCTCTTCCTTGCGAATGACCGAATTTTCAAACATCGCGACATCAAGGGCTTGCCGGGTTTTATGTAACCCGAGAATATAAACTTCGGAACCATGAGCACTCTTGTTCGGACTTGCATTGCAATGCAGACTGACAAAAAGCTTTCCCCCATTGCGGTTCGCTATTTTACCGCGTTCATAAAGAGGAATGAAGCTGTCATCTTTTCTGGTATAAATCACATGCACATCCGGCCATCTCTGTTCAATAAAGGTTCCGAGATCATGCACAATGTTCAGAACAACATCTTTTTCATTGGTACCATTTCCGCCGATGGCTCCGGGATCCTTTCCGCCATGACCAGCATCAAGCACAATGGTATTTAGCTTCCACTTTTCAACATCCCGGCTGATAACCTGTGCGATCTTTTCCTCCTTTTCCTTTCTGCGAATCTCCTGCACATCGGCATTGCTGCGAACATAGAGCACATAACGGTTGTTTTTTGCGTCGCGCTGAAACTCTACTGAATTGATGACAAAGGCCCGATTATCAAGCGTTACAGTAAACTGCACTCCTCCTCCGGCAAATTGTCTGGGAGTAATTTCCCTGACAAGACCGTCACGATATATTCTGGATAATGCGTTGACATCACAGGATGCTTTTTCAAGTGAAAAATAGGCATTTCCTTCGGAATCTGGTTTGAGAAGTGCTGCTTCGGCAGGAACTCCTGAAGCCAAAAAGCTTATGATTGCTCCGTTGGCCCGATTTTCAACCTCGACACCGGTAATCACCGTTGCGGAAGCTTCAGCAGACTGGATGCCGGGTGCTGAAACACGATGCTCGTCGTTTCTGACAACTCCGATGGTCACGGCAGATGCTCCTGCAGGTTTTCCCCGGAGCCCGACGCTTATCCTGCCGGACGACGAGCTGTAAACGATATCCCGGTCAAGCCATACGGCATAAAGCCTGCAAGCCTGTGTAACCGGAAGATAAAGCCTTGATTGAATGAGAGATGGAGGCGATTGCAGTTGAATCACCCTTTTGGGAAGTTCAGTATCCCTTGAAACAATTCGCACAAAATTATTTCCGTTAATGAGCGTACAGAGAGAGCCGGGAATTCCCCTCGAATCTTCTAAAACAAGTACCCCCTGATCCTGGCGAAAGCTCAGACGCAAAGCTCTTGCCATGGATTCAAGATCAATCATGGTAGTATTACCAGCTCTCAGGGCAAGAACCTTTATGGTATAACCCTGGTCATTTCCCGTGGCAACAAAACACTGAACAGAACTCTTGCCTTGTTGCAGGGAAGTGGCTGCTGACAAAGTTGAAAAGGAAAGCATCGAGAGAATAATCAGCATCGGGCAAGCCAAACGAAAGCGGATGCGAAACAAAGTGTGGAGCATGATTGGCAAATACATTATGTTTCCCTGAAAAGGAAGGGCTGAGCAATAATAATAAATATATTTTCTCTTGCACTCCCTGCAATAGCGCTTTTTATAACAGGAAAGGAACCCTTTCTGCCCTTCCTGACAGAAATTGTATGGTACGAACAAATGGTAAAATTTGTTTTTTGCTCTTCAACACCTATCTTTTTCAAAATTTAATTGTAACGCTCTTACCACCGGGACTGATCCATGGCTTCAAAACCATCAACACCATCTGCCAGAAACAGGACCCTGATTGTAGTCGAATCCCCCTCCAAGGCAAAAACAATCAATAAATATCTCGGGGACAAGTATACTGTTTTCGCTTCGATAGGCCATATCAAGGATCTGCCGAAAAAAGAGATCGGCCTTGATTTCGATCATCATTACGAGCCCAGGTATGAAATCATTGCGGGGAAGGAAAAAGTTGTCAAGCAGTTAAAAAAACTGGCCGCAGAAGCAGACGAGATTCTCATTGCCACTGACCCTGACCGTGAAGGTGAGGCCATTGCATGGCATATCTCCAACGAAATCGGAGAAACAAAAAAACCGGTATTTCGGGTACTTTTCAATGAAATTACCAAAAATGCCATTCTTGCGGCCATACAGGAACCACGACAAATCGACTACCGCCTTGTCCGATCCCAGCAAACCCGTCAGGGACTTGACAAGATAGTCGGATACAAGATAAGCCCCTTTTTATGGAATGTGGTACTGCGCGGCCTCTCAGCCGGAAGGGTGCAGTCTGTCGCCCTGCGGTTGATCTGTGAACGTGAAGCAGAGATAAACCGTTTTCAAATCCAGGAATACTGGAGCATTGCTGCGGATTTTGTAACTCCCGGCAAAGAGTCGTTCAGGGCAAAACTTGTACGATTCGAAGGCGACAAGCCGGAAATATCCAACCAGGATCAAGCTGAAAGCGTTGCTGCTCTCGTCAAAAGCGGCAAGTATGCCGTTCGGGAGATCGCTCCCCGAATGCAGCAGCGAAAACCCCCCTTTCCATTTACGACATCGCTCCTCCAGCAGGCTGCTTCAAACCAGCTTGGCTTCGGATCGCAGAAAACCATGCGCGTGGCCCAGCAGCTCTACGAGGGCATTGACCTTGGTACAGAGGGTGCTGCAGGCCTCATCACCTATATGAGAACCGATTCGACACGTATCGGCTCGGAAGCTGTCGCTCAGGCAAGAGAGTATATCGACCGGCAGTTCGGCAAGGAGTATATCGGTTTCGGCGGTGCGGCAAAGGCTGGCAAAAACTCCCAGGATGCGCACGAGGCAATACGCCCCACCTCGATTACCAGGAAACCCGAACAACTGAAACAATATCTTTCAGCCGATCAGTTTAAATTGTACGAACTGATCTGGAAACGTTTTCTTGCTGCGATGATGGCTCCCGCCAAAATCGAACAGACTCGGGTCGATGTGGAAGACAGCAGTGCAAAATTCCTTTTCCGGGCAACCGGCACAAGGATTATGTTTCCTGGATTCATGCGCGTTTATGACGACCAGAAAGAGCTTGATTACGAAGCACAAACCTCTACCAGGGAAGATGTTGAAAAAGAGGCGCCCGTCAAGCTGCCTGAGCGGATTGAAGTAAACGACCCCCTGCTGCTCGACGAAATTGACCAGAAACAAAGCTTTACGCGACCGCCCGCTCGATACAGTGAAGCCACTCTTGTCAAGGATCTTGACCATTTCGGAATAGGACGGCCATCAACCTACGCCTCTATTTTTTCGACCCTTCAGGATCGACGCTATGTGGAACTCGAGAAAAAAAAGATAATTCCCAATGAACTCGGAAAGGATGTCTCGCTGATTCTGGTTGCAAATTTTCCCGAACTCTTCGATGTTGGCTTTACCGCCTTCATGGAAGATGAACTCGACAAGGTGGCAAGCGGAGACGACGAGTACGAAAAGGTACTCGACAACTTCTACAAACCACTCGAACGAGTGCTGAGCCTGCGCAAAAGCGATCCGATAATACCGCAGAACAGTGAAACCCATACCTGTGAAAAATGCGGAGAGGGACAGATGATTGTCAAATGGACCGCCAGCGGCAAATTTCTCGGCTGTTCACGCTACCCGAAGTGCAAAAACATCAAGGCAATCAGTACAAACAAGGAAAAGCCAAAAGATACCGCCGTACTCTGTCCCTCATGCAAGGAAGGACACATGCTTTTGCGCAAGGGCCGACTGGGAGCATTTCTTGCCTGTTCCAACTATCCGAAATGCAATACACTGCTCAATATCAACAAGCAGCGACACATTGAACCGATGAAAACCCCGCCGGTGCTGACCAACCTTGCATGCCCGAAATGCGGATCCCCTCTCTATCTCAGAAGCGGAAAAAGGGGACTGTGGCTTGGCTGCTCCAAATTTCCGAAGTGCAGGGGAAGGCTTGCCTGGAGCACTCTCGAAGAGAGCGCCCACCACCACTGGGAAGCAGTCATGGCCGAGCACATGAAAGCTCATCCGCCAGTAATGCTTGTGATGACTGACGGCAATCCAGTACCCATGACCATTCCTGTAGACGATATCATTCTGAGAGCAGAAGAGTCAGGGCTGATATCTGCGGTTGTTGAAGAAACCGCAACCGTCACGCAATAAGCAGGGCAATGCGATAGACAATAAAAGAGAGTACCCAGGCCACAGAGAGGGAGTAGGCCGAATAGAGAATCACGGGGCGCCACTTCCCAACCTCTTTTTTCATCACTCCAATTGCCGCCACACAGGGCATATAGAGCAGAACAAAAACCATCAGACTGAGTGCTGTTGCCCGACTGAATGAAGGATCGTGACGAAGAATCGATTTCAGATCCATCGGCACTCCTTCGGTCTGCCCAAGCGAATAGATTGTTCCCATTGTGGAAACGACCACCTCTTTTGCCGCCAGTCCGGTTACAAGTGCAATACCGATCCTCCAGTCAAAACCCAGCGGCCTTATGAGTGGCTCAAGCACTTTACCCGCCCTTCCGGCAAGGGAGTACTCAAGCTGCCGAGACTTGATCTTCACCTCGACCGCTCTCCTCTGCTGATCTTTTTCAGAAGCGCTTATGCCGCTCTGCATGATAGCCGAGGTTTCTGCCAAACGTTGTGCATCGAGCACCGCATGACGGGGATAGTTGCTTGCCGCCCAGATAATGATGACCGCACTTAAAATAAGAGTGCCTGCTTTTTTGACATACATGAGCGCTTTGACCTTTGCCTGAAAGAGAACGGATGCAGGCGTAGGCCAGCGATAGGGCGGCAACTCCATGACAAATGGCTCGGAATCTGTTTTCAAAACTGTTGATTTCAGGAGCAATGCTGTCCAGAGTCCAACTCCAATGCCGAGCAGATATATCCCGAACATGACATTAGCGGCCATATCAGGCGCAAAAAAAGCTCCGGTCAGCAGCACATAGACTGGCAGTTTGGCTCCGCAGCTCATGAAAGGAATAATCATGATTGTCGCCAGCCTGTCAGTAGGACTTTTCAGTGTACGTGTCGCCATGATGGCCGGAATGGAACAACCAAACCCCGTTATCATCGGTATGAACGATTTGCCATGAAGCCCGAAACGATGCATTACCCGATCAATGACAAAGGCTGCACGTGCCATGTATCCAGAGGCCTCAAGAAAAGAGAGCCCGATAAAAAGCAGAACAATATTGGGCAAGAAGACCAAAACACCACCTACCCCGGCCATTATGCCGTCAATAACAATAGAACGCAGAGTTTCATTCGGCAGCAAAGGGCTGATGGTCGAGGTAATCAGGCCAAAAAGAAACTGAAGGCCACCCATAACGGGAGAACCAAGCGTAAAGGTCAGATGAAATATCGCCCAGACAACCAGCAAAAAAATCGGCAGACCAAGCACACGGTTGAGCACAACCATATCGATATAGTCTGTAACCGTCGCCTTTGCACCAACTGGCTGGCGTACACACTCTTTCATTGCTCCCCGGATAAAGGCATGGCGGTCCTCGGTAATGAGAACCTCCGGATCTGAATCGTGCATCCTCTCACACTCCCTGATCGCCTCCTGAAGAGCAAGCTCGACTTTTAACCAAACCGGAAACTGCTGAACTTCCTGATAAACCTCCCTGTCATTTTCAAGAAGCTTTATTGCAAGCCACCTGGAATTGAACCCCCCAAGCTCCTTCTGATGAGAGAGCAGCGCCGTAATCTTTTCAACCGAATCCTCAAGTCCCGGACGGAAAAAAAGCTTGTTTTTACGTATTTCGATATCCTTGCGGGAAACCCTGATGATATGGTCAAGCAATGAATCGAGACCGGTTTTCTTTTTCGCAGAGGTCGGAACAATATGGCAGCCAAGAAGCTTCTGCAACTGCTTTATTTCTATGACAATACCCTTCTCCTGAACTTCATCCATCATGTTCAGCGCAACAAGAAAGTCAACCTCCAGTTCCATGAGCTGCGTTGTCAATAGCAGGTTCCTTTCGAGGTTTGAACCCTCAAGCACATTGACGACGACATCCGGGCGTTCCTTGATCAGATACTCTCTTGTGACAATCTCTTCCGGGGAGTATGGCGTCAGGGAATAGGTGCCGGGCAGATCTACAACCCTGATACGATAACCCTTGTAATCAAGATACCCTTCGTGCTTTTCAACAGTCACACCGGGAAAATTCCCTACTTTCTGATGAGCACCAGTCAGAACATTGAAAAGCGATGACTTTCCGCAGTTCGGATTACCGGCAAGAGCAATATGAATCTCTTTTGTCTCACTCATCCATTGCCTCCTAACCTCCACCCGGCTTTTTTACTGCCCGGCAAGGAAGCCACATCACTCTGCTCTCCAACTTTACGCACCAGAATTCCATCAGCCTCATTTTTTCTCATGGCGAGATAGAGCCCCTTGAAAAGAATTTCCATTGGATCACCAAGCGGAGCAACCCTGAGCACCTTGAATCTGGTACCTTTTATAAGCCCCATATCCATAATCCTTCGACGAATTGCATTTTCCGCCTTGACGGCCATCACTTCAGCCTTGTCGCCAACCTTCAATTCCGATAACCGCATAAGCCACTCTCCCACTCAAAACGATAAAGTAAACCGGATAATTTATATCCAATATAACCAGAACAACCCACAAACAATTGCATCCATTATTATCCTTTGCGCTGAAACTGCCATAGCGCTGAACAACGAAACCAGTCAATGCTGTGTTGACAATCCTGGAAAGGGAGGCCATCCCATCTGCTGGCCGCCGATCAGATGACCGTGGATATGAAACACACTTTGCAGGGCTTCCTTGCCAGTATTAAAAACCAGTCTGTAGCCCGACTGCCTGATACCAATCATTTCAGCCACCACTCCAGCCGCAAGAAGAATATGACCGGCGATCGCTTCGTCTTCCGGCGCCAGATCGTTCAATGAGGCGATATGCTTGAGCGGGATGATAAGCACATGCTGAGGCGTAACAGGAGTAATATCCCTGAATGCAATAACATGGTCGTTACGATAGATAATTGAAGCGGGAATCTCACCGCTCACAATCCGGCAAAACAAACAATCAGATTTCTCTTGTGTCATAGGCGTTTCTCTCCTGAAACTTGTTACTGAATTGATTCCAAATGTTATCCGTGTTCCATCCAGCTCCTCCCACGCAAACCCTCAAGAAGGGAAAAAAAATCACTCAGCAGACCTGGAATCAACAGAGCGGCCTTCATCAGGCTTTGAGGATTCTGCCAGTGGTGAGGCAAGCACCTTGTCGATTCTCTGACCATCGAGATCGACAATTTCGAGACTCCAGTTTTCCCAGGTCATAATGTCACCAGTCTGGGGCATACGCCCGAGCAACCACATCATAAGACCACTGAGAGTATGATAGAGACCTTTATCCTCTTCAGGTACAGATTTCAGTTCAAGCGTGTCCTTAAGTTCAGGTACAGGAATGAGTCCATCGAGCAGCCAGGAACCATCCTTGCGTTCCACAGCCCACGAATCCTCACTATTGCGAGGCACAAACTCACCAGTCACGGCTTCCAGCATATCCTGCAAGGTAACAAGCCCCTGAATCTCGCCATACTCGTCAACCACAAAAACCATCTGGGTACCAGAGGTCCTGAAATGATCGAGCAATTCCATGCCGGTAAGGGTTTCAGGCACATAGACACATGGCTGCAATTGAGAGGTAAATTCCGTCAGTCCGCCTTTCAGGGTTTTCGACAAAAGCTGTTTGGCATTGACAACCCCGAGAAGAGATTGAAGACCACCATTGCAAACAGGAAAACGGGAGTGTTCAGACTCTGTCACTCTCCTGATATTCTCTTCCAGAGGACGGGACACATCGAGTGAGACAATATCTGCTCTTGGAACCATAAGAGAACCAAGTTGACGGTCATCGAGGCGGAATACATTGCGAACCATTTCATGTTCATGCTGCTCAATAACCCCCGCTTCAGAACCCTCCTCAAGCATGGCATGGATCTCCTCCTCTGTAACACTCGGCATTATCTGCGGATGTTTTCCCATCAAGCGAAGAATGGTATCTGTCGAAGCCGTCAGGAGCCTCCCGAACGGACGGGTTATCGTCGCCAGCATCCGCATAGGGCGTGCAACCAGGCAGGCAATTCCTTCCGGATTGAACTGGCCAAGACGCTTAGGAACAAGCTCTCCGATCACAATGGTAACATAGGTAATCGAAAGCACGACAACGGCGGTGGAAATAATGTGGCTTGGTTCCAGCTCCACTCCGAAAGACTGAAGCCTGAGAGCCAAAGGGGTTGCAAGAGCACCTTCACCGACAATACCGTTAAGGATACCAATAGAGGTAATGCCGATCTGGATAGTTGAAAGAAACCTTGTCGGCTCCTGGCCAAGCTTGATTGCAATATCCGCCGATTTTTCGCCATCTTCGGCAAGTTTTGAAAGCCGTGCCTTTTTTGCCGTTACCAGGGCAATTTCAGACATGGCAAAAAGGCCGTTGACTATAATCAGAAAAAAAAGAAAGAGTATTTCCATACATTCATTTTTGAACCCTTCGGGACAATAGCGCTTTATGATGACTGCCGCAACACATACGGCAGAATCCCGAAAAGTTCCGTTCTTGCGATACTATAATTTCAATGCTACCAGCTACACTTTTATTCAGTAATTTCCAAAAAAGTCATTAGTACTATTTCGGGGCAAACTCAACATCTCCTGTTCTCAAAAAAAACGCTAAAGTACAGCAAAGCTGATTACACGGGTAGTAACATGCAAAAAAGTTAAAAGATTCATGCCAGCTCAATATGCTTGCGCCAAACGCTTATCGTTGTGTAGTCCTGACACAAGAGCAAAAACTCCCTGCAGGCTGGCATGAACCCCCAATCAACACCATTGACGGCACCCCTTGTAATCCTGTGAGGGGAGGGCTGCACACAATCATTTTACTTATGAACAAAAACAAATGCTTTTACCTTTGCAACAAACTGGTTATCTGTCAGCCGCTCGCAGGTTTCAACTGCAACAACCTTGTTGTGCATCAGATTGACCTTTTCAATCTCTTTGGCCAGCTCACGTTTTGCCTCACCGGGTCCAAAAAGAGCAATGTGATCTGAATCCCCGAGCAGTTTTATGACTTTCTGATAAAAAACGTGATACTGGTGCTTGCGGATTTCGTCAGATTTCTGCTCTTTCGACACTGACTGGGCAACTACCGTACCTCCTGATTTCCAGCCACCAGATGGCCTGAAATGGCTTTCAGCACCAGACTCCACCCTCTCTACAGCAATCTGATCACCTTCAGTTGAAACCAGAATGGCTTCTTTGTGATCAATCCAAAGACCTGTGTTTTTTTTCATGGCACTTTACCTCCTTCTGTGATAATTATCCTGAAAAGCATGACAGGCATTCACTGACACAAAAGCACTTCTCCATAAAGATAACCAATCGTGCGGCTGTTCCGGTATTTTTTCACCCATTGAGCAGAGAGTACCAGTAAAAAATCCGGCTTTTTCTGAGTCGCCTCGCAACAGCAAAACCGTCACAAATTACCCGAGTCTTTTTTTATGACATAAATACCATACTTCCGCATTCTTCTTATGAGGGCATAACGACTGATTCCAAGAACCTCCGCCGCGATTACTTGATTATATTCACACTCTTCGAGTGCTTTTCGTATTATATCGACCTCATTCACATTGAGATTAACTCCTGTATATTCTTTTCTTCCTGGCGAAGAGTAATTGAAGAGCAATGGCAAATCACTAACCTCAAGTGATTTGCCATTGGAAAGAATTATAGCTCTTTCAGCAAGGTTTCTCAGCTCCCTTATATTTCCAGGAAAGCTATACTTTCCAAGTACCTCAAAAACCTCATCTGCAATATACTGAATTGGTTTGTTTATTTTTTTTGAAAACTCTTCCGTAAAATCGATCAACAGAGGTCCAATATCCTCCGTTCTTTCTCTGAGAGGCGGAATATGTATGTGAAGAGTATTAAGCCTGTGAAGCAAATCCAGCCTGAACTTGTGTTCATTAACCATTTTCTGGAGATCACAATTTGTTGCCGAAATCAAGCGGAATTTCGTTTGTATCGGCTTGGTATCACCAACTCTTGTAATTGTCCTTTCTTCTACAGCACGCAGAATTTTTGACTGAAGATTAAACGGCATATCGGCTATTTCATCAAGAAACAATGTCCCCTCATTGCAGACTTCAAATAATCCCTTTTTATCAGATATCGCGCCGGTAAAAGAGCCTTTCTTGTGGCCGAAAAACTCGCTTTCAATGAGTGACTCACTAATGGCACTGCAGTTGACTGCGCCAAAGTAATTACCCTTTTGCTCACTCATATAGTGGATAAGTCTTGCAAAAACCTCTTTACCAGTGCCGCTTTCACCCGTTATAAGAACATTAATATCGGAATACTGAGACGCTTTTTTGGCTAATTCATAAATCTTGATTATTTGCGGACTTTTACCGATACAATGACGTCCGATTTTCGATTCAATATCGGTCGTTATCAATGAATACTTCTCTTCAATCTGAGATAATCTCCTCTGCATCTGAAGGTACTTTTGCGTGCGCTCAATCGCTATCTGTATATCTATATACCTCAGTGGCTTTCGCATATAGTCAAATGCACCAAGCCGAACAGACTGTATGACAGTATCCATATCACCATGCGCAGAAACCATGATAACTTCGATATTGGGATAGAGGGATTTGACATCCCTTAAAACATCAAGCCCATTTGCTCTTGGCAGACGCACATCAAGAATAAGCAAATCAATATCATGCTTGCTTAAAATTGCATATCCCTCTTCAGTCGTATTTGCAGAAAAAGGAATAAAACCTGAATTCTGCAAATAATCCTTGATTTCATTGGTAAAATCAATTTCATCATCAAGTATCAAAACCTTGATTTGGCCAATATATTTACTGTTCATTTTTATTCCCCTTATGCGGAAGAGTAATAATCACACAAGTTCCATTTCTGGGCGAACTCTTTATTTTAATATCTCCGTTCATTTCCTTAATGATTCTATAACTGATTGAAAGGCCAAGACCTGTCCCTTTTCCAGAATCTTTTGTTGTATAAAACGGATGCATAATATACTCTATATTTTCTTGACTGATACCTATTCCATTATCTTCAACAGTTACAACTATTGAGTCTTTCTCATAATATGACTGAACAAGTATCTTCATCTCAAAACTCTTTGCATTATCCTGTTTTATCTCTTCAAGAGCATCTATTGAATTTTTAATTAAATTAAGAATCACCTGCTCAAACTTGTACATGTTACCAGTAACAGACAAATTATCTTGTCTTGGCTTAAAATCAAGAGTTATAGATTTGTTTTTACATTGCTCTGAAACCATTAACAAAGCGTTTCTAATGCTTTGATTAATATTGACAACTGAAGAAATATAATTTTTATCCGTACTGGAAAATGATCTGATATTATCAATTATTGTTTGGACTCTCAATATATTTTCAAATATTTTTTCAGATTTTATCTTAATTGCTTTTTTACTGTCCCAATTATATTTGTCAGCATCCATAAGCAGGTTATCAACAATTAATCCGATGTTATTAATTGGTTGATAAATTTCATGAGCAATGCCAGATGCCATCTCACCAAGACTTATCAGCCTTTTTGCATGAAACAGCTCACTTTCTATGATTTTTCGCTGTGAAATATCGCGAATAATAATCATATATGATGAAGGGGCACCATCAAAGTCCTGAATTAAGGCAGCGCTTATTTCCGCCGAATAAATCATGTTATTTTTCTTTTTCAGCAGAATTTCCCTGTTTTGGATCAAACCATCATAAAGTGCGATTTCAAGGATTTTATTCAAAATTTTTATGTCATCCGAATGAACAAGAATTGAAAATGGCATTCCAATAAGCTCCGCCCGGTCATTGGTGCCATACAAATCAAGACCCATATCAGAAATACTGGTAATGTTGCCCTGCAAATCCGTAGTGATAATGCTGTCGGGTGATGCCGCAATAAGGGTCTGGTATTTTTGGTCCAACTTTCTTTGGGCTTTTTCTGATTTATTTCGCTCGTTTGACTTTACAATAAAAATGGCCAAAGAATCTATTTTTCCGGATTTATCATAAACAGGATAAACTGAAATCTGATAGATACATTCACCTGAGTAATTTGCATTGCAGTGAGTTTTTGAGCACTTATCCTGAAAATGAACTGGCTCACCAGTGTAATAAACAAGTTCGAAATTTGCTTTTCTGTGTTTCTGCAACTCGCAGGAAAACAGAGTATGAAAATTATGCCCTTTCAGGTTGTTCGACTCTATATCGAGGATTTCGTAAAAATCTTTATTTGCATCAAGTACTGTTCCATCTAAAGCTAAAGAGCAGAAAGGCTCGGTACTTGATTTCAGAATAGTATCAAGATCACCGGTATTGATCCTGTGAATGATATCCTCTTTTTTTGATTCAGTAATATCAATGCTGATGCCCATGTAGCGACTCACGACGCCATCTGCATTCCTGGATGGAAATCCCTGAATCATAAGCCGCCGGGCGGAGCCATCAGCAGGGTTGACATGGCAGACTATGTTAAACTTGACACTCTTTGCCGCAGCGT
The DNA here is from genome assembly GCA_005843805.1 of Chlorobium sp. Lineage (GTDB taxonomy): Bacteria > Bacteroidota > Chlorobiia > Chlorobiales > Chlorobiaceae > Chlorobium. The sequence goes on from SZXY01000155.1 coordinate 46,048, forward strand.
TCCGGATGGTTTTTTGGGTAAGCTCCCTTTCTTCTGGTGCAACAAACTGCAGCCAAACATCATAAGTGGCTTCACAGGAATGCTCACTCAGGCCGAAAAGTGTTCGCAACTCATCAGACCAAATCATTTTTCCATTGTCAGGATTCCACTCCCAGATACCCGTAGTCATTGTTTGGACAGGAGAAAGAACCAGTACCAGTTCCCCTTTATGCTCGCTATATGCCGAAACGTCGAGCCACTTGTCCAACTCATGAAGGTAAAATTCAAAGCTTTCCGTAATCCCACTCTCTACCACCCGACCCAATCGCTCAAAGAACTCTGGATTGGAGTAAAGTAAACCAGGAATAACTTCGGTCATTTTCCGCCCCTCGACACCCTGATGCCCAATCATTTGTTCAAAAGCCGGGTTGACTACATCGTAAGTATAATCCACTGGCCGATCATCCTGAAAAACCATACTACAGCAGGCGTAGCCGCGAGATATTTTGCTGAAAAAATTACGGTAATGCATCTTGTTTTTGTGAAGCTAGTTTTCCGTCAGATTAACCGATCTAATATCAGATAAAAAAATAAGCAACTGATTGATCTCTCCATCTTTGGAAGATACCGGATAGATCGTATGAAGTGAGGCCCATCCTTCCGATTCCTCTTCAAAAGAGCATTGTTGAGCGGTCAGAGTAACATCTTCAATCTTTTTTCTCCACTGTCCGGCAACTTACGGTGAAATTAAGTTATAAATAGTCAGACCAAGAATCGCATCTCCTTCTTTGCCAAACCGTTCCTCAAACGCATCGTTGAAGAGAAGGATCTTACCGTGACGATCTACAAGAAACACAGGTTAAGGCGAAACATCAAACAATGAATTGACAGAGTTATTCCATTCCGATCTATCCATATTTTTGGGGATACTGAAAATCACAGCCGCTCCTGATATTTCTCCGTTTTCATGATAGAGAGAAAAAATCTTGCCAACCATCCAGCAAACGCTTTCACGTCGCTCAGCAGGAACGACTTGCAAGTCAACATCACACGCTTTCGACGAAAAATGAGTTCAGGAAACAGATTCCGGTCATCCTTTCCAACCCGCACCACCCTCTGTCCAAACCGGTTACACCCTTTGCACCTGGTTCATAAACACCATCCTGCCACAACTACCGATAACGATAACACTGGGAACTCAACATTGTTCATAATAATGAGACTCAATTCCCTTCTTAGAACGAACAAGCATTGCCTTGTCGTTCATGATGAAGCCCGAAAATACATGAAGAATAGAAACACGACAACATGAGTCTGGCATAAAATAATTTATTAAACCGTTCTCCAGCAGCAACAACGCCTTCGAAAGAAAACAGCCCGCCAGACTCCGCAAATTGAGTTTAAGAAAGTGTGCAAACTAATTCAACCCGGGAAGCTCTTTGCCACTTTAATAAAACATTCAAATAATCACCATTGTTTTCTCAAAGTTTGCATGATTACCATTACGACACTCCAAAACAGAATATCTGCACAAAAACACCAGTAATTATCTGCTGGCGTTTAAGAAAGTACTCTTTTTTTATGTTTCATTTAAGGGAAAAGAAAAATCATATACCGTCAGCAGAAGAGGAGGATACTCCACAAAAGAGAGCAATGCGTAGGGGTGGAGTGAAAGAGAGTAAACATGATGAAAATCCATACAATCAGCGCATTTCAGAGCAACTGCGATAAACTCCAGGAGAGACCGTTATAAATCAGAAAAGCCCCTTCCGCGAGGAGGGGCTTTTCTGAAAAAACACTGATGACCGTGTTCATATATCATCATCATTGGCATTAAAGCTCAAATGGTCATCACTACTTTTTGTTCTCAGCGTAGCTGAAAGCTATAGCTTATTTGCCTGCTGCTGGTGCTGCTGCAGGAGCTGCTGCTGGTGCATCTGCCTTCTTGGCTGCTGCTTTCTTTACTGCTTTCTTTGCTTTAGGAGCTTTCTTTGCTTTAGGAGCTTCAGCTTTTGCATCAGCTTTTGCTGCAGCAACTGCAGGCTTTGCAGGAGCTGCGGTCTCAGCAGCGAAAGAAACACCACCAAACAGTCCGGTCATGGCAAGAGATACAACGATACCAGCAATAAGATTCTTTTTCATGTGTTATTTACTTAGTAATTAAAAAAAAACAGAATTCTTTCATTTTCCTTCCTGTAATTAGTACGCGCCCCGCTCGATTTTCTTTCAAAAATCTTGTACAATTAAATTCTTGTCTCTGTTGCAGAAATATCCCCAACTGCGAAGTTCCGGCCAGTTGTGAAAAACAGGATCGGATCAGACCGCTCCCACTACAGACGGAATGCTCATCCGGCGAGATCAGCCGGAAATCAATTCGCCATGAAATATCTGGCAGCACTCATTCAGACACCTTTTTTCAGTGTCGAATTAAGCTTTCTCATTGCTTCCTTCTGGCCCGCAATACGCGCTTCAAGCTTCATCTGAAACGCTTCCAGATATTTCGGAGATGGCACATCCCTGCCGAAAAGCCCCAGATGTATGGTACAGGGAGCCTTTCCAAACTCGGCAGCCAGCTCCTTTATTATTCCCCGATAAGGATATCGACGAAGATCAAGCCGTTTCATATTTATTGCGTTTAACTATATTTAGCTTATGTTTTAGGTATAGTCAAGGTAAATCAAATATTTGAATATGTCAAGCAAGAAAATCAAAAACGTGCTTGACGTGCTTGAGAGACTCAAAAAAGGAGCAGGATACCCTACTGATGCATCTTTAGCCCGTGCGCTCGGTGTTGGCAACAGCCGGATCTCCATGTGGAAAAAGCGTGGCGTGATTGATTTGCTGCTTTTAAGTCAAAAATTTGAAGGTTTAAACGTTGACTGGCTGCTTACGGGTGACGGGAAAATGTTTGGAGAAAAAGGGAGCGTCAAACAAAAAAGCAACATCACGCCACTGCCCGGTCATGTGAAGCTTACCGAACTCGAAGAGGATAGCCGCCAGTACAGCCCTGCCCCCACTGGATCAGGCCGTTACAAGCCAATAATGGCCATTGGCAGCAAGATGACACCAGAGAACATCCAGGAGGGAGACATTATCTATATCGACACAGAGATGACTCCCCAGGATGGAGACTACGTGCTCCGCAAAGCCGAAGACGCACCCGAAATATCCCAATACAAATCCGGCGATCCCCAGCCAATCGGCGTAATCATCAAGCTTATTCGCAATTTCCCGGCCTCTGACCGACAATAATTCAGCCATCTTCAACTGAAGCAGTACTTCTCCTTCGTTCCATTTTACTTGCGACAAGCTGGACACAGAGTTGTCAATGATGGATGTTATATTCAAGCCATAACCCCATCATTTTCTTGTACGGCATGGCAATACTTCAGACAACCATTCCATTGATTCGGGGATAGCACTGCTGCCGGATAACCACGATGATCGAAAGCTTTAAATCGAGACTGACTATGATAAAAAAGCTGCCTGTAGGCATACAGACCTTCCGAACCATAATCGAAGGAGATTATCTCTACATCGATAAAACGGAGATTGGCCGTGTATTGATAGAGAACTATCGCTATGTTTTTCTGGCGAGGCCAAGGCGGTTCGGCAAAAGCCTCTTTCTCGATACGCTGAAAAATATTTTCGAAGGGAAACGTGAGCTTTTCCGGGGGCTTTTGATTGAGAAGCTATGGAACTGGGAGGTAAAGTATCCGGTCATCAAGATAAGTTTCAGTGGCGGGATTCACTCAAGGAGTGATCTTGAGGAGGATTTGTTGCACATACTCAAATCCAATCAGGAGCGACTTGGCCTGGAGTGTGAAAACACATCAAAAGCGAAATACTTGTTTGCGGAATTAATCAAAAAAGCATTTCAAAAATATCATCAAAAAGTTGTTGTTCTCGTTGATGAGTATGACAAACCGATTTTGGACAATCTGGAGAATATCTCTGAGGCACTTGTCATCAGGGACGGGATGCGTGACTTTTACACTAAAATCAAGGAGAACGACGAGTATCTGCGCTTTGCGTTTCTCACCGGGGTGAGCAAATTCTCCAAAGTGTCGCTTTTCAGCGGTCTGAACAATCTTGAAGACATCAGCCTGAATCCTGACTATGGAGCGGTCTGCGGCTACACCCAGCTCGATGTGGAAACCGCTTTTGCCCCCTATCTTGAGGGTGTTGATATGGAACAGGTCAAACGGTGGTACAATGGATATAACTTTTTGGGTGAGACAGTTTATAACCCTTATGATATTCTGCTCTTTATCAAGAACAGATTTGTGTTTGACAATTACTGGTTTGAAACCGGTACGCCGCGTTTCCTGGTTGAGTTGATCAAAAAAAACCGCTATTTCATCCCTGATTTATCCAATATCAAAGTTGACAAGAGTCTGGTCAACAGCTTTGATATCGAGACCCTCAATCTGGAAACCATTCTCTTTCAAACCGGCTATTTGACCATCAAGCGATTGCTGCCAACAGGCATGGGTGTTGGATACGAGTTGGGATTTCCCAACAAGGAGGTGCAGATCAGTTTTAATGAATATATTTTGCGTTCGGTGACCAGCGGCTCACATAAAGAGCCCATTCGCCATGAGCTGCTTGATCTCCTCAACGCTGGCGATGCCGAAGGTCTGGAAGCCGTTATCAGGCGCCTTTTTGCAAGCATCGCCTACAATAATTTCACCAATAACTCTATTCAAGGGTACGAGGGCTTTTACGCCAGCGTACTCTATGCCTATTTTGCAAGTCTCGGAGTAGAGATCATCGCCGAGGATGTCAGCAACAAGGGCAGAATTGACCTGACACTGAAGGTCGAAGGAATCACCTGGCTGTTTGAATTCAAGGTAACCGACAAGGAACCGCTGGAGCAGATCAAAACAATGAAATATTACGAAAAATACTCCGGAGAACGATACCTGATTGGCATCGTCTTTGACCCAAAGGAAAGAAATGTCAACAAGTTTGAATGGGAAAAACTCTGAGTGAACTGATGAAACTGCGATTCCAGCAATAAAAGCAACACGTAAAGCCCTGGCCCTGTGCGCCGCTTAAGCGGTTGTTAAGTGACGCAAAGGGAGTGGCAACAGCTCTTACAGGGAGTCTTGAACGATCTTTTCTTTTTCTGCAAAGAGCTTTGCAGAGAGAAACTCCCGGTTCATGCGGGCGATATTGACGACGGTGATTCCTTTGGGACACTCCGCTTCGCAGGCATAGGTGTTGCTGCAGTTACCGAATCCAAGCTCGTCCATGCAGGCTACCATCTTTTCAACCCTCTTGGCGGCTTCAACCCTTCCCTGGGGAAGCAGGGCGAGATGTGATACCTTGGCGCCGATAAAGAGCATGGCTGCTGCATTTGAACAGGCTGCAACGCATGCACCGCAGCCGATACAGGTGGCTGCATCAAACGCAGCATCGGACTTTTCCTTGGGGACCGGAATGGTATTGGCATCCGGCACACCTCCGGTATTGACCGATACAAAGCCTCCAGCCTGAATGATTTTGTCAAAGGCACTGCGATCAACAATGAGATCCCTGATAACGGGAAATGCTTTTGCCCGCCAAGGTTCGACATTAATGGTCACTCCATCCTTGAATGCTCGCATGTGAAGCTGGCAGGTGGTAACCCCCTTGACCGGCCCGTGAGGACGACCATTGATATAAAGACTGCATGTGCCGCAAATACCCTCCCGGCAATCGTGGTCAAAAGCAACCGGATCACCACCGCTTTCGATGAGCTGCTGGTTGAGGGTGTCGAGCATTTCGAAGAAAGAGCTGTCAGAAGAGATCCCTTTAACATTGTAGGAAACCATCTCTCCTTTAGCCGTCGCGTTTTTCTGTCGCCAGATCTTCAGCGTAAAGTTCATAATATCCTGTTATTTATAGCTCCGCTGGGAGAGCTTGATCTCTTTGAATTGAAGTTCTTCCCGGTGCAGTGCTGCCGCAGCATCACGACCCTTGTATTCCCATGCACCGACAAAGGCAAATTCCTCGTCGTTGCGTAATGCTTCGCCTTCACTGGTCTGGTACTCCTCCCTGAAGTGGCCTCCGCATGATTCCCGTCGTTGCTGGGCGTCACGCACCATGAGCTGACCAAGTTCGATAAAATCACCAACCCTGCATGCTTTTTCGAGTTCAGGATTGTATTCATCCAGTCCTCCTGGTATCCGTACCCCTCTGGAATATTCCTGACGCAGTTCGGTAAGCTGATAGAGCGCTTCGGTAAGGCCTGCATCGTTTCGAGCCATTCCGCAATACTCCCACATGATCTTGCCAAGACGACGATGGAACGAATCGACAGACTCTTTGCCGCCACAGTTTTTGATCTGCTTCAGGCGATCAGTGACCCCTTCGGCAGCAAGCTTGAATTCTGAAGAGGAGGTATCGAAGCGTGGTGTATGAATTTCAGCCGAGAGATAGTTACCGATGGTATAGGGAAGCACGAAATAACCGTCGGCAAGACCCTGCATAAGCGCTGAAGCTCCAAGCCGGTTGGCTCCGTGGTCTGAAAAGTTGCATTCACCGATGGCATAGAGACCCGGAACAGTGGTCATCAATTCATAGTCAACCCAAAGACCACCCATTGTGTAATGGACTGCCGGGTAGATCATCATCGGCGTTTCATAAGGGCTTTCGGCAACAATCTGCTCGTACATCTGGAAAAGGTTGCCATAGAGGGAATCAATGGCGTCATGCCCCTTGCGTTTGATGGCATCGGCAAAGTCAAGAAAAACAGCCACACCGGTGCTGCCGACACCGAAACCGGCATCACAGCGCTCTTTTGCTGCTCTTGAAGCTACATCCCTCGGTACAAGATTACCAAATGCAGGATAACGACGCTCAAGATAGTAGTCACGGTCCGCTTCCGCTATATCGGAAGGCTTGATCTCTTTGTTTCTGAGTTTTTCGACATCTTTCATCTTGGCCGGTACCCATATCCTGCCATCGTTACGCAGGCTTTCACTCATGAGGGTCAGCTTCGACTGGGCATCTCCATGAACAGGAATGCAGGTCGGATGGATCTGGGTAAACGATGGATTTGCAAACATCGCACCTTTCCTGTAGGCACTCCATGCCGGTGTTACGTTGGAGCCCATTGCATTGGTCGAGAGAAAGAAGACATTGCCGTATCCACCGCTGGCAATAACCACAGCATGTGCGGCATGACGCTCTATTTCGCCGGTAACGAGGTTACGGGCAATAACTCCCCGAGCTTTTCCATCGACAAGTACCATATCAAGCACATCACGACGGTTGCAAAGCGTTACACTGCCTGCGGCTATCTGACGGCTGAGGGCGCTGTAGGCACCGAGCAGCAACTGCTGTCCGGTCTGACCACGCGCATAAAAAGTTCTCGAAACCTGTGCACCACCAAAAGAACGGTTGGTCAGAAGACCACCATATTCACGGGCAAACGGAACTCCCTGAGCTACACAAAGATCGATAATCTGATTGCTGACTTCGGCAAGACGGTATACATTGGCCTCTCGTGCCCGATAATCTCCACCTTTGATCGTGTCATAAAACAAACGGTAGGCACTGTCCCCGTCGTTTGGATAATTTTTGGCAGCGTTGATTCCTCCCTGCGCGGCAATACTGTGGGCGCGACGCGGTGTATCCTGATAGCAGAACACTTTGACATTGTAACCGAGCTGCCCGAGCGATGAGGCGGCTGAGGCGCCGGCAAGGCCGGTACCGATCACAATGATGTCAAGTTTGCGTTTGTTGTTGGGGTTTACCAGCTTGCTGCCCGATTTGTAGGCGGTCCATTTCTCTGCTACCGGCCCTTCAGGAATTCTGGCGTTAAGGCGTGTCATTGAAAAGTGTTGTGAGTGTTGTTTTCGCTGAAAAACACAGTCGTTATCGTTGGTTACGTTACTTGAAAAACAAGATGCAAAGTGGCACCAGGCTGAAGCCTGCGGCAATAAATACCGAGTAGGCTGAGCCGATAAACTTTACCGCGCCCATATATTTGCTGTGGTTCCAGCCAAGGGTCTGAATTGCTGACTGAATGGCATGGTTGAGATGAATACCAAGAAAAATAAAGCAGACAATGTAGAGCAGTGAATACCAGGGAGTTGAAAAGAGGAGCAGTGTACGATGATAGAAGTCGTGGCTTTCAATACCGGGAGGCGGTGCCACAAGGCCTATCTTGATAAAGTAGAAATCAATAAAATGCAGGACAAGAAAGAGGAAAACAATAATGCCCGTATGGAACATGTACTTGGAAAAGAACGAGGTGTCAGAATTGTTGCTGCACACGTAGGGTGAGGGTCGCGCCGCGCGGTTCTGGAAAGAGACCAGTACACCGAAAAGTATATGAAGCAGAAATCCTGCAAAAAGCACAATCTCAAAAACCTTGATAAGGGGATTGGTACCCATAAAGGTTGCGGCTGCCGAGAAAGTACGACCTCCATCATCCCGGAGAAGCATCAGGTTGATGCCGAGATGAACGCATAAAAAAGTTACCAGAAAAAGCCCTGCAAGCGCCATGAGCACTTTTTTGGTAATGGATGAATACAATAACATAGTGTTCATGCAATGGTTATTTCGATGTAAAAGAACAGCGGATTATCTCCTTTGGGCCTAAAGGTAATGTTCCCTTTTTTAACTTCCAATAAAAAAATCACATTTACTGGCTAAGAATGAATAAAAGCCACTGCTCTGACAGGTGAGGCTTCAGCCTTGACGATTTTCAGTGGAAAACAGCAAAAGGTAAATGCATGGAACATAAGCGGCAGAAGGGAAGCAAGATTCTCGATAATGACCAGGCCGTTCTGAAGCAGCAACCTGTGAACCGGAAAATCAGCAGAGTCAGGCTGATCGAGCGAGATCATATCCACACCAATGCCTTTCAGCCCCAATCCGGCAAGCCACCTGGCGGCATCGTTAGAAAGCACTGGATAATTCCTGAAATAATCTGAACTCCCCCAATAGTCGCTCCACCCTGAGCAGAGCAGAACAAACTCACACTCTTTGATGATTGATTGGAAGGGCTGAAGATCACCTGTGCCAATAATCCCTCCACTGACAGCACGAACATCGATCACCACTCCTTTGCCGGCAAACCGTTCGATACCAAAGGCATCGAGTGAGGCTCCCGAAGAAATGATATGGGAAGGCAGATCGACATGGGTGCCGGTATGGGATGAAATGGTCAAAAGCTGCTCGGCAAAACCCTCTTCTTCAATCAAGGAGAGCGGATGGAACTCCGGTTCGGGAGTACCTGGATAGCAGGGCATACCTTGCTCGATATTATGGCTCAGATCAATCAGTTGCATCGCGTTCTCTCACTCTGTTTCAGGGTGAACGGCAAGAAATGCTGCAAACAGGCGTGCAGAGCAACCCTGACAACACTCTGCATCGGGTTCAGCACATCAAGTTAGAAAAAAGGACTACTCTTTGTCCAGGAAATCAAACCAGCTCTCCTTTTTGACTGATTCTTCCAGAAATATAGTCCGTAATAACCCGAACTACTCTCTCTCGTTCACAATCACAAAAGATCTGGTGATCGGAAAGCTCCAGCCAGAGGATGGACTTTTCTGAAAAACCGGTAGCGATCAGGTTGTAAAGTATGGTGGCACTTTCCGGCAAAACGGTGCTTTCCCGGCGATTATGAACAATCAGAACCGGTACATTGACACGATCGATCAGTGTCAGACTTTTTTTGATCAGCTCGAAAAAAGAGATAATCGCATCTGTCGGCACCCATGCATAATGAGGAACACAGCCTGGTATGCTTGCTCCGGAATACACCGCTTTTAAATTCCATTTTTTTATAACCCGGCTGACAAAGTGTGCAGCAAAATGCAGGGGACGACCCGGAGCAAAAAGGGAAACAAGCTTGAGGGCCGGTGTGGCAAGCACGAGCGAATCAACCACTCCCTGGTATCGAACTGCAAGATTGATTGCAATGAGAGCCCCCATGCTATGGCCAATCACAATAATTCGCTCTGCCTCAAGAGAGAGATCCTGAAACGCCCGATCGGCATCGGCCATCCAGGCTTCCCATCCCACTCCCCGTAACGCTTCCGGCGATGATGCGCCATGACCTGCAAGCAAAGGCATCCTCAGCGGAATGCCAAGTTCCTGGAGGGGCTTGCACAATGCACTCACGCTATCGAGCGTTCCGGTAAAGCCGTGAAAGACAAGAACGCCGAAAGGAGATCGTGCTTTATTTTGTTCCGTCATAATGGTATTTCAAAAAATCCCGTAATAGCTTGCTGCCAATATAAGCAGAGCGGCCAACCCAATGAAATCACTCTTCAGAAGATCCCTCAATGAAACAACACTGTTATAGGAGAAATTCCTGTAAAATGGCTATTTTTAACTAAAATGAGAGTAATGAAAACAAGGCCATGCGCAAGATTTATTTAACGGGATGTCTGCTGTTGCCGCTGCTGTTCAGTTCGTGCACATCGTCACGAGCGCCTTTTTCGGGAAATGATATCAGAGGGATTTCACCCGAGGATGCCTATAGACTGGGTAAAATCAAAAACACTCCCTACATCATGAACGGCAGGGTTTATGTTCCCATGAACTATGAAGAAGCGCTTGCTTACGAGGAAACAGGAACCGCTTCGTGGTACGGAAAGGAGACTCTTGAGCAGCATAACGGGCAGTTGACGGCTTACGGAGAAGTTTTCGATCCCTCAAGACCAAGTGCCGCGCACAAATACCTTCCTCTGCCCTCTCTTGTACGGGTAACCAATCTCGATACTCGAGCATCTATTATAGTCCGGGTCAACGACCGGGGCCCGTTTGTCGACGACCGGGTTATCGATCTGAGCGAAGAAGCGGCCAAAAGACTTGGATTTTTTGAAAAGGGCACGGCAAAAGTCAAAATTGAGGTCATCTCGCGCTGACGGCAGGATTCAGCAGTGAAGAGCCTCATTCTGAACGACTGCTGGCCAGGGAATATGGGTGAGAGAGGGTAGTAAACCAAGTCAGGAGAGGTCTGTGAAAAGAACATCTCTGCCCGTTCAAGCACCAGAGAGATGCTGAAAGGGCAGAAGTGCAGTTACTTTTTCATGACCGACGCATCTTCCATAAACTTTTTAAGCCCGAGATCGGTCAAAGGATGATTGGCAAGCTGGCGGATCACGCTGAAGGGAATGGTTGCAATATCTGCACCAACCATTGCGGAGTCCACGACATGCTGGGGATGACGCACACTGGCAACAATCACCTGGGTCAAAAAACCATAGTTGTCATAAATACGGACAATCTGCTCGACAAGCGCCATTCCTTCAGTGCTGATATCATCAAGTCGGCCAACAAAAGGGCTGACATAGCTCGCACCAGCTTTGGCAGCAAGAAGTGCCTGGTTGGGTGAAAAAACCAGTGTGGCATTGGTTGGAATGCCCTGCTCTGAAAAATGCCGTATAGCCTTGAGACCATTGATGGTCAGCGGACATTTGATAACCACGTTTTCGTGAATTGCCGCAAGCTCCTCACCCTCGACAATCATCTCCTCGGCATTAAGACAGGTCACCTCGGCACTCACAGGACCATCGACAATGTCACATATCCTGGCAATATGATCCTTGAAATCCCGATAGGTAAAATTGGACGAATCACCAACAATTTTTGCAATAAGCGAAGGGTTGGTGGTCACACCGTCAAGCAAGCCAAGCTCTCTTGCTGCGAGAATTTCGTCAAGATTGGCTGTATCGATAAAAAATTTCATTGGTTGCTCCTCAAGCGTTTACCTTTTGTTGATCGAGCATGGCATTGAAGTTCCTGGCCTTGCGTCCTTCCCAATTACGTTTGTGGTAGGCATAACCGGCGATAAGCGGCAAAGCGATGGTTGCTTCGGCAAAGACCATCTGCTCGTGAACAGTATCAACCTTGCCCCATGAGCTGGCCTCCTTGAGGGTCGAGCCGGAAAGAGCACCGTCACGCTCATCGGCAACCGTGATCTGTACAGCATAAGTATGCATCGAAACATCCTCGTAACCGAGAACTTCAGCCGCAACAACGATATCCTGGGTAAAGTTTTTCGGAACACCACCACCGATCATGAAAATACCGGTTTTGTCATTCTCTATCTTGATTCTGGTAAGTTCACGAAAATCCTTTACAGAGTCAATTGCCACATGCTTTTCGGGATTGTTCCACTGATGATGCACCAGCCCGAAACCTGCCGAGCAGTCGGAAAACGCTGGACAGAAAATCGGTACGCCCTTTTCATAAGCCTTATAGACAATCGAGTTTTTATCGTGATTGTTTGCCTCGATATATCTGGCCATTTCAACAATGAACTCCCGTGATGAATAGACTCCAGGCTGCATTGAATTGGCAATGATCGCCGTTGTTTCATCACAAACGCGCAGATCATCTTCATCGATATAGGTGTCATAGATGCGGTCGATATGCATCTCTCTGAGAATGGCATCATCAATAAAGGGAGTCCCCTTGTAGTGACGAAAGCCAAGTGCTTCAAAAAAGTCCTGGTCAACAATATTTGCCCCGGTCGAAACAATGGCATCCACCATGTGACTGTCGATCATGTCAATGATCACCTGCTTCAATCCTGCGCTTATCAATGAACCGGCAAGAGTTAAAATAACGGCGCACTCCTTGTCCTGCTGCATAAGATCAACAATTGATGCCGCTCTCCAGAGATTCCTTGCCTGGAAAGCAGTCTCGCCCATCTGGTCAATAAGAGGAACTATATTGAGTTGTTTAATATCAATATGGCGGATCGGTGCTGAGAGAAACTCCTCTTTTCTGACTCCTGATTCCATAACGACTCCCGACACGGTTAAAAGTGACTAAATAAAAAAAGAGAGTAAGCTTACTATATCACACACTCAAATTACCGGATGCTGCTTCCTTCCGGACCTGACATGGTTGGGCAAGTGAATGTTGTATAGGACTTACTCTCTATAATATCTTCTTTCCGACCTTTCTTTTTTTATAAAGAAATCGAAACAAGTTGCATAATATAGCGCAACGAAAGCAAAAAAACAAACAAAGCTCTTTTATCTTTCTCTGAACTGTTATAACTTCTCAGGCACTCGGAGCCTTGTGTATAAACCGACCTTGCCTGAATCCACAGCCTTTGCTGGGGGTTGAGAGCGGCAAAAATCATCTTATGGGAACACAGCGAATTTTAAGCGGGATGCGGCCTACCGGCCAACTCCATCTCGGACACTATACCGGAGCTCTTGAAAACTGGGTAGAGCAACAGAATCTGCTTGCCAGTGACGGATCGAGAATTTATGAGACATGCTTCCTCATTGCCGACTATCACAACCTGACGACCTCTCTTGACACCACCGAAATCTATCACCATACCATCGACATGCTTATCGACTGGCTTGCTGCAGGTGTCGATCCCGAAAAAAGCCCTGTTTTCCGCCAGTCACAGATCAAGGAACATGCCGAACTCTTTCTGCTTTTTGCCATGCTTATCACCTCGGCACGACTCGAAAGAAACCCGACACTGAAGGAACAGGTCCGCGACCTGAATATGGAGTCACTGGTCTACGGCCATCTTGGTTACCCTGTACTGCAGGCCGCCGATATCCTTCTCTATAAAGGCAACGTTGTTCCTGTAGGAGAAGACCAGATCCCCCATGTGGAGATCACCAGGGAGATTGCACGCAAATTCAACAATCACTATCCTCATCCCGTTACCGGAGATGTATTCCCTGAACCGGAGCCGAAAATCACCAAATTCTCGCGCCTTCTTGGCCTTGACGGAAAGACAAAAATGTCAAAGTCTCTCGGTAATACCATTCTCCTGGCAGATGGCCCGGATGAGATCATGCAAAAAATGCGTTCAGCGGTCACCGACAGAGAGAAAATCCGCAAAAACGATCCCGGGCACCCTGAAGTCTGTACAGTCTTCAGTTACCATGCAAAATTCGCTTCTCCGCAGCAACTCTCAAGCATAGAGGAAGATTGCCGTGCCGGCCTGCTTGGCTGTGTCGATTGCAAAAAACTTTGTGCGGCCAACATTTCCAGTGAGCTGGCACCACTGCTTGAAAAACGGCGCTATTATGAAGCTCATACCGATCTTGTAAAAAGCATTCTTCATGAAGGAGAAATAAAGGCCAAAGTCATCGCCGAGAGTACCATGAAGGAAGTGAGAACAGCCATGAGGCTTGGCGAATAAACCTCCCCTGAAAAATCTGTTACCCGAATGCCAGATAACACAAAACGTGCCTTTATTTTCGATATGGATGGAGTGCTGACCGATAACATGCGCCTCCATGCCGATTCATGGGTAGAACTGTTCAGGGATTTCGGCCTTGAAGGACTTGATGCCGAGCGCTATCTGGTTGAAACCGCAGGAATGAAAGGCCTCGATGTCCTCCGCTACTTCCTCGATCCGGAGATCAGTGAGGCTGAAGCCCATCGCCTTACGGAACTCAAGGATTTTCTCTACCGCATCATGTCGCGCGAACTCATCAAACCCATGGCTGGTCTCAAGGATTTTCTCGATGAAGCTGAAGAACGCAACATCCTTCTTGGCATTGGCACTGGCGCTGGCCCCCGAAATATTACCTATGTGCTCGGACTCCTGAACCTTGGCGATAAATTCAGCGCCATCGTTGACCCTTTTCAGGTCAGTCACGGCAAACCACACCCTGATATCTTTTTGAAAGTCGCCGAACTTCTGGAGGTACCACCTTCGGAGTGCATAGTGTTCGAAGATGCCTTGCCAGGTGTCGAGGCCGCCAGCCGGGCAGGCATGAAGTGTGTTGCCGTAACGACGACCAACAGTGCCGAAGCGTTCAGAAAATTTGACAATGTTGTGCAAGTCATCGACGATTTTACCCGGCTTTGCCCCGACAAGCTCTTTGCAAAAAACCAACAATGAGCAGCAACCTACTACCCTTTTACAAAGAAACAGATGCATGAATTTTTTCTCCCTGTCATTCAGAGAGCCCTCTCTCTGGCATCGATTACAACTGACAAGCCAATCCAGACAGAACAGCCTTCGGACAAGAAGTTCGGTGACTTTTCAACAAATATAGCCCTGCTTGCGGCAAAAGAGTGCAAAAGAAACCCGCGAGAACTTGCCAGGGAGATAATCGCACACCTCGAATTTCCTCCCGATACCATTTCAAAAATAGAGGTGGCAGGAGCCGGTTTCATCAATTTTTATCTTACCCCACTCTTTATCATGCGCTCCGTCCAGCAGGTACTGCAAGAAGGAGAGTCATACGGAAATGGGTGCAACGGCAAGGGACAAAAGGCCATCGTGGAATATGTGAGCGCCAATCCGACCGGTCCGCTGACCATTGGAAGAGGACGGGGCGGAGTGCTTGGAGACTGTATCGCAAACCTTTTTGCAACACAAGGATTCGAGGTTACACGAGAGTACTATTTCAACGATGCCGGACGTCAGATGCAGATTCTCGGTGAATCAGTACGTTACCGCTATCTTGAACGCTGCGGTCGGGAGATCGAGTTTCCTGCCACCCATTACCAGGGCGAATATATAAGGGAGATAGCCGAAAGCATCTACAACGAGAAGGGCAGTTCACTGGCAGAACAAAGCGAAGTGCTGATTTTCAAAAAGAGTGCAGAAGAGATCATTTTCAGTTCCATACGCAAGACTCTGGAGCGCCTCAGCATCCGCCATGACTCATTTTTCAATGAGCACAAGCTCTACATTGCCAGCGACGAGAACCCGTCAGCCAATGATGCCGTTATTGAAGCACTCAATGCTGCCGGCTTTATCGGCAATTACGACGGGGCGACCTGGTTTCTGACAACAAAACTTGGTCAGGAAAAGGACAAGGTTCTCATCAAGTCAACAGGTGAACCGAGCTACCGCCTTCCCGATATAGCCTATCACATAACAAAGTTCGAGCGCAACTACTCCATGATCGTCAATGTGTTCGGTGCCGATCATATCGACGAATATCCTGACGTCATAGAGGCTCTGAAAATTCTCGGTTACGATACCCAGCGTATCAAGGTTGCCATAAACCAGTTTGTCACGACAACGGTTGACGGCCAGACACTTAAAATGTCAACAAGAAAGGGGAACGCCGATCTGCTCGACGACCTGATTGACGATGTCGGAGCTGACGCAACCCGGCTCTTTTTCATCATGCGCAGCAAGGATTCTCACCTGAACTTCGATGTTGAGCTGGCAAAAAAACAGTCGAAAGACAACCCGGTCTTTTATCTGCAATATGCCCACGCAAGAATTTGCAGCCTCCTGCGCATGGCCATACAGGAAAAAGAGTTTGACCCTGCCTCCATCACAGAGCATCACCTTCTGCAGCTTCTCGATTCCCCGACGGAACTGCAGCTTGGATTTGCCCTGCTGGATTATCCCGATATGATAAAAACAAGCCTTAGAATGCTTGAACCGCAAAAAATGGTAGAATACCTTCACTCCCTGGCTGAGCTTTTTCACAAGTTTTACCAGGAGTGCCCCATTCTCAAGGCTGAGCCGGATATTTCAAAAGCACGATTGTTTCTTTCACTGGCAACACGTCAGGTGCTGCGTAACGGGTTCAGAATTCTCGGCGTTTCAGCTCCTGACTCTATGTAGCAGAACTCAATGGCTTGCGATAAAGCCCCTGCTCGATAATGTAGCGACGCACAGCAGGCGGAACAAGCCCGGAGATAGATTGACCGGAAGAGACAAGCTCCCGGATATCGGTTGAGGAGAGTGGATAATCGAAGTCAATAAGTTCGATTCCTCCGTTCCGGGGCATGCTACCGGAAGGAAGAGTGTTCACTTCAGTTGACGCTCTTCTGAAAACCGCAATATCACACAAAGAAAAAAGCTTCTCATAATCTTTCCACGAGTGAAACTCCCTGAAGCTGTCTTCACCGACAAGCAAGGTAAGCCTGTCGTGCGGATAGAGTGCATGGACATAGTTGAGAAGATCAACCGTATAGGATGGCTGCTGTTTCTCAAGCTCCCAGCCACTTACCTCACTGCATGCGTCACCAGTGCCATTGATTTCTGAAGAGAGGAGTTCGACCATGCGCTTTCTGTGCACATCGGGAGCCCCCCTCTCTGGCTTGAAAGGATTGTTGGAAACAGACACAATGAGCCTGTCAATAGCCAGAAGCTCCCTGGCAAACAGACAGAGAGCGAGATGACCATTGTGCGGAGGATCGAATGTGCCACCGAATACAGCCAGATGCATGGCCAACTCCGTTATTTTTTACTGAAATTCTTTGCGATCTGCTCTCTGACAGAGTGCATCTGCTGTTTTTGATCCGGATAAAGCTGCAAGTACTGATCAAGCGCCTGTCCGGCATCAAACCACTTTTGTCTCTTTACCAGCACATCAATTTTTCCTGACCAGGCCTGCCTGACATAGACAGTGTCGGAATAACGCTTTATGAGTTCGTCATAAAAGATACCGGCAGCCTTGTACTTTTTGAGCTGAACATACTGCCGGGCTATGAAAAAGAGATTTTTTGCAAGTTTTTCCCTCAACACCGGAATTGCTTTGGCGGCATATCTTACACTGTCAATGCGGGAAAATTGAGCCAGTGCTGTCGCATAGTTCTGCTTGTAGGACTGGTTTTCAGGGTTGAGCTTCAGCAACGACCGATAGGTCTCAAGATCACTCGATACCTTTGCAGAATCCGTTACCGGGTAAATATCCAGATAGAGAGCAAACTGTTCAATGGCTTTACTGGTATACTGCTGATCGAGTTCAAAATGCGCAGAGAGCTGTTCACATGATTTTGCAATCATAAACTGGGCTGTTCTTGCAAAAGGAGTGGATGGCATCTGACGCAAAAGACGGGTAAACATATCCGATGCAAGCATATACTGCCCCGAATAATAATAGCTCTTTCCAAGAAGAAAAAGCACATCATCCTCAAGTGCCGTTGCACGGGAGGTAAAGAGCAGTGATTCAAGCAAAAGAACCGCAGCATCGTAATCCTTCTTCTCATAACTATTCACGGCTCTGCCATAGCCTTCAGCTACACGGGAAGTTGCCGTAAGGGCTGGTTTGGAAGAGGAACAACCCGAAATCATAATGGAACCAATCGCAAAAAGAATCAAGACCGAATGAGAAAACCACCTGGGAACCGACATAGAAGAACTCCATTATCCGTTTTAACAAAAAAGAGAAATCTTAAAAAAAAAAAACGCACTCAACGGCACAAATGAAGGTACCGATTTTAATAGCATGATTGCCTGGCTGGATCACTGAAGAAAAACAGGGGTTTTCCCGACAGTGCCATTACAATCTGATCAGGTAAGTCTGGCTCCCGTTTTACCGGGTTTGTCCGAAGTATTACAACTGCCGGATGTCGAAATACCAAGCAATGTATAGAGAGGACAAAATCCGGTCAATGAGGTCAAAAGCGGCACAAGCCCTATCGCTCCCCACCATGAATTACCTGCGATACCAATCAGAATAACCACAACACCAATAACAGCACGGATTGTCCTGTCAGTTTGTCCCATGTGTTGCGCCATAACATCCTCCGTTATAAGGGTTAAATGAATGTTTACAGAGAACCCGAACCAGCTTTCAGAGTAAAATTACAATCTCTTTGCCTGAGAAGCAATCCCGGATACTTTTTTCTCCTTTGCAGCAACCACTCTGGATAGCTCACACATCCATAAAACAGGGGATTGCCCGCTTCAATATTGGCTGCCATGATAATTCAGTATCCGGTAAATAACAAAATCCGCCGGAAAAAGAGGCGGATCAATGGCAGAAACTGCCCTGAAAATAACCATGTGGAGCTTAGGGGAGTCGAACCCCTGACCTTCTCATTGCGAACGAGACGCTCTACCAACTGAGCTAAAGCCCCGACTGACAAATGCTACAAATTTATTCCGATGCTTACAAGCCGTCTCACACAGAATGGCTAAAAAAATAGCCTGCGCGAGCAGGCTATTGGCCGTTTAACAGCTCATTTCAACTTTGGAAAATCTCATGCTTCGGAAACAAGTGCTTTCCTGAGCATCTGAAGCTGGTGGCTGATGCTGCCATCAAAGATGGTATCACCGATTTTAACCGAGACCCCTCCAAGCAGCGCCTCATCGAGAGACATTCTTGGACGGATTTTTTTGCCGGTATAATCAGCAAGCCTGGCGACAAGTTTGCCTGCCTGTTCTTCAGAGAGTGCCACTGCACTGGTAACATCGACATTGATAACTCCTCTCTTCTCATCGAGGAGAATCTGAAACTCGTCAATAATTTCAGGCAGAAGACCTGCACGTTTTTTTCTGGCTATCAGCCTTAAAAACAGAAACATTTTTTCGCCGACTGAATCCCTGAACACCTCTTCGAGGATATGAATTTTCTTGTCCCCTTTGACAAGTGGACTCCGCAACGCATGAACCAGATCACGGGAATTTTGAAGAACCTCCTTGATCTGACTCAACTCTTCAACAATCTGGTCGAGAAAACCACCCTCTTCAGCAGCGGACAGGAGAGCCGAAGCATATCGGCGGCTTGCAATGAGACTTGACATGACGGTGAGGGTTTTCAGTTACGTTTTGTTGCGAAATCCTGGAGCATGCTGTCAACTATCTTTTTCTGCATCTCGGCATCAAGAGTGTTCCTGATAATTTTTTCAGCGCCCCTGACTGCAAGATCAGCGACCTCATTTCTCAGAACATCAAGCGCACGGCGTTTTTCCTGCTCGATCTCATCCTTGGCCATTGCTATCATTTTTTTAGCTTCAGCCTGGGCCTTCTCAGAGAGATCTGCACGAAACTTGTCGGCATAATCTTTACCTTCACGAATTATCTTATCAGCTTCGGCATCGGCTTTGGCAAGCAATTCCCTGTTTTTACGCAAAATCGCCTCAGCCTCATCCTTCGCCTGATGCGCACGGTCAATTGAAGACTGAATTCCCTTTTCCCTTTCTTCCAGAGCATTGAGGATTGGTCCCCAAGCAATTTTCTTCAGAATAAGCAGCACAATCACAAATGTCAGCGCAGTCCAGAAAATAAGACCTGGATTTGGGCTCAGAAGACTGCCGGCAAGAAGTATGGTTCCCGACGTAAGCATGAACAATTTTTCCTTTAACAGGTTAATAAAATCCAATTGCGGTCTGATGAGATCAGCCGCAATCGGGATATCTTCTGTATTGAATCCGCAGGCAGTTCAAGCTTATTTAAGAGCAAGAAGCACACAGATAACTTCACCGAACAGAGCAACACCTTCAATAAGAGCTGCAGCAATAATCATGGTAGTACGGATATCCGCAGTCGCTTCAGGCTGACGAGCAACGCCTTCGGCTGCAGAAGCCGCAACGTTACCAATACCAAGACCAGCGCCGATAACAGCAAGACCAGCACCAATACCAGCTCCTAAATAACCCAAACCTAAACCTTCCATCTTGTAATTCCCCGTTTATTTTTTTTGTAAGTTTTCAGCTAAAAAAGTGGTTTTAAACCCGGTCAGTAAAACGCATAAAAATAAGAGTTATTCCCTAATATTCCTTACCCCAAATTAATGTGAGGCAACTGCTGCATCATGCTCGTCATGTCCTTCGTGCGCCGATGCAAGTCCAATGAAGAGAGAAGAGAGCATCGTAAAGATAAAGGCCTGAAGAAAAGCTACAAACAGCTCAAGCAGGTCGATAAATATCGAAAAAGGTACCGACATGACAATTGCAACAACAACACTTTTCAGGATAAAGCTGATAAAGATCAGACTGAGAATCATGATGTGACCCGCTGTCATATTGGCAAACAACCGGATAGAGAGCGCAACTGGTTTGGTAAACAACCCGATAAACTCAATCGGAACCATGATGATCCAGAGCGCCGGATGAGTTCCGCCAGTAAGATGAGCAAGATAACCCTTGATGCCATGAGCCTTCAGTGCGGCAACCTGCGTTATGAGAAAGGTAATGGTTGCAAGCGTCAGGGTAACGCTGATATTGCTGGTAGCTGTCGCTGCATAGGGAACAAGCCCGAGAAGATTGCAGAACAAGATGAAAAAGAAAACGGTCAGAAGGTAGTTGATATATTTTTCATAACCGACGCCAATGTTGGCCTTGGCTACATCAGTACGGATAAACTCAACCAGCGCTTCCATGGCATTGGCAATCCCTTTTGGCGCCTGACGGGCTGTCATATTCTTGTACTTGCTGCCAACCAGGGAAAAAACCAGAAGAAGAAGAGCCGAAGCAACCCAAAGCATAACGACATGCTTGGTTATTGAAATATCAATTCCGGCAATCGGAGGAATTTTGGGAAGATGGATTTCACCAAAAGGGTCAAAGGTTAGGGTGCTGTTGTCACGCACATGATGCATGATAACATCACCGGCTTTCTCCTCTCCCTCAGTAGCCTCTGCACCATGTTCAGGCTTGGCGGCCTCTGCCACCACCCCGGCCTGGGCAGCAACTGCACTGCCATGAGGAACAACTGCCTGCTGTTCAGGAGATGCTACAGCTGCGCTGTTGGCACTCAGCAGAAAAGTTACAAAAATTGCGATAACCCTGAAAAAAGCTTTGGCCTGTATGACGTTTACCCGTTTCATGCAGTGTTTTTTTTCTGTTTATTTTTCTTTTGATATCCGAGAATCTCAACTATGACATAGATACAGTAAAAGGCAAAAAACGAGAGAACAAAATCATTAATAACCGCCAGATCCCTTACAATGACAACGGCAATAAGCACCATCAGCAAGAGCATCCTTATAACCAGCCCTCCGAAAACAACCTTCGTGAATACCCGCTGCTCTTTATCAAATGCATAGTCAAAGAGAAGATAACCGGTGACGGCATTGGCCGCAACCATTACCCATGCATAAAATACAGATCGATAATCAACACTTCCGTGACCAAGAACTGTAAAAATAACCGTCCATAAAATGACGGACAAGATACATAACTTTAAAAGAAAATCAAACAATGGTTTCATCACACGACACTCTTTGCTGGTTAACAAACCCAAAACGCTCTGGCTGGCTATTTCTTTTTGTTGGCCATCCGAACCACCTTCATAAGCACAAGAGCCATACCGCACATACCAATCAAGACACCAAGCAACAGAAGCAAGGGTGAAGTGCCAAGCTTGCTGTCGGCCCAGAAACCGAGCATAACAAAAAAAACAAAGCTTGCGGCAATCTGCAAGCCCAGTCCCATATAATCGGAAAGCGCCCGGACTGAACGGCCAAATTGAACAGGGAAGCGCTCCTCTTCATGATTGTTCATCGATCCATGTTCCCTTGTTTACATTCCTGCCCATACCACCTCATCAAAAAAAAGGGCAGTGCGCTCAGTCAAAGAACGAAAGATAATACTCTTGGGGAAATAATGAACTTTTACCTGCGATTCTTCCGATTGCACGGATGAGACTCATTGGGGGAAAAATCATATTTTACAAGCCACACCGTTGTCAAAAAAAGAGCCATGGTGCAATCGGAAACAAAAAAAAGAGGGGATGAACCATCAATGACCCGAATAAAGCAATCCCTTGACCACCCGGAATATATCGTGCCAAAATGTTTCCGTGGATACCCTGAACTCGTTGCGCTGCAGAGCACAAGAAACGGTGGCATAAGCACTGCTCCCTATGCTTCGCTGAACCTCGGAACCAATACCGGAGACCGTGTGGAAAATGTTTACGAAAACACCCGGCGACTATGTGCCACAGCAGGCATCGATCCCGGACAAATGGTCAGCTCCGATCAGGTTCACGGCACAGCAATTCTTCTGGCAGAGAAGCCGGGACGGTACCCCGGTTATGACGGGTTCATTACTGATAAAAAAAATCTTTTCCTCTCGGTCTTTACTGCGGATTGCTACCCAGTGCTGCTCTTCGACCCCCGACATCGAGCTGTCGGAGCAGTTCATGCTGGATGGAAAGGATGTGCAGGAAAAATAGTCATGAAAACCATCGAGGCCATGGTGAAAAATTTTAACACCATCCCGGAAGAGACTGTTGCCTTTACAGGAACAGGAATTTCTGCCACAGCCTATGAGGTCGGGCCCGATATGATCGAAAAATTTCCGGCGGAGTGCTGCCGACTCTCGACAAACAGCTCACCGGAAAAAGATAAATACCTGCTCGATCTGGCCAGGGCAAACTACCTGCAGTTACTTGCATCCGCAATCCCGGAAGCAAATATCGAGCAATCACTCTTTTGCTCATACCGGGACAGCAACATATTTTTCTCCTACCGGCGGGACAATGGAACAACCGGACGCATGCTCAGCCTGATCGGTATCAGATCATTCTAAAACAGCAGCCTCCCCTTACAGGAAGCTCCTGCCGGAAAATCCGTACAAATCATGAGCCTGGCGAGAGATATCCTCCCTGAAATCAGGATGCGCAATGCTTGCAAGAGCTTCAGCGCGCTGACGAAGATTTTTGCCATGCAGGTTTACAATACCAAACTCGGTAACGACATACTGTACGTGGGCTCTCGTGGTGACAACGCCTGCCCCCTGCTTGAGCTGGGGTACAATCCTTGACTGACCGTTCCTTGTGGTTGACGGCAGCGCAATAATCGGCTTGCCTCCCTTTGAGAGTGCAGCTCCACGAATAAAATCCATCTGACCGCCAACTCCGGAAAAATATTTCTGGCCGATTGAATCTGCACATACCTGACCGGTCATGTCAATTTCAAGGGCGCTGTTGATGGCCGTCACTTTAGGGTTTTTTCTGATCTCCCTTGTATCGTTGACATAATCGGAAGGAAGCATCTCTATAAGCGGATTATCATCGACAAAATCATAAAGGCGTCTGGTTCCAACAAGAAAGCTTGCAACGATGATCTCTTTATGAGAACGTTTTTTACTGCCGTTGATCACACCTTTTTTTACAAGATCGATCACACCATCCGAAAACATTTCGGAATGAATACCAAGATCCTTGTGGTTGGAGAGCGCCGCAAGGGTCGCATCGGGAATTGCACCAATACCCATCTGCAGGGTAGCGCCATCCTCGACAATAGAGGCGATATGACGACCGATATTTATTTCCGTATCACTCAACTCGTGGCGGGGTGTTTCAGGAAGGGCATCATCGACATCGACCATCGCATGAATCTTGCTGGCATGAAGCATTCCCTCTCCATGTGTACGGGGCATGTTAGGATTCACCTGGGCAATGACCAGCTTTGCTGCATGAACAGCCGCCAGGGTTGCATCAACCGAAACCCCGAGAGAACAGTAACCGTGACGGTCAGGAGGAGAAACATGAACAAGGGCCACATCAAGCGGAAGTACCTTGTTATGAAACAGGGAAGGAACATCGCTCAGAAATACGGGAATTGCATCTGCATCACCGTTCTGAACGGCTGAGCGGATATTTTTACCCACAAATAACGCATTCATCCGGAAGCTTTCACGATACTCCGGTTTTGCATAAGGCGCATTGCCTTCGGTATGAAGACTTACAATTTCGACATCTCTCAACTCACTTGCGCGTGCCACCATCGCCTCTATCAAACGCTGCGGTGTTGCTGCCGCAGTATGAAGAAATACTCTGTCACCCGACTTGATTCTTGCTACCGCATCTTCTGCGGAAAGCCTGCTACAATAATGCATGAAATCCTTGTTTTGATTGTCTTATGAGAAAAGCTGTTTCAGAGCCCGTTGTTTTTCCGGCGGAGATATGCCGGCGTATCTGAAAGACCTTTCTGAATTTTATCTTCGTGCTCCCCTGTTCCACCCGGTAAAGAAGGGTTGTGATCACTCCCGGTATTTTTCCGTCCGCCCACTTCATGCGGGTCATGGATAGACAACTGCCTTCTGATATAGGCCGGAATACGCAAGTCCTCTTCCTGGCGCTCAGGATAGAGTGACGCAGACTGCCTGACTGACGGAGCTGCCTGAGCGTGCCTGAGACCCGGAGAAGCAACAGATGGCCTTACTGCATGTGCTTTTCCTTCTTCCTGATCGTTGCGCTTGAAACCGGTAACAATAACGGTAACCCGTATTTCACCGGACACTTGTGGCTCGTCAACATAACCATTGATAATCTTGGCCTCACTGCCAACCTGCTCCTCGATATAGTTCATGGCATCCGACATGTCCCTCATGGTGACCTCGCCGGTAATGTTGACCAGCACTCCTTTGGCTCCCTTTACAGAAACCCCTTCAAGCAGGGGACTGTTGAGAGCATCAGACGAGGCTTTCAGTGCCCGGCGTTCGCCTGCGGCAGCAGCAGAGCCCATGACAGCATCTCCTGCCCCGGACATAATGCTGCGCACATCGGCAAAGTCAACGTTGACATGACCGTGACGGGTAATAATGTCAGCGATACCCTTTGCCGCCCGGTAGAGGACGTCATTGGCCATATTGAACGCTTCAGTGGCACTGACCCCCTCCTCGGCTATACTGAGAATCTTTTCATTCTCAACCAGAATAAGGGTGTCGATATATTTCCGCAATTCAGCAATACCGCCATCAGCAATCTTTGCCTTGACCTGTCCTTCGAAATTAAACGGTCTGGTCACAACCCCGATAGTGAGTATGCCCATATTTCGGGCAATCGAGGCAATCACCGGGGCAGCACCGGTACCGGTACCCTTGCCCATGCCTGCAGCAATAAAAACAAGATCCGCACCCCTGAGCTGAGCAGCGATGATTTCCCGGTCGTCATCTGCCGCCTGACGACCTTTTGCAGGATCAGCTCCTGCACCAAGCCCATTCGTAGCTTTCTTGCCGATCTGAACCCTCAGTGGCGCTTTCGAGTTCAGAAGCGCCTGACGATCAGTATTGAAAACGATATATTCAACACCGCTGATTTTCCTGTCGATCATATTGTTTACCGCATTGCCGCCGCAACCTCCTACGCCGACAATCCTTATGGTAACCCCTTTTCCCTGGTCACTGTCAAACAGGCCGGGATCCAGCTCAAATGCCATTGGTAAGTTCTCCCCTGTGAATCGCTCTTGTTGTCTCTCTTGTCATAGTTGCTCCCAGAATTTCTTCATGCGATCAACAATTTTTTTTCTGGCCTGGTTCTGTTCCTGCGTTGCAGCCTCTTCCTCGATGCCTGGAGTGATCTCAGCAGGGCTTGCCTCAGCAGTCGAAGCAAAACTGTGATCTCCTGAGAGGTTGTTCTGAAATGCATGAGCAACAAGACCCATAACGGTTGCGTACATGGGATTGTTGACGGAACCCTTGATCCCGCCGGAGACCCCTTCGGGATAGCCTATACGGACATCAAGACCGAGAACATCATGGGCAAGCTCTTCAGTACCCGGAAGAAGCGAACCGCCTCCGGTTATAATCGCTCCCGCGTTGATATATTCGTAATAACCCGAACGCTTTACAGAGTCTCGAACAAGCTCGAAAATCTCCATCATACGGGCTTCAATGATCATGGTCAGAGAGCTCTTCGGAAAGGATTTCTGGGGACGACCCTCGATACCTTCAACAAGAATATCCTCATCCTCACCACTGAGACGACTGTACGCACAACCATGATTTATTTTCAACTCCTCGGCAACCTCGTAAAGAGCCTTTACCCCGTGAGCAACATCATGAGTGACATCATTGGCCGCAACCTTGATAACCTCTGAATAACGGATCGCACCGTCAATGTAGATGGCAACCTCGGTGGTTCCACCCCCTATATCGATCACAACCACGCCGCTTTTCTTCTCACGCTCTTTCATGACCGCCATACCCGAAGCTACCGGTTCAAAGGTTACCGCACTGATCTCCAGGCCAGCCTTCTCGACGCACTGTTTAATATTACGGATTTTTGTCCTCAGTCCGACAACAATATATGCACTCCCTCTCATGGTCGTACCAGCCATTCCGATCGGATCAAGAAGACCCTCCTGGTCATCGACAATGAATTCCTGCGGAATGACATGAATAATTTCATGATCGATATCCAGATACCGGATATTGGTCTTGGCCTTCTCAAGAAACCGCTTCACATCGGAATCATTGACAATCCCTGTCTGGTTGATGCTGATTTCTGAATTACTGTGAATACAGTGAACATGGGCTCCCGAAATCCCGACGTTCACGCCGTGAATACGAATGGAAGACTCCCGCTCTGCATCGGCAACAGCCGCTCGGATGGCGGCTACAGTCTTGTTGATATTGACAACGGTAGCCCGCTGAAGACCATCGGAATTTGAACGCCCCTTTCCAAGAACATTGAGCTTTCCAATTTCATCTTTTTCGGCCACCACAACACACACCTTGGTTGTCCCGATATCAAGACCTACGGCAATATTGCTTTTCAGCATTGTTTTATTCTTGCATTATTATCACTGGGAAAGAGCCTGTGGAACCTCTTGAGAGAGCGATTCAGTAGTAAAAATCCGTCCCTTGAACCGCAAATCCACACTCTCATAAGAGCCAAAACCTTTTTTTGAAACTACCTTTTGCCAGAATATCTCGAATTTTTTCAACTTTTCCTTGAAGTTACCGTCATTACCAACAATAAAACGGGTGGGAGCCTGAACAGCAATGCAATAGCTTGTATTACCAGCTTCAAGGTGAAGCTCACGAATAAGCATTCGCGCATAATCACTTCCTGAAAGCGCATCGAGAAACTGCAACACCAATTCGATATCACGCGGATCAAGTTGCTGCAGACCATTTTCTGCCGCTTTAAGCCGGCTTATTCCCGAAACCTGGAGTAATTTCGGCACACGCGCCGAAAACTCTTGTTTGGCGGGAAGAAGAAAGCCATCACGGTCAACCGCCATCTCTCTTCCGTCGATAACCGCAAGAGCTACAGGCGTGCGTTCGATAACCCTGACACGGACAATCCCGTTCAGCTCTTTACCAATAACAGCATCCCTGACATAGGGAAGCACCTTGATGCGTTCTTTCAGCTCTTCGGGATCAAGTTCCTGCAGATTTCTGCCTTTATAACCTTTCACGCGCCCGGAAATCTCCAGCCCGGAAACAAGCGAATTCCCTTCAATGACAAACTCCCTGACCATCACCCCTTTTTTCCAGCGCGATGCATGGGAAACCAAACCAGCAAGAGCTGCAACAACAATCAGAACAATCAACAACAGCACTTTCCAGTTGCCTCTGTAAACCCGCAGAGAATCATCGACGTTCTCAACCTCGTCAGCCCCCCCGGCAGCTCCCGGAGTACCGGAACCCTTATATTCTCTCTCTCCAGAATCAGGCATAGGAAAATAGTTTGTCAAATCCGTTCATGACACCCTTCAGGCACAAAGGCTTGGCAGATTCTCTCCACACTCATTAACCTGTTGACTGCAAAACCTTTTAATGAGCCTCACTGCCCTCTGCTCCATCACCTTGACTGCTGTCCCATTCACTGCGGCAGAGTTCGGCAACTTTTGACGCAAGTTGGGTAATATCCCCCGCGCCCATGAAAAGAATCATATTGCCACTCACAGAATATGGCCTGAGAAGAGAAAGAAGAAGCTCTTTGTCGGCAACAAACTCAACATGCTTTCCACCCGCCTTACGGACAGCGGCAGCCACAAGCTCTCCGTCAACTCCGGGATAATCAACCGCCTTTTCACGGGCAGGATAGACATCGGCGACATAAACAATATCAGCCCTGGAGAGCGCCCAGCCATATTCATCGGCAAACTCTCTGGTACGGGAAAACAAATGCGGCTGAAAAACAGCAACCACCCTCGAATCCATCCATCCGCTTTTGGCCGCCTTGACAGTCGCCTTCACTTCTGAAGGGTGATGAGCATAGTCATCGACCACCATCAGCCCCGCACCATTGTCGTATTTGACCTGAAAACGCCTCCTCATGCCGCTGAACTTTCCAAGCCCGGCAATCAGCCACTCGGGCGTGATACCCAGCTCAAGACCTGCCGAAAAAGCCGCCAGGGCATTGAGCACATTGTGGCGTCCCGGCACATGAATACAGACATCGCGAAACTCCCGTCCAAAAGCATTAATGGTAAAGATCGTGTGCTGTTTTTCGGAAACAATATCCGAAGCCATCACATCGGCTGGCTCCTCAATGCCAAAAGTGGTATAGCGACGATTCATTGAGGGGATAATTTTTCTGACCTCCGGCCAATCGACACAGCATATCACACGACCGTAAAAGGGAACCTTGTTGGCAAAAGCAATGAAGGCCTTTTTCAGCTCTTCAAGCGTTCCGTAGGTATCCATGTGCTCCGACTCAAGACTGTTGACAATGGCAATGGTCGGAGTAAGCTTCAAAAAAGCACGATCATACTCGTCGGCCTCGATGACCATGTACTTGCCTTCACCAACGACCGTACTGCCTTTCAGATAGTCCGATATCCCGCCAATCATGACAGTCGGAAACTCGCCCGACTCGATAAGCATGGTGGCAATCATGGCTGTTGTGGTGGTCTTGCCATGAGTACCGGAAATACAGATTCCATACTTGTAACGCATGAGTTCACCAAGCATTTCATCCCTCTTTATGACAGGAATACCCGCTTTTTCAGCCGTCAGGATCTCGATATTCTCTTCCGGCCTGATTGCAGACGAGTAGACAACAACGTCACACGAAGAAATATGCTCTGCACGGTGTCCCCGGTAAATAAGAGCACCATGCTCGACAAGTTTATCAGTCACTTCGCCAGACGAAAGATCCGAGCCTGTAACCTCGAAACCTGACTTCAGAAGCAACTCTGCGATAGCGCTCATTCCCGCACCGCCTATTCCAACTATATGAACACGTTTTGTTCTGCCCAGTTCCATGAATTCTGATTCCTTAATATTTGTTTGCAAGGCTGATAATTCGCAGGGCAAGCTGACGGGCAGCATCGGGATAAGCAAGTTTCAGGGAGGCTTCACCCATTTTTTGCAGCCTCTCGCTCTCATGCAGCAACTCCAGAATGTTCTTTATCGATTCCCGTTCTGCAAGAGAGTCATCCTCAACGACCATAGCCGCCCCACTTTTGACCAGCGCACGTGCATTGTGACGCTGATGATCCCCGGTAGCGTAAGGAAAAGGCACAAGCACCGAAGGCTTGCCAAGATTGGTCAACTCGGCGATGCTCGAAGCTCCAGCCCTGCACAAAACCAGATCGGCAGCGCTGTAGGCCATACCCATATCTTCAATATAAGGAGCAACCCAAACTGAAGGAGAGAGCGTAACCTTGCTCTTTATTCGCTCAAAATCAAGAGCACCTGTCTGCCAGACAAGATTGGCCGAAACCGTAATTTCATCAAGCCATTGAAGCACCGCATTGTTTATGGAACGGGCGCCCCTGCTCCCCCCAAAAACAAGAAGGGTCGGTCGATCTTCGTGCAGACCAAACCGCATCCTGGCCACAGCAGCCGACTGCAACACGAAAGAGCGTGCAGGATTGCCGGAAACAAAGACTCCCTTTTTTTTAATAAGAAAACGGCGGGCCTCTTCAAAAGAAAGATGCACCTCACTGGCAAGAACCGAAAGCAATTTTGTCGTTACACCAGGAAATGCATTCTGCTCCTGAATGAGAGTCTTTTTTCGCATCAGTTGAGCCGCAAGAAGCAGGGGAGCACTTACAAAGCCACCCGTTCCAACCACTACATCAGGAGCCTCACGCTTGACAAGAGCAACCGCACGACCAAGAGCCGCCGAAAAATCGGCCAGCACACCGAGATTGGCAATGATATCACCCAGAGAGCGACCTCTTTTAAGCCCCCTGACTGGCACGAGATGAAGCCGGTAACCAAGACGAGGCACTTCGGTCGCCTCAATCCCACTGGTAGTCCCGGCAAAAGAAACCCCGACATCTGGAACCAGAAGAGCGAGTTCAGCAGCCATGGCTATGGCCGGATACAAATGACCGCCAGTTCCTCCACCGGCAAAAAGCACTTTCATGACAAACTCCTTTCTGTGACTCCAGACAGGGCTGCCCTGTCAAGCTCCCTTTTCTTGTAACGTGATATACTGATAAGAATACCTACACCGAGAGAGTTAAAGAGAAGCGCTGTACCTCCATAGCTGATAAAAGGAAGTGCCACACCGGTAGTCGGCAGCAAATGGCAGGCAACAGCAATATTGATAAACGCAAAAAGAGAAATGGCCATCGTTATCCCGCTGGCAACATATTTACCGAAATTATCGGGAGCGTGCTTGGCGATGATAAGACCACAGATTAAAAATCCCGTAAAAAGAGCTATGACCACAAGAGCCCCTATAAATCCATACTCCTCACCGATAACGACAAAAACAAAATCGTTGTAGGAAAGCGGGAGATAGAGCTCTCTTTGCTTGCTGGCCCCGATTCCA
This sequence comes from Chlorobium sp., assembly GCA_005843805.1. GTDB lineage: Bacteria > Bacteroidota > Chlorobiia > Chlorobiales > Chlorobiaceae > Chlorobium. The sequence continues at coordinate 77,132 of SZXY01000155.1, forward strand.
AGACCGAAAAGACCTCCGTTACCAAGACCGATCAATGCCTGAACGACCTGGTAGCTCAACTCTTTTTCATCGCCACTGAAAAACGAGAGCAGACGGGCAACCCGGTATGGAGCTGCAATGGCAAAAACGGCTGCAATGGGTATCAGGAGCGAAGCCGTTGTCATGAGATGGCGAATATTGACACCACCGATAAACATAAGCATGAATCCAATCAAGGCAATCAGCGAAGCAGTACTGAAGTTCGGTTCGAGCGCCACAAGGGTCACAACCGTCATCAGAAGAGTGAGCAGGGGATAATAGGAGTTATTGAGATCCTTTATATATCCCTGTTTTTCAGTGATAAGCCTTGAGAAATGAAAGATCAGTGTGTATTTGGCCAAGTCAGAAACCTGGAATTTAAGCGGCCCGAAACCTATCCAGCGAGCCGCGCCCGAAATCACATGAACCGCTTTCAGGGCCAGAAGAAGAGTCAGAAGCCCAATACTCAGAAAGAGCAGAATCTTGCTGGTTTTCCAGAAAAAATGATAATCAATCTGAGCAACGAGAAGCACTGCGAGAATCCCCAGCACGGAAAAAACAAGCTGACGCCACAAGAAATATTCAGAACTCGCATATTTGTTTTCCGCCCAGCCCGCACCGCTGCTGTAGACGACGGCAATACCGATACACATAAGCATTGCAACGATGAGCAACAGCAACTTTCCGGCAATTCCCTCGCCTCTTGAAGGAACTGAACGATCCTCCATGACACTTACCCCTGAAGAATCTGAAGTGTGGCCGATTTTCAGCATGGCTGCAACTGATGAACACATTGTTTGAACTGCCTGCCTCGATCCTCAAAATTTTCGAACATGTCAAAACTTGCGCACGCCGGTGAAAACAGCACGGTTTGCCCCTCCTGAGCAAACTCATGGGCAAACGACACCGCCTCTTCGAGAGATTCGGCTGCTTTGAAGGCAATGATACCCTCAAAAGCTGAAGCTAACTTTTCGCGGGACTCACCAATGGCGATAAGCAGAGAGATCTTTTGACGAACAAGATCTGAAACCGAATTATAATCATTCCCTTTATCCCTTCCTCCGGCAATAAGAATTCCCTTGCCGGGAAGCGCTTCGAGAGCCTGGCGAAGGGCATTGATATTTGTTGCTTTTGAATCGTTGACCCAGTCAACCCCGTCAATGGTCATGACAAATTCCTGGCGGTGCTCAACACCCCTGAACTGAGTGAGTGCTGAACACACAGCTTCATTACCGATACCCAGCGCCCTCGAAACAGAAACCGCCGCAAGCGCATTATAGATATTGTGCCGCCCCCGAAAACTCCCTTTCAGAAAATCCGATGTCACGATGACTCGCTCATCGCCGCTGGCCGTACGCACAACAATCGTATCGCCATCAATAAAAACAAACGAACCGTCATGGCCTGCAGGTGGCAGATAATCGATACCAAACGGAATGATTCTGAACGGAAAACGATCCGAAGAACTCTCAAAATGCTCTCTGAGCAACAGATCGTCCGCATTGTAAATGAGCGTATCGCGGGCACCCTGGTTCGCATAAATCCTGAACTTGGCCTCAGCATAGCGCAGCAGATCGCCCTGATAACGATCGAGATGGTCAGGCGTTATATTGGTAATGACGGCAACGTCAGGCCGGAAGGTAATGCAGCGTTCCAGTTGGTAACTGCTCAGTTCGACAACCGCAACATCCCTGGCACTCATATCCCGAACCATTGAAGAAAAGGGAACTCCGATGTTGCCGACACTGTATGATCGGTAACCATTCATGATACCGTCAGCTTCACAAATATGGTGAACCAGGGTAGATGTCGTGGTTTTTCCGTCCGTACCGGTAATACCCACAATTCTTGCCTTACAGAAAAGGCTCGCTATTTCAATCTCGCTATAGAGAGAAATTCCCCTCGACTGCATGGTTTTCACAACCGGAACAGAGGGCCCGATACCGGGACTGATGACACAAAAATCAGCTTCGTAAACCCTCTCTGAATGACCTTCCTCTTCGAAGGCTACCTGCATCTCCTCAAGACGCAACCGCTCCTTTTCTCCGATCCGGCCCACCTCGCTGAGCAATACCTCGGCACCTTCCAGGCGAAGCAGTTCGGCGGCAGCAATACCGCTTTTTCCAGCACCGATTACCGATACCCTTTTTCCCGTTATATCCATTACCTGAGTTTTAAAGTCATGAGGCTGGCAAGAAAAAAGAGAATGGTCACGATCCAGAACCTGATCACAATCTTTTGTTCCGCCCACCCTTTCAATTGAAAATGGTGATGAAGGGGTGCCATCAGAAAAATTCTCCGACCCTGGCCGTACCTCATTTTCGTATACTTGAAATAGAGTACCTGAAGGGAAACCGAGAGCGTTTCAAGAAAAAATGTACCGGCAAGCACCGGCAGAAGCAGTTCCTGCTTGATAAGAAGAGCGATCACTGCAATTGCACTTCCAAGAGCGAGCGAACCGGTGTCGCCCATGATGATCTCAGCCGGGTTGGAGTTAAACCACAAAAAGCCCACACAGGCCATGACAATGGCCATACACACAACGGCAAGCTCTCCACCTCCGGGAATAAATGGAATCTTGAGATAGGCGGCATAGACTGCATTGCCGGCAAGATAGGAAAAACCACCAAGAGCCATAACCACAATGGCCGAACTGCCGGAAGCAAGACCATCAAGACCATCAGTAAGATTTACCGCATTCGAAACAGCCGTAATGATAAACAGAACGACAGGAATATAGAAGTAACCGTAATCAATGGTCAGATGTTTGAAAAACGGCACGGTTGTCGTTGAAAGCAGCACCGAAAAAGCCGGATCATGCCAGGTATAAAGCCCTACGACAAGACCCAGAGAGAGCTGCCCGATAAGCTTGTAACGGGCCGAAAGTCCCCCCTTGATTTTCAGCACAACCTTCCGGTAATCATCAATGAAACCGATGACGCCCATCCAGAGCACAGCAAGCATGACCAGCCAGACGTGAGGATCGATAAATTTTGCCCAAAGCAAGACTGATGCCTCAATGGAAAAAATAATAAGCAAGCCACCCATCGTGGGAAGCTGTTTTTTCTTTTTATGCTCCGGAGGCGCTTCCTCCTTGATCGGCTCAATAAACCGGGACTTCAGGTAGCGGATAAATCCGGGACCGGCAAACAGGGTAATCAGCAGCGCCGTAATTGCGGCAGCGCTGGCCCTGAAGGTCAGGTACTCGATAACATGGAGCCCTGGGGGATCATACATATCGTTGATGTACTTCAACAGATAATAAAGCATACTGTAAATCTTACCTGGTTATGGTTCTTGCATTGATGAGCGCTTCGACAACCCGTTCGAGCTTCATCCCCCGTGATCCCTTGAAAAGCACAGCATCGCCATCATGCACTCCGGCAAGCAATGCATCGAGAAGTTTTTCGTGGCTCTCAAAATGGCCCCTGCAGCAACCGGGCGCCTCCCGGCAGAACAACAGGGCCTTCTCTCCATAAGTAAAAAGCATATCGACAGAACTCTGTTGAATATATCTGCCAATGGTTTCATGTTCAACATCTGCGGCTACACCAAGTTCCAGCATATCACCAAGCACGGCAATTCTCTTTCCTTCACACGCAATATCGCACAGCGCATCGATCGCCAGACGCATGGAGTCGGAATTTGCGTTGTAGGTATCATTGAGGATCATGAGTCCAGAGGAGTCAACCACTTCGAGCCGCTTCCAGCCGGGAGCAGGAATGAGCCGTTCCAGACCATCACGGATCTGGCGAAGCGAAAGTCCAAAATGCAGGCCGACTGCAGCAGCAGCAACCGCATTGATGACATTGTGCTTTCCTGTAAAATTCAGGTGAACCGTTTCGGTACCACAGGCAGAACATAACAGAAAAGAGATGCGTCCGTTCCTGCTCACCGAAATTTCCCTGGCCCAGCAGACATTTTCAGGACTTTCCCTGCTTCCGTAACTGACATGGCTGGCAAGAGCAGCTCCAGCCGTGCTGAGCCGTGGATCGTCTGTATTGACAAATGCAGTGCCTCCATGAGTGCCAAGATATTCGAAAAGCTGAGTTTCGGCTGCGGCAACCCCGTCAAGATCGAAAAGAAACTCCAGATGCTCATGGCCTATATTGGTCAGAACTCCATGCGTCGGCATGGCTATATCGGCAAGCAACGCCATCTCTCCGGGATGATTGATACCCGTCTCGACAACGGCAACAGCGGTATTCCGCTTGAGCTGCAGCAAGGTGAGAGGTACGCCCAGATGATTGTTTTTGTTCCCCTGGCTCATCTGAACAGTGAAAGCCGTTCCAAGTACCGAAGCCACCATCTCCTTGGTTGTGGTTTTTCCATTGCTGCCACCAATAGCCACGACAGGAAAAGAAAACTTGCTGCGATAAATAGTTGCAAGCCGCTGCAAACCGGCCACAGGATCATTGGTGACGATAAAACCTTTTCCGGAAGGAGGCTCAATCGAGCGCTGTGCATCATACCACTGACGGCTCACCATGACCCATGAGGCCCCATTGGCAAAAGCAGTGCCAACATAGTCATGACCATCCGTTCGTTCTCCCCTCAGGGCAACAAACAGCTCCCCCCCTTTCACCTCTCTTGAATCAATGACCACCACCGGCTCGATCATCTCCTGCTGCGGCAACTCCGCCTCTCTGGCAACAACCTCTCCGACGCTCCGGAAATCATCGATCGTCAGAACCCCTTTCACACGCTCTCCTTCTCCGGATTTCCGGAATTGTTTATCTGCAAATACTTTTTTATAAGCTCCTGATCAGAAAAGAAATATTTTTGTCCCGCAATCTCCTGATACTGTTCATGACCTTTTCCCGCCACAAGCAGCAGATCTCCCTTTTTAAGCATCGAAAGCGCCCTCCTGATAGCCTCGGCCCTGTCACTGATTCTTGTGTAATGGTCGCCCGTTATGCCTCGCTCAATTTCATCAAGAATAGAGTCTGGATCCTCGTCACGCGGATTGTCGGAGGTAATGATAAGCTCATCGGCATTTTCGGAGGCAATACGACCCATTTCCGGTCGCTTCGAGCGATCCCTGTTGCCACCGCACCCGAACACCACCACAAGACGTGATCCTTCAGCCTTGAGGGCATTCAGGGCAGAAAGAACCTTGAAAAGAGCATCGGGAGTATGTGCATAATCAACAAAGGCGCTCCATCCAATACTCCCGTCACCGATTCTCTCCATACGCCCATTCACCGAGGAAACTGCCGAAAGAGAGCGACAGATCTCTTCAGGGGCAAGACCCATGCCATAACCGACGGCCGCAGCCTCAAGCACATTCATGACATTGAAAACTCCCGGCAACCCAACCTCCATAGTCACAAGCGCATCGGGAAAATGCAGCGCAACGGTCGTTGAGGCAAAAGAGCTTCCCTTGATATCAGCCCGGAAAACCCGGCTGCACGACAAAAGCGGAGAAAGCGCTGCTGACTGCATGGTAGCACAATATCTTTTTTCAGGCGCAACAGCCATGGCCATCTCTGGAGCAAAAGGGTCATCAATATTGAAGACCGCAAACCCTTCCGGGCTTATCTGCTCAAAAAGCAACTGCTTGGCTGCAGCATAATCCTCCATGGTACCATGAAAGTCAAGATGCTCCATGGTCAAATTGGTAAAAAGAGCCGTATGAAACTGGATACCGTAAACCCTTTTCAGTACCAATGCATGGGAAGAGACCTCCATGACCACTGCCCGGCATCCCGCATCTACCATCTGGCTGAAGAGTTCGTGCAAACCATGAGCCTCCGGTGTCGTACGTTCAAGGGGGATATCCCTCTCTCCGATCCTGCAGAGATTGGTACCGATATAACCGGCAGGGATACCATTGGCGTTAAGCATTGCCGTAATCAGCTTCGCGGTGGTTGTCTTGCCGTTGGTGCCGGTAACACCGATAATGAGCAGGCGCTCAGATGCTTTTTCATAAAAAATCCGGGCCGCCTCCGCCAGGGCCTGCCGGGAATCATTAACTTTTATATAAAGAGATGATGCATCAATATCAGAGGGAAATTCTTCGCAGATGATGACCGAAGCCCCTTGCTCTGCCGCACTTCCGATAAAGCGGTGACCATCGGTACAATAACCCCTTACCGCCACAAACAGCGAACCGGCCACAACCTCCCGCGAATCACAGGTAACCATGCAGACCGGCCTGGCTGCGGTGTTACCGGCAAGCTCCAGAAAGGTAACTCCCGCAAGCAACTCATCGAGTTGCATCATGGGGCTGCCAGCACTCTCCACGGGGGTAATCATGAGGATTTTTTGTTCACGTTTCCAGTTGCAAGCCTCACCTTAATAATCCTCTTTTTTTCAACCCTCAAACCAGGCGCAATGCTCTGGCTGACAACAACCCCGTCAATATCTCCCGAAAAATCCACATCGAGTTTAAGCCATTTCAGTAATCGCTTCGCCTCGTTACCCTTCATACCCACAAGCTCTGGCATTGCAACGGTAGAAACAGAATCAATCCCTGCCTGTTCCGGAGAACGAAAGGCAAGATTCTTCTGCATTTCCCCCGAACAGGCAATCATTCTCGATGTAATGGAGGAAAAAACCGGAGCAGCAACCGTGGCGGCATAATAGGCCGTTTTTGGATTTTCAACAAGCACAATAATTGCATAACGGGGAGCCTCAACCGGAAAAAATCCGACAAATGAAGAGACATAAACCGGTGTGGAATAGGAGCCTGCAGCCGCACGCCTTGCCGTGCCAGTCTTGCCTGCAACACTGATTCCTGGCACCGAAGCGCTTTTGGCCGTTCCGCTGTCAACTACCGCCTTGAAATACTCCTTTCCGAGATATTTGGCGGTTTCCGGCAAAACCACCTGCCTGACTTTTTCAGGCACACTCTCCCGAAGCACTTTCCCTTCTGCATCGATCACCTTCTTGATAATGAAGGGCTTCATCAGCCCTCCATCATTGGCAATGGCCGCATAAGCCTGCAATATCTGCAGGGGCGTAGCCATAACCTGATAGCCATATCCCATCCAGGGAAGCGTGGTGCGGTCCCAATGCTCAAACGTCCTTACCCTTCCCGGCGACTCACCTACCAGGCCGATACCGGTTTTCACGCCAAACCCAAAATTTCTTGTATAGGCATTGAACTTCTCACTCCCAACCGCCATGGCGGTCTTGGCCGCAACAATGTTGCTTGAATACATGATTGCCTGCCGAAACGTTATGTTGCCATAAGGTTCATGATCCCTGATCGAGAGGTTATAGATCGGCATAACACCATTATTGGCAAACACCATATCTTCAGCTTTTCTTTTCAGCACTTCAGTTGCCGCAGCAGCCATGACAAGCTTGAAGGTTGAGCCAGGTTCATAACTGTCTGTCACCGAACGATTTCGAGACTTTTCAGGTGTCCATGTTGTTCTCTGGTTAAGATCAAAAGAGGGGTTACTCGCCATTGCCAGAATCTCTCCGGTACGAACATCCATGACAATACTCGACGCAGCATCAGCCCGAAACGTATTGACTGCCTTTGAGAGTTCATCTTCGACAATACTTTGAATATCGGCATCAAGGGTCAACTGTACGCTATTACCCTTTATGGCTGCCTGTTGCTGGGCATCAGGAGCAGGATAACGGATTCCGGTACCAGATCGCTGAAAAATTTTCGTGCCATCCTGTCCCTTCAGCTCTTTGTCAAGCTGCAACTCAAGCCCGCTGCTCCCCTCATTTTTACTGCCAGTAAAACCGATAACCTGAGACGCTACGTTCAGGTAATAACGCTGCTGCTCCTTGTCAAACTGTACACCGTAAATATCCGCCTCCATAAGCGGCATTGCCTTTGCAACCGGTATTCTCCTGCCCAGCACCACCATAGCCTTGCTGCGCTTCAACTCTTTCAGCACAAGTAATTTGTTGGTTCCCAAATGTTTCGCGAAAAGTGTCGCAACAATCCTGGAATTATCAAAAAACTTCTGCTTACCGCTCTTCCTGTCAATCACCGCCCGGCCTTTTTCATCAACCATGGGAGTATTGCGGACTTTTTCCGGAAAAGCATAAAAAGAAACAGACTTGATACTTTCAGCCAGCATTCGTGAATGCCGGTCGACAATGGCTCCCCGCTGCGCACTCTCGGTCACCACACGCTCATACTGCCTGGCTGCTTTCTGCTTGTATTTCTTGACATTGATCACCTGGATATTGAGCAACATGCCAATAATCGAGGCAATAAAAACCGAAAAAATAATAACAATGATACCGAGTCGCTTTCCAAACTCGAAATCATCCTCTCTTGTGATGTTATGCTGATCTTTCATGAGTAATCCCGTTATGTGGCGCATCTAATCATTTACGGGTCAAGCTCAACGGCAGGAACTCTGGAAGCCACAAGCCCAAGTGCGGCTGCATCTTTTGCAATGTTATGGATACTCTGCAATTCATGCACTTTCAGTTCCTGTGAGGTTATCACACTCGAAGTCATCTGTATCTGCTCACGAAGCTGCTCATTCTGCAGAGAAAGACTATTAATCGTAAGGGTATTGTAAATCTGAAAAATCACCGGGACGAGAAAAACCAGAAGGTACAAAAAAGTCCTTGGATGCAACAACTCACCGATATCAAACACCAGCAGATTGCGAAGCAGCTCCCTGAAGCCGGAATCTTGGCCCTGCTCACTATTGGAAAAAATCGGCACAACTCCCTGAGCGGCAATATCGTCACCAACAAGCAGCTCATCGCCACCCCTCTCAGCTCCAGCCATCGCCAGCTCACCCTGCATCTTTTTTGCACTGCCGGGAAACTGCTTCAGAAGTTTTTTCAACAATGAAATCATCGGATTAGCGGAATTCACTATGACCTCCCTGCGGAATTTTTTCTATAACCCTCAATTTTGCACTTCTTGCCCTCGGATTTGACTCAATCTCTTGCAATGCGGCGACCACTTGCTTCCGGGTAACCGCTATGACCGAACCTCTGTGAAGAGGCTCCCTCAAACCGACCCCTTTAGGGCCCCAGTCACTCCTGACCTTTTCTGCAAAAACAGTTTTGACAATTCGGTCTTCAAGAGAGTGATAACTGATGACGGCCATCCTGCCATGATCATCGAGAGAGTCTATACCATCATAAAGCGCCTGGCGAAGCACGTCCAGTTCACTGTTCACCTCAATTCTCAACGCCTGAAACACTCTTGAAAGAGTCTTGATAACCTTCTCCCCTCCATGCGCATTGGTGCGGATAATCCCGGCAAGCTCTTCCGTCCCCATGACGGGCCCGTTTTTTTGACGGTAGAGAACAATTGCCCTGGCAATGCTCCGGCTTCTGGGCTCTTCGCCATACCGATAAAAAAGCCTTGCCAGCTCCTGTTCCCCATAGTTATTGACAATATCCGCTGCGTTCAATGATGCATCGGTATCCATGCGCATATCGAGCGGCCCTGGGCGGAGATAACTGAACCCCCGCTCAGCACTGTCGATCTGAAACGACGAAACCCCAAGATCAAGCAGAATTCCTGCAACTTTGGGTTGCAGACCTTTTTGACTGCAAACCTTTTTGACAATGCTCCCGATACCCAGAAAATTTCCCTTGACTAAAACCGTAAGGCCCTCATATTCGCTGAGGTTTCCGGTTGCCTGGCGCAATGCAGCGTCATCCTGGTCAATTCCTATAAGCAATGAGCCTTCGCTGTAACCTGCATCAAACAACGCACTCAATATCGCCCGGGAATGACCGCCACCACCAAGCGTACCATCAACATAAATGCCGGGAGTTTTGACCAGTAATGCAACAATTTCGGCAGCAAGAACCGGCTCGTGAAATTTATTGTGAGCCATGAGCATTAAAAATATCTTCCTGCAAGCGATGCAAAGCGCCCTTCATTTTGCTGCAACACCTCCGCCAAACGCTGAGGCTCCCAGACAATCATTTTTGTATCGGCCCCTATAATCACAACATCCTTTGTAATACCAGCATGTTCAAGAAACTCCCTTGAGAGCGCTATACGTCCCTGACGATCAAGCTCGACCGTTTCAAGGCTTTCATACATCAATGTCTTCAACAGACGCTCTTCAGGATTGAAATCCGAAAGAGAAGAGATGGTTTTTCCCATATCGCTCCAGATAAACGGCTCGTAAAGTTCAAGGGAGCGATCGGGGGCTTTCATGATATAGAGCCCTTCAACATTGCATTCAGAAGAATCACCAACAGCCGAAGAAACCGATTGCCCGAACTTCCTGCGAAACCTTACAGGAATCATCAACCGACCTTTTTCATCGACAGCATGCCTCTCTTTTCCTATAAAGCCAGCCATACGGTTCAACTCCCATTATGTCGATTTTTACCTCCCGCAAGCCCTTTTCAAGCCAAAGAGCCACTAAAAAAGGAAAAAAAGGTGCAGAACAAATGATTGTCCCCATTTTTTACCATTTTTTGCCACTTTTAAAATGTATAAAAAAGGATGCACTAAAAAAATATTCGTCTATTTTATACTGCTGTTATGATCCATATTTCTACCGAATAAAACATCACCATGAAAAGGGGACACAGGGAGATCGTGGTTGATGGCTATAACCTTATCCATCAGCTTTATCCGTCGCTGAGTGCTGCGCCGCTTGAGGTACTTCGGCAGGAAACCGAAAAAAAACTTATCGCCTTTCAGAAGGAAACAAAATCCCAGGTAACCATTGTCTACGACGGGAAAGGAAGTCACAAAGAACATGCTGTCGGGGCCCCATTGCATATTGTTTTTACTCCGAATGGGAAAAGTGCCGACCTGTGGATTATTGATTACGTAAAATCATTGAACACAAGAGTAAAAATAGTTACTATTGTAAGTTCGGACGACGAAATTCGCCGCTACGCCACCGCATTTGGCGCCAAGTGCATCAAATCAGGGGAGTTTGCAGCACAACTGAAAACGTCGAGGCCTCCTGCCACCCTTCAAAACAGGCACAACCTCGCCGAAAGCAAGTCCGGAAACGAAAAAAAATTCAATACAGAATTGCTGAGTGATCGAGAAGTTGACCGCTGGATGAAGCTCTTCACCCGCAACTGATCGAAGACTCACCATATACATTTTCTTTTACTCTTGTTTGACCACCAAAAGGTTCACTCATTAACAACTGATTATCATGATGTCCGACAGCAACGTCAACAATACCGCACATTGGCAGGAACTTGACGAATGGAGAAAAAAAATCGACGCCATTGACCAGCAGTTATCGGCACTGCTCTGCGTAAGACTGCATTGTGCCCAGAATATCAGCTCCCTGAAATCGAGAATAGGAGAACAGGTACTGCAACCGGAACGGGAAAAAGAGGTGCTGCAGAACGTGCTCAGCCATGCAGACTCACCCCTTAAATATCATACGCTGGAAAAAATCTACCGTTGCATCATCGAAGAGTCGCGTCTTTTTCAGCACGAGTGGAAAAACAGTCAGCCAGAGATACCGCAGAGCTAAAAGAATTTCTTCAATATGGCACAACAAAATGGTTTCCGCCGTAAACTGCTTTTAGCCTGCCTGCTGACCCTGCTCGCAGCCTCTGCATGTTTTTTATTTGTGCCCGGACTCAATACTGCGTCTAAAACAACGCGAATTGCAATTCACCGCGGAATGGGCTTCACGGCAATTGTGGATGAACTCTACCGTAACGGTGCAATAAAAAGTAAATGGCCTGCACTCCTTACCGGTCGCATTATCCCGGAGCTTCACAAGATCAAACCGGGCCGCTATGTCATTACGCCAGGCATGTCGAATTTCCTCCTCTTGTATCACCTGCACTCCCAGAAGCAGGATGAGGTGCGAGTCACTCTCCCCGAAGGCCTTGATCTCCGCCATGTTGCCAGCATTATGGCGCGAAAACTCGATATTGATTCAACAAGCTTCATGGCAGCAGTATCCGACAGCCGGCTGCTCGACAAGCACGGCATCAAGGCAAAAAATGCCGAAGGCTACCTTTTTCCTGGAACATACGACTTTGCATGGGCCAGCACTTCGGAAGAAGCCGCAGGTTTTCTGATCAGCCGATTCCGTAAATTCTATACCGGCCAACTGAAAACACTCACCTTAAAGAACGGGCTGAGCGAGACCGGCTTGCTGACACTGGCCTCCATTGTTGAAGCAGAAACTCCGCTTGACCGCGAAAAACCAATTGTTGCAAGTGTCTATCTGAACAGGCTGAAAAAAAACATGCCACTGCAGGCAGATCCTACCGTACAGTATGCCCTGGGTGGAGCTGCCCGCAGGCTCTACTACAGCGACCTTGCAACCGACTCCCCCTACAACACCTACCGCCATAAAGGATTGCCTCCCGGGCCTATCTGCAACCCCGGAGCCCAGTCGATACTTGCAGTACTCAACTCCGCCAATACCGGCTTTCTCTACTTTGTCGCAACCGGCACCGGCGGCCATAACTTCGCCTCATCTCTCACCGAGCATAGTGACAATATCAAAAAATACCATCGTGCCCGTCGCCAAAGCCATACGCTGAAATGATGGTGTGTTCAGATAGTTTCATACCCGGCGGTTGAGTGAATTAATTATATTGTAGATTCTGTATACATTACAAAAGCGGATTCTTTTATTAACCAATCATCAGTAGCAATGCAGAAAAAGACCTTGTCTGACATATCAATCCAAGGCAAACGGGTATTAATGCGCGTTGACTTCAATGTACCCCTCGACGAAAACAAAAATATTACCGACGACAAACGCATCGTTGAGTCCCTGCCTTCCATCAGAAAAGTGCTTGAAGAGGGAGGACGTCTTATTCTGATGTCTCACCTTGGAAGACCCAAAGGAAAAGTCAATGCGGAATACTCGCTTGCTCCGGTAGCATCAAGGCTTGCTGAACTTATCGATTGCCCCGTTACCATGGCAAAGGATTGCATCGGCACAGAGGTCATGCAACAGGTGCTTGCTCTGCAGGATGGAGAGGTGATGCTGCTTGAAAATCTGAGATTTCACCCTGAGGAAGAGGCAAACGACCCCGATTTTTCAAGAGAACTTGCCTCGCTCGGAGAGGTTTACGTCAATGACGCCTTCGGCACAGCGCACAGGGCTCATGCGTCAACAGAAGGCATTACCCACTACGTGGAGACGGCAGTTGCCGGATTTCTCATAGAGAGGGAGCTGATGTATCTGGGCAAAGCCCTGCAGGAGCCAGAACGCCCCTTTGTCGCAATACTTGGCGGATCGAAAATATCAGGAAAAATAGATGTCCTTGAAAACCTTTTCAAAAAGGTTGATACGGTACTGATTGGTGGAGCGATGGTTTTCACCTTCTTCAAGGCCCAGGGCTATGAAGTTGGCAAATCGCTTGTTGAAGAGAGCAAGATCGAACTTGCCCTTGAAATTCTCAAGCAGGCAAAAGAGAAGGGAATCAAACTGCTGCTTCCAGTAGACGTCATTCTGGCCCCTGAAATTTCCGCCACAGCCCCCTTCAACCCGGCACTGATCAGCGAGATCCCCGAGAACATGATCGGCGTCGATATAGGCCCCCTGACCGCAGAAACATACAGCAACGAAATCCTTTCAGCTCGCACTGTTCTCTGGAACGGCCCGATGGGTGTCTTTGAAATCGACAATTTTGCGTCCGGCACTATGGCTGTCGCAAAGGCTCTTGCCACAGCAACCACAAAAGGCGCAACAACCATTGTGGGCGGAGGAGACTCTGCTTCGGCAATAGCAAAAGCTGGTCTTGCCAAAGAGATTACCCATATCTCCACAGGTGGAGGCGCAAGCCTTGAATTCCTCGAAGGCAAGGAGCTGCCAGGCATCGCCGCCCTGAACGATTAGCCTGGGTTCAGTCCATTATACCATACCCTTACAGGAGTGACCTTCCGCAAGAGGCCTGTCCCGATTTTTGAAACGGGACAGGCCAAAACTATACATCGTGATGAACTATTCCAGTCAGCCATACCGACCCGGGGGCTTTCAGTTTATACCTCCGGCTATAAAAGCCATTATTCTTGTCAATATCGCGGTCTTTCTGCTGCAGATGACCTCCTTCGGGGAGACCATCAGCTCTCTTGGCGCACTTTGGCCTCTTGGCTCAGGCAATTTCCGGATCTGGCAACCAGTCACCTACATGTTTCTGCACGGAGGAGGTACTCACCTCTTTTTCAATATGTTCGCTCTCTGGATGTTCGGCGCCGAAATAGAAAATTACTGGGGCACCAGACAATTCAACATCTACTATTTTGTCTGCGGTATCGGTGCGGCTGCGATCAACCTGGTGGCGACAATGGGAGACATTTATCCAACTGTCGGCGCTTCCGGCGCTATTTACGGCGTACTGCTTGCATTCGGCATGATGTTTCCTGACCGATACATTTTGATTTACTTTCTCTTGCCCATCAAGGCGAAATATTTTATTGCCGGCTATGCACTCATCGAGTTCTTTTCAGGTTTAGGAAGCAGAACCATGGGGAGCGGCAGCAACATCGCCCATTTTGCGCACCTCGGGGGAATGCTGATCGGCTTTATCTACATTACCATCAAAAGAAAAGAATGGTCAATCTCTCGTTTATTCAGCTCTCTCCGACTCCCGGGCAAAAAGAAAAACGGGCCACAGCTCCACCGCCAGAACAGGGTTGAACCCCCGGTATCAGAGGCGGAAATCAACGCCATACTCGACAAGATTTCCGAACGAGGCTATGGCTCCTTAACAGCCGAAGAGCGCCGCAAGCTGCTCAAGGCAGGAGGAAAATAACTGACACCTTCAAAACCCATGAAGAAAACGTTCAGCAAGCGGAAGCGCAAAGCAGAGACCGTCATTGAGAGCCCCCGTAAAACGAAAAAACTTGTTGATGCAGCCATTAAACTCTCATCAAGCAAGCAATACTCGTCGCACATTTCCGCAATAGCCCGGAAAATTCCTCCGCTTGCGCGGATGGCCAGAAGCTATGCCACCAGGGAGTACCTCGATATTCCCTGGCAGAGCATTGTGCTTGTTACCATAGCTCTCATCTACTTTGTCTCTCCGTTTGACGCCATTCCGGATCTCATTCCGTTTTTGGGGTTTACTGACGATCTTGCCATTATAACGGCTGTTTTTTCAGCCATCATTCAAGATGTCGACAAATTCATTGCCTGGGAAACAGCCAAATCCTCTGCGGCAGAAACGGTCGACTATACCGTGCTTGACTCCTCTCAGAAATGAGCCACTCTCTCAAAACAGGCAACACTCTCGATATGGGCAGTATGGGGGAACATGTCTACCGGTTGCACCGACAGCAGCCTGTAGCCCTGGGCACATATCTCCTTGCCATCGCGTGCAAGACTCGCAGGGTTGCAACTGACATAGACAATTCTGCGAGGCCTGAGCCGGATCATGGTTGAAAGCGCCTTTGCATGCATACCCGCCCGTGGAGGATCGGTAACGATCACCCCTGGAGCGTCGAAACGCTCAAGGCTATCGAGCATGGCGTGGAAATCCTTCAGATCGACCTCGATAAAGGCAACATTTTCGACACCATTCAACGCCGCATTGCTCCTCGCATCACTTATGGAGCTTTCAACAACTTCAAGACCGACTGCCTGTCGGCAGTTTTTTGCCATGGCGAGGGTAATGGTACCCGTTCCGCAATAGAGATCATAGACCGTATCCTCTTTCGTGAGCCCCGCAACCTCAAGAATGCTCCGGTAGAGCACCTCCGCCTGTGACGAGTTGGTCTGAAAAAAAGAGTTGGCCGATATCCTGAAATCAAGGCCACCAAGCCGCTCCGTAATGTAACCCTCGCCACAAAGCCTGAACTCCTCCTCTCCGGTAGCAACCGTATTCTTTCTTTGGGTGACATTATTGACAACGGTCATCTTCTGACCAGCCATCCCCGACTCAAGATGCATCCGGTAACGCGCCATAAGCTCCTCGTCATACCACGAAGTAACCAGGTTGACCATAACCTCCTGGCGATTTTCACTGAACCGCACCACAAGGTTGCGCAAAAAGCCGGTATGCGCCTTGGCCCCATAAGGCGCCAGGGCATTTGCAAGCGCAAACTCACGAGTAAGGGCAAGCACCCTGTTCATCGACTCCTTTGCCAGATAGCAATAGTCGATATCGATCACCTTCTCAAAATTACCCGGCGTATGAAAACCAAGCGCAAACTCCTTCGGGCGTGAAAGCTGCTCCATCGAAAGCTCTTCCGGCAAAAGGTAGCGCATATTGGAAAACGAAAATTCAATCTTGTTGCGGTAATGGAACGGAGTCAGAGCCGGAAGCACCGACGCCACCGGAGGCTCCTCAAAACCCCCGATATGCTGCAAGGCATCCCTCACCTTCTTCTCTTTGTACTGAAGCTGCGCCTCATAGCGAATATGCATCAGCTTGCACCCGCCGCACACTCCGAAATAGGGACAGAGAGGCTCCACCCTGTCAGGCGAAGGCTCCAGCACCTCGATAGCAAAAGCCTCGATATAGCGCTGACGAACCTTTTTAATCTTCGCCAGCACCCGGTCGCCGACAGCAAGCATACCACTGACCATGACCGCCATACCGTTATCCAGCCGCCCGAAACACTGATCCTTCTCCGCCAGATCGGTAACCGTCAGCGTTATGCTCTCCCCTTTTCTGAAAATCTCTTCTGCCATTACAACCTTTTTACAATAAAAAACCAGTTCCCGATATTTTGTCACAGCAAAGCCAGAGCAAAGCTGAAATATCAACCCGTTAACATACGAAACCGCCAGTTCAGGAACACAAAAAAAACACCCGCCGCCGCACGTGTTGCCGCAAATATCCAAAAACCCTTGCTTATATTATAACTGGCATTTTCCGGTACTATCCGGTTATAACCCGCTTGACGGGCATGATAATCTCAACTGAGATCGATAGAGGAAGATGACGAATAATGGATCTCAAAAGAGAGGAGAGCAGATAATGACCTTTGTCCTGACTTATCAGGAGGTTATCTCCCGGAGCTGAAACAACATCAATCTGAAGAGACAAAGATGGATCATGAAATGACAATCGGCAAAACCCTTTTTGATCGAGTTGTCCAGATTCTTGAACAGGCTCGCGCCAATGTGGTGCGGTCAGTCAATACCAATATGGTCACGGCTTATTGGCTCATTGGACGGGAAATAGTTGTTGAGATACAGAGCGGCAAAGAGCGGGCAGTGTATGGAAAACAGGTCATT
>SZXY01000076.1 GCA_005843805.1 Chlorobium sp.
TGGTGAACGTTTTGTTTTTTTGAACCTCTGCCATTCCGTTACCTGTTTATGGATTGATCATTATCCTGCTCTGCTATGAACTGGGTGCCTACACCGTCATGGGTAAATACTTCAAGCAAAAGCGAATGGGTTGATTTGCCGTCAATAAGATGAATTTTTCCTACTCCGGCATCAAGGGTTTTGAATGCCGAGAGCACTTTTGGAATCATTCCGCCGGAAATGATGCCTTGTTCGATGAAATCAGCCGCTTCTGTTTTGCAGATGGTTTTAAGGATTCTTTCGCCGACATGAATGCCTTCAACATCGCTGACATAGATGAGCTTTTCGGCTTTAAGGGCAATGGCAATACTGCTGGCTGCATCATCGGCATTGATATTGTAGATATGACTGTTGTCGTCAAATCCGATAGGTGCGATAACCGGAATAAGGCCAGCGCCGCAGAGCAGGTCGATATAGACGGTGTTGATCTCGGCAACCTCTCCGACCAGACCAAGCTTGTCGGCATTATGGCAGGGAACTGCCTTGATGGTATCGGCATCGAGGCCGGTCACTCCAACGGCCTTGCCGCCGTGCTGGCTGATAAGTTGCACAATATCCTGATTGACCTTGCCGGCAAGGGTCATCTGGACAACGGATATCATCTCGCTGTCGGTTACCCGCTTGCCTTGAACAAAGCGTGAGGAGAGTCCGATTTTTTCGGCGGTTCTCGTTATGGCATCGCCGCCACCGTGAACCAGGACGACCTTGATACCAACCTTGCGCAGAAGCGTGACATTCTGGGCGAAGGTGTTTTTCAGACAGGCATCCTTCATGGCTGAACCGCCATATTTAATGACAAAGGTTTTGCCTTCGAACTTGCGGATATAGGGCAGCGCTTCGATAAGCACCTGTCCGATAGCCGCCTGGGGGGCTGTTCTTGCGGATTTCAGTTCACTGCACTCTAAAGTGTCCATTGCGGAAAAAATTGCTCGTTGTGGTTAAAGGGAAATATCAGCTTCTGTAGCTTCCGTTGATTTCGACATACTCCTTGCTCAAGTCGCAGCTCCACACCGTTGCCCGGCCAGAACCGCTTCCGAGGCGAAGCGTTATGGTATAAGACTCTTTTCCGAGAATTTCAGCCGCACTCTCTTCCTCAAAATCGGCAATAAAGCCAGGTTTCAGGATCGAAAGATCGTTAAAAAACAGTTCCGCCTCTTCCGGATTGAATTGCGCTCCCGACCTGCCAGCAGCGGCTATGATCCGCCCCCAGTTGGCATCCTCTCCATGAATGGCAGTTTTGACAAGGCTTGACTGTGCGATGGTTCGGGCAGCAAGCTCTGCTTGCCGGTCATCGGCAGCTCCTTCGACGGTGATTTCAACCAGTTTGGTGGCGCCTTCGCCGTCAATGACAATGAGCTTGGCAAGAAAGGTCATGAGCGCTTTGAGCGCTTCGGAAAACTCTCTCTCGTCGTCGCTGCCCGCCACTATTTCAGCTCCTTTACCACTGGCAAGTATAGCCACCATATCGTTGGTGCTGGTGTCGCCGTCAACCGTAATGGCGTTGAAGCTGTTGCGGTTTGCATACTCGATCGCCTTTTGAAGAAGGGAAGGAGCAATGGCTGCATCGGTCAAGAGAAAGGCAAGCATGGTGGCCATGTTGGGGCAAATCATTCCGGAACCTTTCGCTATGCCCGAAAGTCGTACTGGCCCGCCGGAAAGCCGAAGCTCAAGAGAGAAAAACTTTGGGAAGGTATCGGTGGTCATGATTGCCCTTGCGGCATCGATACATGACTCCTGCTGCAGCGTTGCCGGAAGGGCGGAAATACCGCCAAGCACTCTCTCCATCGGCAGGAGCTGGCCGATAACTCCGGTTGAGGCCACCAGAACCTCTTCAGGCTTGATGGCAAGTTCCCGCGCAACGGCTTCAGCCATGGACTTTGCATCATCCATCCCTTTTTTACCGGTAGCCGCATTGGCATTACCGCTGTTGCATACAATGGCACGTATCGAAGAAGGGGAGATTTGCAGATGCTCTTGTGAAAGCGTAACCGGCGCTGCACAGCAGAGATTTGTTGTAAAAAGCGCAGCAGCACTCGCAGGGGCCTCTGCCAGAAGCAGCATGAGATCTTTGCGGTCGTATTTTATTGCAGCGGATACCGCTCCCGAAGAAAAACCTTTAGGCCAGAAACAACTTTCACCATCCGATTCCATGGGTGTGACCGATGCTGGCCAGAGAGTTTTGGCCGCAAGCTGATGGATCACCCTGAGCCCTTTTTGCAGTTTGTCCAATGCAGTGTTCAACTTGATTGTTAAAATAATAAGCCGGTACTCTCTTCGATACCAAGCATGATATTCATATTCTGCACTGCCTGACCGGCTGCTCCTTTCAGAAGATTGTCGATGGCCGTGACAATGACCAGTGAACCACTTTTGGAGACAAGAGCTATATGAATATCGCAGAAATTCGTATGGGCAACATGTTGCACCTCGGTCATGGTGTCACGCACTCTTGTAAACGGGGCGTTCCGGTAAAACTCCCTGTAAAGAGTTTTGAGCGATTCAGCATCGACCGGGCTTTCAAGGCGGACATTGAGAATGCTGTATATGCCTCTCACCAGAGAGCCGATCATCGGCGTAAAGGTAAAATCAAAGGAGGGGCTGATGGCAGAAGTGCCAAGCGCCTGCATGATTTCAGGAGTATGCTGGTGCACCCCGACCTTGTAGGCCCTGACGTTCTCACTCATTTCCGAAAAAGAGAGCTCGGTTTTACTGCTTCTTCCAGCCCCGGAAATGCCGGACACGGATGTGCAATTAAGCTCACTGACCTTTATCGAAGCTCTGTTTCCCAGAAAAAGCGGAGCCATACCAAGAATAATACTGGTTGCATAACAGCCGGGATTGCTGATGGCCGTTGACTTCATAATTTCCGAACGGAAAAGTTCAGGCATTCCGTAGGTCATAACGGCTTCGGGAGACTTTGGCTGCTTATAGAACTCTTCATGCTCAAGCGGGTTTTTCAGCCTGAAATCTCCGGAAAGGTCGATAACTGTTTTTCCGGCTTTCAACAGAGCGGGCACAAGCGCGAGAGCCTCTCCATGAGGCAGTGCAAGAAAATAGATATCGCTCTCCAGTTCGCCGTTGTAAGTACGGTAAATCTTGTTGCATGAAAGCGATGGGTAAAGTTCGGAGGCCTGTTTGCCTGACTGGGAAAAAGCATAAAGTTCCTGAAGCTCGACTGCTGGATGACGCAGAAGAATCCTCGTCAGTTCTGCTCCAGAATAGCCTGACGCTCCGATTACAGATACTGAATATTTTTTCAAACTTTCTGATACCGATAAAGTCATCTCTGAGTATGCCATGAAAAGTGTTTCAATGTAGAAATGGATATGAAATCTGACGGTATAAAGTGAAAATATAGTGACATAAGGTTGTGAACAGGTGCCGCCGGTTTCCTTTTGCGCAGATTTATGAATAAATATCCAGTAAAGCGGAAATATTAACCTTTTTTGACTGATTTTCAAGGATCGAAACATTTTTTTTCACAACCTTGACATGGGGAGTGATTTTTATGGCAACATCTTTTTTCTCATTATCTTAGCATTGTGCTGCCCGCAAGATCAATCAAGCCTGAACAGGGTAAATGGATATGAAGAATAAAACATGCAAAAGAGTAACACTTCAGGCAGTTATTTGCCTCCTGTATTCTCTGCCACTCTTTTTTCTGCCGGGTTGCATGCAGCGCCAGAGCAGCGAAACCGCCCGCAGTGGCCAATTGACTCTTGCACTCGACCGCCAGCTCAAGGATATTGCCTCAACACAGGCTGAGATGTTTACCCGCTATTATCCTGAAGCCAGAATATCACTCTTGCCTGCCAGTTCTGGCAAGACTCTTCGCCATCTTTTCGACAGCAAGGCTGGGGCAGCATTGATCAGCGGAGAGAGTGACGCAGCAGAAGATTCGCTTTTCGCGACACTGAAACGCCCGCTTCGCCTTGAACCGGTGGCACGTGACGCCATTGTCTGCATTGTCAACCGCAGAAATCTTATCGAAAAGCTCTCTCTCAAAGAGCTTGCCGCTCTGTTTTCGGGCAAGCAGATGGGTGTGGTTCCTCTTATAACTGCTGATGATTACCGTCTTCAGTCACTTTTTGCTGCAAAAACAGGACAAAAAAGAACAGCTCTGAAAGCCTGGGCATACAAAAGCGACGAAGAGGTGATAGCTCGGGTGGCCGATGACAGTAAAGCGGTCGCACTTCTGTTTCGCTCTTCTCTTGACGCAGCAGAGAACCATGCATTACTCAAAGAGAAGATCAGAATTATTCCGCTATCCAGAGAATCCAAAGGAACCGAGGCTTTTCAGCCTACCCGGCAAAATATCTTCGACGGCCTCTATCCTCTTGTTACGACTGTTTACTATGTATATTATTCCGGCGATGCTCTGGCTGCGGGCTTTGGATCGTGGCTTGGCAGTTCCGGGCAGAAAGCGATTGAAAGAAGTTCACTCGTCCCTTTCCGGCTTCTCGAAAGGACAATTATCCTGAAATGAATGCATGATTTTTTGATAAATAAAACAAGATTTCCCTTTCAGGCCTTTCTTTTTACTGGTGCAATCAGCATTCTGATTGTTATTGCCGGTTCGGCAGGATTTCTCGTATTGCAGCACAACCTGCTTGAAAAGGTTGAAAAAAAAGAGGCATGTTATCTTGACCTTGTGGATTTCAGGCTAAAACTCATGGAGTTTGGTTTTATGCGCGACCAGACAAACCAGTCAGAGGCAACAGATGACAAACAGGCGAGAGTACTGCTCTTCATGTACGAAAAACTTGTCACCGAGATGCAGAATGCCGGATTGCAGCCTAATCCATCACTGCAAAAGGCCAGAGAGGAGCTGAAAGAGCTGCGTACGGACAACAATTTCGATATTTTCCGCCTTGAACTTGAAAATACCATTGCAAAAGCCAAGATCGAGTCAATGGAAGCCTCGAAAGAGCTTGTCGCCATCAACCAGTTTTTTCTCTTTTTTATTCTTGCTGTTCTGCTTACGCTCAGCATCACGGCAGGGCTGCTGCTGCACAACAACTACCGCCAGACAGTCATCCCCCTTTCCCAGCTTGCCGGCCAACTGAAGCTTATCAACCGCAACATCCCGGAGAGTATTCACGAAACGGCGGTGGAGATGAAAAAAGAGCTTACCGGAGCGGAACATTCAAGCGACATTACCCAGATTACCGAATCAATCATGGGCTTTTGCAACGAGATCGAGGCTAAAAACAAAAAGCTCGATGAAATTCATATACGGGACGAAAAGACCAATCTCTACAACTACCGTCATTTCAAGGAACACCTCATTATCGAGGTCGAGCGGGCCCGGCGCCAGAACGAAAAAGTCTCTCTTGCGATGATCGATATCGATTGCTTCAAGCACTATAACGACACAAACGGTCACATTGCCGGAGACCGGGTGCTCAAGGTTTTTGCCGATATCATCAGCAATCAGTGCCGGCTATCCGACGTGCCTTCACGTTTCGGCGGAGATGAGTTCGCGGTACTCTTTCCCAAAACTGACTCCATTACGGCACGAGAGGTCGCTGAACGTCTGCGCAAGACTATCAGTGCCCAGCAATTTTCCCTTGAAGGAGAACAGCCATGCGGCCAGCTTACGATCAGTCTTGGTGTTGCAACCTTTCCAGGTGACGCTTCTGACTGGCAGACTCTCATCAACAATGCCGACAGGGCCCTTTACATGGCAAAGTTTGCCGGAAGAAACAATGTTGTAACCTTTGCCACCATGAAAACCCGGCTAGGCAAAACGGCATGAAACCCGAGTTCTACATTGCACAGCGATTTGCCTTCAAGCAACGCTCGGCAACGAAGCCAACCTTTATCGTCATGGTTGCCGTTATCGGTATTGCCGTTGGTACCGCCGCCCTTATTCTCTCACTCTCGATTGTCAAAGGATTTGCCGGAAGTGTGGAAAACAAGTTAATCAGCTTCAGTGCGCACCTGCAGGTTCGTCAACCCGAAGATCAGCTCTTCCTGGAGCGCCGTTCAGATCTTGCAAAGATTGCAAGTAATTCGAACGTCAGCAGTGCAGCTCCATTTCTTGAGAAAAGTTTTGTGCTTAGGAGCCGCAAGAGTGGCAACTCTCTGAGCTATCGCAGCCAACCTGTGATTGTCAGGGGAATGACCGAACAAGAGCGCAACCGTTTTCTTCAAAAATTCATCCGATCGGGAAGCATAGAGAGAAAGGGGCGCGGTGAAGGAATTTCGCTCTATGCCGGACAGACTCTTGCCGAAAACCTCGATCTCAGGGCAGGCAAAAAAGTCATGCTTGTCGGCCTTGGACAAGACTCCAAAGGCGCAAATCTTATTGCCTCCAACAAGAACATTGTTGACCTGCTCTCCTCTCTCGACCTTGAAGTCGGTGTGATACAAGGAGTCTATGACACAGGATTACAGGAGGGATTTGACGATTTTGTTGTACTTGCAGACCTCAAAGAGCTTCAGGAACGGTACAATCCAATGATGATCAGCGGTTATGACGCCAATGTGCATGAGCTTGCCTCCCTTTCAGCTACAGTGAAAAAGGTGACTGCAGAGCTTGGCTTCCCGTTTTATGGCTATACGGTCTTTCAGCGTTATGCCAATCTTTTTGAATGGCTGAAGCTCCAAAAAAACATCATGCCACTTCTGATTGTGACCATCACCATCGTTGCGGTTTTCAACATCATCTCAACGCTTCTGGTGCTCATCATTGAAAAAACACGAGAAATAGGCATGCTCAGCGCACTCGGACTTGAACCCGGCAAAATCAGCACGGTTTTTATGGTGCAGGCCTTTCTTGTTTCGCTTTCGGGCATTGTAATCGGTAATATTCTGGCCCTCTCACTCTCGCTTTTTGAACAGCGTTTTCATCTCATCACCCTGCCAGAAAAAAGCTATTTCATCAAATATGTTTCACTCCTGATCGATCCGACGGATTATCTGGTTGTCTCTGTGGGCGTTATGATGCTGACACTGCTCTTCGCCTTTATCCCTGCCCGTATAGCAGCCTCGTTCAAACCGGGAACTGCCCTCAGCAGTTGAACCCCTTACTCTTCAGTTTGTATGAAAACAGGTTTATGGATTGCGCGACGTTTCAGCTTTGCCCGAAAACGGTTCAGGGTTATCAATATCATTTCAGCCATAAGTCTTGCAGGAATTGTTCTCGGCGTCAGCATCCTGCTCGTGGTCATGAGCGTCCTGAACGGCTTTCAGAAACTTGCCCATGATCTTTTTGTAACCATCGACAGCCCTGTTCAGCTTGTTGCTTCAGAAGGCCGAACAATAATGGTGCCCGACTCTCTCCTGCAGGCAATAAAAGCAATTGAAGGAGTGCAATCAGCAGAACCCTTTGCCGAAGGTGAGGCCATTTTGTCCACCAGGGACAAAAGCGAACTGGTCACGGTTAAAGGGCTCAGCGAAGCCTCTCACCGTCTCCTGATTAAAAACACAAAGGCAACGCACCCATTTTTTACTCCGGAAACCGTGGCTGTCGGAGAGCTTCTGGCTTACAGAACAAACCTCTACACCTTCAGGCATGTAAAAATTTTCAGTCCGGAACTGATCTCTCTGGGGCTTGAATCGCTCTCGGAACCCTATCTCTTGCCAGTACTCAGCATTCCTGAAACCACCGTTTCGTCGGTATTCTCCCTGCAGAAAATATTTGACGACCGTTATGTACTCACATCGGATCGTTTTGCCCAGAAAATTCTTCTGCTCGGCAAGGGAGAGTTCTCCGGAATCGACATCAGGGGCAAGGAGATCAGCTCAGCAAAGTTATCCGAAAAACTCAGAGAGTGGCTGGCTCGCAGCCCTCTGAAAAAAACCTGCAAAATTCGAACGCTCGAAGAAAAATACAACAACATCTTCGCAGTGATGCAGCTTGAAAAATGGGTAAGTTTCTGCGTCCTCATGCTTATTATCCTTGTGGCCGCCCTCAGCCTCACCGGTGCACTTGCCATGACGGCTATCGACAAACAGCGTGAACTTTTCTATTTGCGCTGTCTTGGAATGGAAAAACCACAGTTCATGGCCATATTCATCATTCAGGGAGGCATGACGGGAGTGACCGGGAGTGCGGCTGGTGCAGCTATCGCATGGTCTATCTGCAAGCTTCAGGAACTCTACGGCATTGTCAAGCTCCCCTCAAAAAGCGCCTTTATCATTGATGCCTATCCGGTCAGCATGCATCCGGGAGATTTTATAACTGTAGCAGTAACCGCGATTGTGCTCTGTCTGGCGGTAAGCCTTTATCCGGCAAGGAAAGCCGCATTGATTGCAACAAGCCACTCTCTTGACCTCAAGACCAACTGACGAAAATGCTTTTCATGGAGAGGCAATCAGCGCTGTGCGCAGTTTCCGCTCTGTTTCAGCATAATCAAGCGGAGAGAGTGCCATCAGTTCAA
>SZXY01000050.1 GCA_005843805.1 Chlorobium sp.
TATCTTAAGGAAGAAATGGTGATAAATGGGAGGGTATCAGGCATGAAATGATACAGTATGGCTAAAAATGTCCGAAAAAAGGGAAGGATTATTTTTTCAGAATCAGATATTATCATTTCAAGGAATGAGTCTCTGAAGCCGGGGCTGCTCAGATTTACTTGAAGGTTTTTAGCGGTAAAAACAGGGTGTGAAGGGTGCCGAGACAGGGTATAAAGCCGTGGTGCAGATAAAACGCCTCCGCTTTTTCATCTTTCGCATCGACGAGCAGAGCGTAGACTGCCATTGATGAATTTGATGACCTGAAAAGGGCATCAGCGAGAAGAGCACTTCCGACCCGTTTTCCTTGATAGTGCCGGTCAACCGCGAGGCGTCCTATTCTTGAGGCTGGAACGGTTTCATAGCGGGGCATTTTCCTGGAGATTTTTTCAGGAAGACCTGGTAACGGAATTTGCGCGGCTGAAAGTGTGTAGAAACCAGCGATTTTTTGATCGGTATTATCGATTGCAACAAAGCATTTGGTGATATTCCTCTTTGTATCCTGACTGACCTGTGCTGAAAAATAGTGATCCAGAGCTTCAGATCCAGAGCAGAATCCCTCTCTTACATGGCTTTTGCTCAGTGGAACCACTGAAAATGGCGAGTGGCTCATATCACAAAAGGGTTATTGATCCTGACCAAACAATTCAGCATGACTTTGGAATGCCCGTCGCAAGGCGGCGTTGGGCTCTGGCGGATTCAGCAAAGCTTCCGCAAAAGCCTTCTGGCCTTCGATTGACAAATGAATAACGGAATTTTCTTCAATTGCTTTCGCTGCAGCCTCAAGCGCTGCATAGACAACAAAATCAGTCACCGTTCGACCTTGAATCTCGGCTGCTCGTTTGATTTGTGCGTGAACGTTCCGGGTTATTCTTGCCTCCAGGCGAGCTTTTCCATCCGAAGAGACCCTTGTTGCAGGATTGAGTTTTTTGTTAATCCCTGGGGGCTCTTTCAAACCTTTCTGCTTGAGATTTGTGCTCATAAGTAGCTTGTTATGTTGTACGGCATATTACCGGATTATACAGAGATTGTTGAACAAACCAATGGGAAAAAATTTTGCAGACACAATGTTCACAATAATAGCAAAATGAGGAAGGCGAATTTCGACAGGGCCTTTTGGGATATGGATGAATTGTAGTGGCGCCCAGTTATATGTGTGGGTCAGGAAGAGGGTACCCACGATGGATACCCCTGCCGGGATTACAAGAGGCTGTTGCATTCAACCGGTCTGTAGCCTGTCGCTGAGTGTTCCATGGTGGTTTCCAGAAGGTTCATGTCTTTGATTTGCAGGGTTCTGGAAGGGGAGTGGCGTACCAGTTCGTAATCGTGAGTGCCGATAATGACGACGATGCCTTTCTGGTTGATCCGTTTCAGGTAGTCGAGGATCTCCAGAGAGGTGTCGGGGTCGAGGTTGCCGGTAGGTTCGTCGGCCAGAATGACAAGTGGCTCTCTCACCAGCGCTCTTGCAATGGAGATTCTCTGCTGCTCTCCTCCCGAAAGGCGCAGTGGCATCAGTTTGGCGGCATGTTCAAGCCCAACGCTGTCGAGTGCATGCATTACCTTCTCCGTGATGAGCTTTTCCTTTGTACCGGTCACTTTCAGTACAAATGCGAGATTATCGTAAACATTGCGATCTTCAAGAAGGCGGAACTCCTGGAAAACAATACCGAGTTTACGGCGAAGGAGCGGTATCTGGCGCTTTTTTATGGTGCGTGAACTGTATCCGGCAATGCTTATCTCCCCTCGTTTCGGACGTACATCCATGTAGAGCGATTTCAGCAGCGTTGTCTTGCCACTGCCGCTTTTTCCGACAATATAGACCAGTTCGTCACGCTCGATGGTAAGGTTCAGGTTTTTGAATAGCTGTTTTTTATCAAGTTCAAGGTCAACGTCAATAAAAGAGATCATGATTGGTGTTCAGTTTGTTTTCTGTTTCTGACAATATCGAGAGCAAGCAGTGTCGCTTCATAACAGCTTCTTTCGGAGGCAATTCCTTTTCCTGCAATATCAAAGCTTGTTCCGTGATCGGGTGAGGTGCGCACAATCGGCAGACCGAGCGTTACATTTACCCCGGTATCGAAGGCGAGCACCTTGAAGGGGAGCAATCCCTGGTCGTGATACATTGCCACCACAATATCATAGTTGCGATATCTTCCTGCCCCGAAAAAGCCATCAGCAGGGAATGGGCCTTCCACCTGAAGGGTGTCGGCAAGCCGTTCTATGCAGGGAGTGATGATCTCCTTTTCTTCACTTCCCATCACCCCGCCATCTGAAGCGTGCGGGTTGAGGCCAAGCAAGGCAATGCGGGGATTAAGAATCCCGAAATCGGTTTTCAGAGAGTCGGCAAGAGCTGAGAGAAAAAGGTCGAGGTTCATCTGGCGCACAAGCGCGGGAACACGTTCAAGTGGTTCATGAATCGTAGCAAGGGCAACCTTGAGCGTTGTGACCGGATCGAAAAACATCATGGTTGGCGACTGCACTCCGAACATCCTTCCGAGGAAGCCAGTGTGACCAGTATCCTTGTATCCTGCCAGTGCAATTGCCTCTTTGTGGATCGGCGCGGTAACGAGAGCATCACACACTCCCGACTTGCAAAGTTCAGCGGCGCCCTTGAGCGAAAGCATTGCAACCCGTCCGGCTTCAGCCGATATGATACCAGGCACTATGGAGTCCGGTTCAGCAATACTCAACACGGGCAGGATGGTGTTGCCTGGGGTATTGAACTTGTCAAGTGAAGCGATATCGTCAACCAGTTCCAGTTTCACTGGCAGATTGAGGGTGTTTCTGTAATACTCCATGACCCTGAAAGAACCGGCCACAAGAAACGAATGGCCTGTTCCCTCAAGTTTCACAAAGCTTTTAAGAATGATTTCCGGCCCGATGCCGTGAGCGTCACCGAGTGACCAGACAATCTGCATCGTTACAGTCGTTTGTAGGCATTGGCAATTTTGTCATCCTTTTTGACACCCTTAAGGGCCAGCCACAAAAGCACCGGTTCAGGCAACAATATATACATGCCAGCTTCAGGATTATGCGTTACCGCCTTGTGGAGGCTTTCAAAATACTGGTTCAGGAAGTGTGCTGCCGTTAGCCCGGAGAGAAGATCCAGAGCAAAAAGCACTATGGCGAGCAGAATGAGCTTGCTCTGCAGTGCTCGGTTTTTAAAGAAAAAAATAGCGGTAAAAGAGGCGAGTGCAGTCACAACCGAAAAAATACCACTGGCATAACTGCCAATAGAGTACTGCACTTCAGCGGTTTCTGAAGACACAAAATCGCAGATGAGAAAGAGATGCCCGGTATTAAAGCTCCAGAAAGGGAGGAAAATACTTGCAATGGCAAGCAAGCCGGCAAGCAACAGGTAAAGATTCTGAATTCTGGCTACCATGGTTTCAAGCGGTTAAAAGTCATTAAAACAAGCTCAGTCAATATACATAATCAAAGGAAAAGAAGAGCCCTGCCCGAAAAAACCTCAAGATTTAGGGACGTTGTTCATTAGGATAAAAAGTCTGGATCGGTTTTTAATTTTAATTACTTTAAAATAAATCTCTTAAATTTATATGCAATCTTTTTTTATGACAGGAATAAACAGTTTTCAGATTTGGGAAATAGGAGACTGGTTGATAAATTTCCGTTATAGATACAGTTTCAGATTTTCAGACATCGTATCCTGAATGGATTTGGAGAGAGGCCATGAGTGGCTATGAGCCGTGTTTAGGTGAAGTTGTCCTGACTTTGTTAATTGGTGGCACAATTGCCAGACCGATTTACAGGCGATATATCAACACGCTTGATCTGGCATCGGGTGATTGTGTGCTTGATTATGGGTCGGGATCGGGAGTCTGTTCGAAATTTCTTGCCAGACGGTTGCAAAATATTGATGGACATCTGACATGTCTTGATGTGTCGCGCAGATGGCAGACGGTGATTCAGAAAATGTTGAACCGTTATTCCAATGTCGATTACCTCATTGGTGACATAGTCGTACTTGCAATTCCCGCTTCATCGTTCGATGCTCTTTTGTCTCATTTCGTCATCCATGATATTCCTGCCACTGAACGGATGGAGATAGTCAGGGAGTGGGCACGGATGTTGAAGCCTGGTGGCAAGGTTTTTCTGCGTGAGCCTGTCAGTGGTTCAGAAGGTATTGCGCTGGATGAGCTTGGAGGGTTGATGCGGCAAAATGGTTTCGTGGAGGCTGCATCATGTATTGTCCCTTTGCCATTGATGGGAGACACCTTCGAGGGTACTTTCCTCAAGGCTTTCAACTGATTGTTTTCAGAGAGGTATTGCAGCCTGGATTTAGTGGCATCTGTTTTTAATACTGACTGGTAACTGTCGTGGCTTGAAAACCGGGTCGGGGTTTCGATGAAGATATTTTCTTTCCATGAAGCCATAGTGAAGGCAGTTTTGTTATCAATGGGAAACAGTCAGCGGTTTGAAGGTCGGAAAATGAGAGTGTCGCAGAATAGAGCTTTTTGATGTTGCTGAACAACGTCCCTCATTAAAATCTTAAACGCAGTAAAAGGAGACCAACATTATGGCAAGGTTAATTGTATCAGCATTTTCCGAAGATACCATTGCAGCTCCGGGAAATCGTCAGCCAAACTACATCATTGTGTCAGTGACTGATGTCAATGGTGTTCCTGTAACGGGACTTGTTGCGGCTAATTTCAAGACTCAACCGATGATTGTCGGCCCTGGTGGAGCACTGGTCAATGTCACCGGTGTGGCGGCAGGAATTTTGCCTGGATTCTATAATATCAATGTTGTGCCGATCGGAACGGAAACATGGAAGGCGGGTGTCTATATTTTTGCTGTTGCTGTCACTCGTGGAGCGGATCAGGGACAGACGCTTGCAACCGTGCTTATGGATTAATCTCGTTTCTCGGCCAGATAACCTGTAAGCCAGTAAAAAAACAGATCATCACTCTTTGCAGCGGAAAGTGGCCAAGGTGCATTTTCTGCTGCAACGACAATGTGTTTTGTTCAGTGCACAAGGGTATTTCAAATTGACGAAAGTGAATGCAGGTTCCGCATTATTTATAGAGTGTCATAGAAGAAATAGAGCCCTGCGAGAAGCAGGAAAAAGCCACACAACCGTTTGAGATAGAGCATTGTGCAGGATTTTCCTGTCCAGTTGAGGTAGTATTGAACCAGATTAGTCATGCTTCCGGCAGCGGCGATGACGGCTGCGTGGCCGATTCCAAAAGCTGCCACAAGCATGACAGCTTTCAGCCAGTTGCCGGAGGCTATGCTGAAGACTGCACCAAGTACGGGTGCCAGGAAGGCAAAGGTGCAAGGCCCAAGCCCGATACCAAAAAGAAGACCGAGGAGAAAAGCGCCCCACAGTCCGCCACGCGGTGTGTCGCCGAAAGAAATTCCATTCCACCAGTTCAGTCTGACAAGATCCATAAGGTATAGGCCCATAACAACAAAGAGCAGGGAGATAATGGTGGTGCCCCATGTTCCGGTGTCACCCAACATTTTGCCCATTGAAGCCGTAATCACCCCTGTCATGGCAATGGTGAAGAGGCTGCCGAAAGCAAATAAAAGGGAGAGCGAGATCGAGCGTTTTACCTTTACTTTTCCATGGCTGCTGATGTAGCCGATAACCAGAGGGATTCCTGAAAGATGGCAGGGGCTGAGCAGGACGCTGAGTATTCCCCATCCGAAAGCGGCTGCAAGAGCAAGGGAATAACTCTTGCCAAGCGCTATCGTCAGTGCTGAAAAAAGAGACTCAACCATTTTGTCGCTTATTTGTTGCTGAGTGGTATCAGCCCTTGTTTTTGGAGGAGTTTGTCAATTTCAGTTTCAGGGAAAAAACCTTCATGGCGGAAAAACTCCTTGCCGAGGTTATCCAGAAAAATCTGGGTCGGGATGATCCTGATAGCATACTCATTGCCGTAATGGCGATCTTTGTCACTCCAGACATTATAAAATATAACCTTGACCTGAGTACCGTATTTGCTCTCTATGGCACGAAGTACCGGTTGCATCTGGCGGCAGGGCACGCATTTTAGAGAACCAAGCTCAATAAAGGTCACCTGTGGTTTTTGGGTGAGGTTTGATTGCACGGATGGTATCGCCTGTTCCCTGGCCTGCAACTTTTGAGTGCCTGAAGTACATAAACACATGAGCAGGCAAGCTCCGGGTATCAAGGATAGTCGTGTTGAGTTTCTCATAATGTTTTGCGGTTAAACAAAAAAATTGGGAGTGACATCATCGAGAGAGAGGAACGGCTCTCCTGAATGAATATATAGTGCAGGAGCGGTTTTTGTACAATTGAAAAATATTATGACACGATTTCGCTTTGCCATCTGGAACTCTCTCTTCCTGCTCCACTCATGAGAGTGATTGCCCGGCGTGTGTTATGATTTCAGCAGCTTATCTATTATATTTCCAGTCATCTTATTGTCAAATCCCCGGATTCTCAGTTATGATTGCAGCAACCCGCCATATCGCAGTTTTGCTGCTTGTCGGAATGTTTCTGCAAGTCAACTCCGTTTTCGTCTATTACGGGCTGTTTTTTTTGAATCAGAAAGCAATTGCAGAAACTGTTTGTGAAAAGAAAGTGGAGCATTGCGACGGACACTGTTTCCTTCAGAAGAAAATTGCTGATACAGAGGCTCCCCAGCCTGCCTCATCAGAGAAGCAATCCTCGACCAAAACGTTCGAAGAGCTGCTCAATGCAATGCCTGCTCTTTTGCCTGATGCTTTGGAATCTCATCGGGCCTTTTCTTCAGTTCGCCAGTTTGCTTCAGGCCCTCTCTTTTTATTGTTCGACGGCTTCCTTCGCCAGATCGACCATCCCCCAAACCTCTGATTTTACCGTTCATACTTTACGCTTGCCCTTCTACAGAGAGGGTGTGGCGTAGCATGGTCTCACTCCCCGAAAAACTCAAGTGAGCTGTGAAGATGTGATGGGCTGATTGTTGGCGGTTTCTTCTGTCACCTCAGCAAAGCCCTTATTTGGTAACAATTGTGAAAGTATTTTTAAATTATTTTGTTTAACAGCTTCTCTATGAAAAAGTCGCAAAGATATTTTATAAAGCCGTTTTTTTTCCTTCTTATAAGTTCAGCAGTTCCGCTCCCTGCGTTTGCCGGAGAGGCTTCAAGCAATGAAATAGTTGTAACAGCAGCAGGAGAAAAGGCTGTTGAATCACTGGCGCCAAAGCGCCTCAAAAGCAGCGATACGGCCTCCCTTCTCCAGGATGAGCCGGGTGTCTCTCTTGCAACGGGCGGTGGCGTTTCAAGCCTTCCTGTGGTACGTGGAATGGCTGATGACCGGGTTATTATCTACCTTGACGGGATGTGCCTGACCTCTGCCTGTGCCAACCACATGAACCCCCCTCTCTCCTACATTGCTTCTTCCAGCGTGAGCAGCATCGGTGTCAAGGCAGGTGTTACGCCGGTCAGTTATGGAGGCGACAACATCGGTGGTTCCATTCATGTTGAATCGGATCAGCCGGTTTTCGCCAAAGCTGGTGAGGGGCTCAAAGAGTCGGGCACTGTTTCGTCCTACTATCGCAGCATCAACCAAAGCACCGGCGCTGCGTTTTCGGGTGCTGTTGCCAGCAGCAACCTCAGTTTCGGGGTGACCGGTTCCATCGACCATGCGAAGGACTACAAGGACGCCAATGGAAAGACGGTGACATCGACCTATTACGAGTCGCGTAATCTCGGTCTAACGATGGCGCTCAAGGGCGACAGCAGTTTGGTGACCCTCAAGGCGGGCCATCAATTCATTCCTGGTCAGGGTTTTGTCAACCAGTGGATGGATATGATCGAGAACAACGCATCGTTTGTTAATCTCCGTTACAAGAGTGCCTTTGCCTGGGGCAAGCTTGATGCCAAGGCTTACTGGCAGAACACCTGGCACAAGATGGATTCCGGCGAAGATAAATTGCCGATAAATCTCCGGCTGCCAGTGACGATGCCCTATATGCCTATGGAGACTCGCGGTATTGACCTTGGTTACTCCCTGAAGACGGAAATTCCCGTTGCCGAAAAGAACCTCTTGCGTCTCGGCCACGAATTCCATCGTTTTACTCTCGATGACAAGTGGCCTCCGGTCGTTGGTACCGGCATGTGGCCCGATACTTTTCTGAACATCAATAATGGCAATCGTGATCGCTACAGCCTCTTTGCCGAATGGGAGGCAAAGTGGAACAAGGAGGTGACGACGGTTCTTGGTGTGCGCAATGAACTTGTGCGGATGGACACCGGGATTGTTCAGGGGTATAATACCACGACAACATACACTATCCCGGCCAATCTCTTCAATGCTGAGGATCATGCCCGCAACGACAGCAACTGGGACCTGACTGCGCTCGCAAGGTTTGATGCAGCTTCAACAGCAAGTTATGAGGTCGGATATGCCCGCAAGACCCGCTCTCCCAATCTCTACGAACGCTATGCCTGGGCGACAAGCTGGATGGCCAGCGGCATGGTCAACTGGTTTGGTGATGGCAATGGCTATGTGGGCAATCTTAACCTCAATCCAGAAGTTGCCAATACCGTTAGCTTCTCGGCAGACTGGCACGACAGCTCTCGCAAGAGCTGGGAGTTGAAGGTCACCCCATACTTTACCTATGTGCAGGATTACATTGGTGTCAGAGTAAACGGCACGCAAACGTGGACATGGACAGGTGGAAGCGAAACCCGCAACATTCTCAGGTTCGTCAATCACGATGCAAGGATCTACGGGCTCGACATTTCAGGCAAACTTGCCTTGTGGGAGAACGACGGCCTTGGAACCGGACAACTCAGGGGAACTCTTGGATATGTGCATGGAAAGGAACTCGATAACGGAAGCGCTCTCTACCATATCATGCCACTGAATGCCTTTGTTTCGCTGGAACAGAAAGTGGCTGGTTGGAACAATGCTATTGAGTTGCTGCTTGTCACCAAAAAGAGCGACACCGATCCGCTTCGTTTCGAACCCCAGACAGGAGGTTATGCACTGGTCAATCTGCGCACCGAATACAAATGGAAAAACCTGACGCTTGATCTTGGCGTTACCAACCTGTTCGACAAGTTTTACTATTTGCCTTTGGGTGGTATCAACTATGATAACTTCCTGGCAAGCAAGGTGCCGCCAAGCACAAGAAGAACTGAAGATTTTGCGCCGCTTGCGGGGCAGGGTCGTTCCTTTAACGTGGGGTTGACACAGAGCTTTTAATTTCCAGACAAACCATTCTTCCGGGCGGGGCAGAGATCTTGTTTCGTCCGGGAGCGAAAAAGGCGAATCAAATTCAGAATTTTACTACTACCATCAAAAATCAACAAGAAACAATGAACAACATGTTACGAGTTTTATGTATGGCGCTTATGACCCTCCTGCTCGCAGGAAATATGGCAATGGCCGAGGCTTCGGCTGATGCCAAAAGCTTTTTCACAAGTGCTGAAGGGAAGTTTGCACAAGGTGACTTCAAGGGAGCCATAGCAGACTATACAAAAGTCATCGAGCTTGACCCGAAAAATGCAGATGCTTTCAACAGTCGTGGAGAGGCAAAATTTGATTCGGGCGATAAACAAGGCGCTATAGCGG
>SZXY01000117.1 GCA_005843805.1 Chlorobium sp.
GTTTTTTCGCTTTCGACGATGGCGACGTTTTTTTTGTGATCTGTGTTGAGGTGGTGTTCTCCGAAGAGGCCTTGGCTTTGGTGGAATGGATGGATAATAACCGGAAAGGCTTCAATCATCCATACAGCCAATCTCCTTGAGTTATCCTTTGCCTCAGCGACGAAGAACGACGACGCAAAGCCCAAACAGCAAAAATATGCCTCCTTTCATGCTTTTTCCGGAAAAAAATGCCTACATTTTTTGGAAATACGGGAAATTATTGTTAACAATCGTTAACGAAAATTAAAGAAACAGACGACTCATGAAACAAGTGACCCCGACAACCAAAAAGATGTGCTGCTGCTGTTGCAGGCCTCATCGGTCCGACACGGGGATATCCGGGAGAACTTCGTAGTTCACAATGGTTTCATTGAAGTACGATACAAGTCTTTAAAGCCGGTTCTGCGTGTCAGTACCGGCTTTTTTATTTTCATCAAATTATTCACACAACCAATAACCATCAGGAAAAATACCATGTCATCACCAGCAGCATCGCCTTCTTGCGAGGGTGGAATACCTTTACCGATTGTCAAACTGAACCGGGTTGTTTTGCTCGTGGGCATTGCCGCAGGCATTGCACTGCAGCTTCCCATTGTCACCACCGTGCTGTTTTTTATCATTCTCCTGGCCGTGATATACGGAAAGAAAGGGAGCCTCATTTTTTTTATAGGATCGCGTCTTTTTGCAAAGCAGAATCTGACCGCCGAAAAAGAGGATCCAAAGCTTATGCGGTTCAATAACTCGATTGCCGCCATTCTGCTTGGTGGTGCGCAAATCGCCTTCCTGCTTGGGGCTCCGCTTGCCGGATGGATTCTGTCAGGGTTTGTGGCTGTCGCCGCAGCCATAGCACTCGCGGGTTTCTGCTTTGGCTGCTTTCTCTTTTTCCAGTTCAACATGCAGAAATTCAAATTCTTCGGTAACAAACCGTAGGGGCACGGCATGCCGTGCCCTTACCATGGTTTGCCCGTACCCATGCCATGTCCCAATAATTTCACAACAACCAAACAGAGGAGAAAAATCCAATGAGTTCAGAACACTACCGGTTTGAAACGCTTGCCCTTCATGCAGGCCAGACAATTGACGGAACCCTGTCACGTGGAGTGCCAGTCTACCGCACCAGTTCCTACCTGTTCAAAAACACTGAACATGCCGCTAACCTTTTTGCCCTGAAAGAGCTTGGCAATATCTATACAAGGCTGATGAACCCGACCACCGATGTGCTCGAACAGCGGGTTACGCAGCTTGAGGGTGGTGCCGCTTCTGTTGCGCTTGCATCGGGAACTGCCGCGATTTTCAATACAATCATCACTCTCGCTGAAGCAGGCGATGAAATTGTTTCGGCCAACAATCTCTACGGGGGAACCTACACCCAGTTCGATGCCATCCTGCCAAAACTCGGTATTACCGTCAAATTTGTCGATCCGAAAGATCCGTTGAACTTTGAGCGTGCGATAACCGATAAAACCAGAGCGCTCTTCATTGAAACCATCGGCAACCCGGTGCTTGATTATACCGACGTGAAAGCGATCGCTGAAGTTGCTCACCGCAACGGGCTTCCGCTGATTGTCGATGCGACCTTCACCACCCCCTATCTGCTCAAAACAATAGATCTCGGAGCTGATATTGTCATCAACTCACTCACCAAATGGCTTGGCGGCCACGGGTCCGGATTGGGCGGCATCATCACCGATGCAGGACGTTTTAACTGGAAAGCGGGACGTCATCCGCTCTTTACCGAGCCGGACAACAACTACCACGGACTTCGCTGGGCTATCGACCTGCCGGAACCGCTTGCGCCGATTGCCTTTGCCCTTCGGGTACGCACGGTGCCGCTCAGAAACCTCGGAGCGTGCATTTCGCCTGACAATTCATGGATATTCCTCCAGGGACTTGAAACCCTGCCTGTCCGTATGGCCCGCCATTCGGAAAACGCTCTCAAGGTTGCCGAATATCTTTCTCATCACCCTGAAGTGGCATGGGTGCGCTATCCCGGCCTGAAAAACGATCCTTCCCATGCGGCGGCTTCAAAAGATCTGAAAAACGGATTTGGCGGCATGGTGGTGTTCGGGGTGAAAGGGGGTTATGAGGCTGCCGTAAAAATTATCGACAATATCAAGCTCTTCTCGCACCTTGCCAATGTCGGCGATGCCAAAAGCCTGATCCTTCATCCGGCAAGCACCTCGCACAGCCAGTTGACGGCAGAGCAGCAGCTCCAGAGCGGCCTCTCCCCCGACCTTATCCGGCTCTCCATAGGGCTTGAACATCCCGATGACCTGATCGAGGCTCTGGATGAAGTGCTTCATACAGACGAAACACAGAAAAAAAGCTGGTTATCGAAGCTGATCAAGAAATAATTTATTGTTCATTTTTTTAGTACAAAAAACCATGGCGCAGAAGCATCTCACCGTAAAGATACCCGAAGGCTTGCATTTCCGGGCCCTTGCAAAAATTTTCAGGATTACCCGCGAACAGCAGTGCTCCGTTCTTTTTCAGAAAGAGAACGGGGAAAAAGCCAATTCGGACTCTTTCTTTGAGATGCTTGCCCTGTGCGCCATTACCGGAACAAAACTTCAGGTAACAGTCGATGGACAAAACGCAAACAAAACGATGACAATGATTGAAGATGTTTTTGAAAACGGAGCAGGTATCTGAGTACAATGAATAAAAATAACCGGAATATCTCTGTTGTGCTCGCTGATATACAGTTTTTGACCAACGAGGCACTGCACACAATCCTGTCACCTCACTACGGCGCCTTCCACATCGTTGCGACAAAGGCAGGGCTGAAACAGTATCTACAAAAAGAGGGTATTTCTCTCGTCATCACGGATTATATCCTCTTTGATTTTGATTCAATAAAGGAACTTGCCGAACTGAGAAAAGAGTACCCTGAAACAGCGATTGTCGTTTTGACCAATGCAATAACCCATATAAAAATAAAAGAGCTGAACGATGCGGGTATCAGAAACATCATCCTGAAAACCGATGACCGGGAAGAGCTGTTTCAGGTCATAGAGGCCGCACTGAAAGGAAAAAAATATTATTCGGGTGAGGTTCTCGATATCCTTCTGAAAAAGGATGGCCCGACGGAAGATGCCAGCCTTCTGACCTCCTCGGAGATCGAGATAGTGCGTATGATTGCGGCTGGTTTGTCAACCAAGGAGATAGCGACAAAAAAACATATCAGCTTCCATACCGTCATGACACACCGTAAAAACATTTTTCGGAAGCTTGGCGTTTCAAGCAGCCCGGAGCTGCTCATGTATGCCATAAAAGCGGGATTGATCGACAATATCGAATACCATATATGACATACCATATTTGCGGTATAAAAGATGCCCGTTAAACGGGATATCTATTTGTGTGCATACTGATTTATATTTAAACTATTTACAAACGCCAAAACCACAGAAAGCCATGGGACGCATTGCAAAAAAACTGACCGACCTTATCGGAAATACTCCGTTGCTCGAACTGCAGAATTTCAATCGTGAGCACGAAACCCAGGCAACAATCATTGCCAAACTTGAATACTTCAACCCCGGTGGAAGTGTCAAGGATCGCATCGGGTTTTCAATGATCGAAGCAGCGGAAAAAGCGGGACTGCTCAACAAGGATAGTGTGATCATCGAGCCGACAAGCGGCAATACCGGTATTGCCCTCGCCTTTATTGCGGCGGCAAAAGGGTATCAGTTGATACTCACCATGCCGGAAACCATGAGTATCGAACGTCGCAACCTGCTCAAGGCGCTTGGTGCCGAACTGGTTCTGACACCCGGCCCTGAAGGAATGGTGGGAGCTATCAGAAAAGCTGATGAACTTCACGCAGAGTATCCCAACTCATTTCTTCCGCAACAGTTCAAAAACCTTGCCAATCCTGAAATTCACCGCAAGACAACTGCCGAGGAGATCTGGAACGACACTGACGGCAACGTGGATATTTTTATAAGCGGAGTAGGAACCGGCGGCACCATTACCGGTGTTGGAGAGGTACTCAAACAGCGAAACCCGGCGGTAAAAATTGTTGCGGTTGAACCATTCGATTCACAGGTGATTGCTGGCGGCAAACCAGGCCCCCACAAAATACAGGGCATTGGCGCCGGTTTTATACCCGATATTCTCAATACCGGCATTATCGATGAAATTATCCCGGTAAAAAACGAAGATGCCCTGCGTACTGGTCGAGAACTTGCAAGAACTGAAGGACTCATTATCGGAATCTCTTCGGGAGCCGCCGTTTTCGCAGCACTCCAGCTTGCTCAGCGTGAAGAGAACAAGGGAAAACGTATCGTCGTTATCCTGCCGGATACCGGAGAGCGCTACCTTTCGACCCTGCTCTACCAGTTTGAACCCGAGCAGGTAAAAATCTGAGCCCTGTTATAGATTT
This sequence comes from Chlorobium sp., assembly GCA_005843805.1. GTDB lineage: Bacteria > Bacteroidota > Chlorobiia > Chlorobiales > Chlorobiaceae > Chlorobium. The sequence continues at coordinate 4,427 of SZXY01000117.1, forward strand.
CCGGCAAGAGTAAAAAAATCCCTCTTGCCGGGTTATCTTGAGAGAGTGATGCTTTAAAAAAAACAGATAAACGCCGGGAGAGCTTCCGGCCACGGAGATTATTATTATGGAGACCAAAAGCAGTAGTGTCATTGAAAAGGCTATCGGCCTCTTATCCGGTACGGGAAGTGCTGAATGCGGCTATCTGGCACATCATGAACATCTGCTGCCCTCGATTGACAAACTCAAAGAGGTTGTGGAACTGATCCGTTCTATTGTGTTTCCCGGATATTTCGGCGGCCCCATCCCGCGTCAGCAGTCGCTCCCCCACTTTCTGGGAGTACGAATCGAAAAGCTCTATGGACTCCTTGCCGAACAGATTCACAGTGTTCAGCATTTCGATGAAGAGGGCCGAAATTCCGATAACGCATCGGAAAGCGCGGCTGAAACCGCCCGGCAGTTCATTGAAACACTGCCCGAACTGAGAAGAATACTGTGCACCGATGTCAACGCCATATATGATGGAGATCCGGCAGCCAAAAACCATGGAGAGATCGTCTTCTGCTATCCATCGATCCGGGCAATGATCAATCACCGCTCTGCACACACCCTCTTACAGCTTGGCGTGCCCCTTATACCGAGAATCATTGCTGAAATGTCCCATTCGGAAACCGGAATCGATATTCATCCCGGAGCAAGTATCGGCGATTACTTCTGCATTGATCACGGCACCGGAGTGGTGATTGGCGAAACCTGCATTATCGGCCATCACGTGCGACTCTACCAGGGAGTGACGCTTGGAGCCAAAAAATTCGCCCTTGACGAAGATGGAAATCCGGTCAAGAATGTGCCGCGTCACCCCATTATCGAAGACAATGTCGTTGTTTACTCGAACGCCAATATCCTCGGACGAATAACCATTGGCAAAGACTCCGTCATCGGAGGCAACGTCTGGCTGACAAGAAGCGTTCCGCCTAACTCCAGAATCCTGCAGCAAAAAGCTGTGGAAAGCAGCTTTACCGATGGACTTGGCATTTGAGCCCTGAAATTAACATCGCCATCTGGGCACCCAAGTAGAGAAGCGGAGATAAACCGCATGGCCGAAGTCATCAATCATATTCAGCGACGATGAAGCAAAAACAGCATTTCCCTGACAAGTCAGATGTTCTGGCACGTACCCCGGACAAGAGCGTCAGGGAGATGCTCCGTCACATGGAGGAGATCGGTATCAAGAGCGCCTTTGACCGGTTTGACGCCCAGAAACCTCTGTGCGGCTTTGGTCTTGAAGGAACCTGCTGCAAAAACTGCCATATTGGCCCTTGCAGGATAACCGCCAAAAGCCCCCGTGGTGTGTGCGGAGCTGACGAACATCTCATTGTTGCAAGAAATATCCTGCGATGGACCGCCGCAGGTGTTGCTGCTCATGGAGCAAGAGGGCGTGAGGTGATGCTTGCGCTTAAACAGGCAGCGGAACGCTCGATTGGCCTGCCCATCCTCGGCCCGGAGAAGGTTCTGGCAACAGCACGCGCTTTTGGCATTTTCACTCCCGCAAAATCTGTCGAGGAGCTTGCCGCTGAAATTGCCATGATACTGCTCGAAGATCTCTGCAGGACAATCCCCGGCCCCTATACAACACTTGAAGCGCTTGCGCCTCCCGAAAGGCTGGCTGTCTGGAAAGAGCTTGACATCATGCCCATCGGAGCCTATCATGAAGTGTTTGAAGCGCTGCACCGCACCTCAACCGGCACTGACGGCGACTGGGAGAATGTTCTCCGCCAGATGCTTCGCTGCGGACTTGCATTTGCCTGGAGCAGCGTTGTCGGCTCCTCGATTGCCATGGACTGTCTGTTCGGACTGCCAAAGAGAAGCCGGATAACAACAAATCTCGGTTCGATCAAACTTGAAACGGTCAATATTGCCGTTCACGGCCACTCGCCCGTGCTGGTCGCCTCAATTGTCAAGGCCGCCCGCAGCGAAAAACTGATTGCTGAAGCCCGAGAGTCGGGTGCAACCACAATACGGCTCTATGGCATCTGCTGCTCAGGCCATTCTGCGCTGGCCAAGTTCGGCGATATCCATCCACTCACCAATGCTGCCGGAGCGGAACTTGCTTTGGCAACCGGAGCGCTCGATCTCTGGGTGGCCGATGTGCAGGATGTCTTTCCCGGCATCATGGATGTGGCGGCATGTTTCCACACAAGGGTTGTCACTACCAGTGATTCAGCGCGTCTGCCGGGAGCGGAGCATATTGCCTTTGACCATCACCATTCGAACCTCGACCAGGCTGAAACAATGGCGGAGCTTATCGTCCGTCGTGCTATCGCGTCGTTCAGTCAGCGACAGCAAGGGAAGGTTTTCATTCCCCAAGCCCGCATGGATGCCGAAGTGGGCTTTTCTGTGGAAAACATAACAGAGACCTTCGGCGGTATCGACAAACTGCTTGACCACCTGAAGTCGGGACAAATCCGTGGCATCGTCAATCTGGTCGGTTGCAACAACCCAAAGGTTGTCTACGAAGAGGCAATCGTGAAAGTTGCCGATGAGCTCATTGCCCATGATGTTCTGGCCCTGACCAACGGTTGCGCGGCATACGCCCTCCTCAAACTCGGCTTCTGCATCCCTGAAGGACTCAGTGCGGCTGGAGCAGGATTGAACCAGGCTCTTGGCCCGCTTCAGCTTCCTCCGGTCTGGCATATGGGAGAGTGTCTCGACAACGCCCGTGCATCAGCTCTTTTCAGGGCAATTTCAACCACATCCGGCTTGCCGCTTCCTTCCTTGCCACTGGCATTCTCAAGCCCGGAATGGTCGAACGAGAAGGGTATAGGAGCTGCAATGGGGTTCCGGCTGCTTGGCATGAACTCCTACCACTGCATTTCACCGCCCATTGAAGGATCGGAAAAGGTTGCACGCTTTTTTTATGAAGAAACGAGAGAGCTGCTCGGTTCGGTCATGGTTGTTGACGCCGACCCGGTCAGACTTGCAGAAAAAATCATTGCCGATTTCGATAGACGGCGTGCCGACATCGGATGGAGCAACGCTGGCTCTCCTTCCAGCAAAAGACTTTCAGCAGAACAAGAGATCGCCCCACATACCCATCATCACAAAAAAGATCACACACATGAATAGAAGAAGCTTTCTTGCAACAACAGGCGCACTCCTGCTTGGATCGCAAATTCCCGGAATACTCTCCGGTAATTTCACGACCGCCATTGCCGGTGCGGCAAAAGTTACCCTTAAAATCGGGTACCTTCCCATCACCGATCACCTGCTGCTCATTGCCGCATTGCGAGAGCAGTTTAAAAATCTGGTCATCCAGCCGGTCAAATTCTCTTCATGGCCTGAAAATGCCGAAGCACTCAAGGCAGGAGCAATAGATGGCTCATTTTTGCTCACTCCGATGAGCCTGACGCTTCGTGAGAAAGGGGCTCCAATCAGGGTAGTGCTTCTCGGCCACCGGAACGGAAGCTCCATCACGGTGAAAAACAGCGGTGAGATCAACACCATCCAGGATCTGAAAGGAAAAACCATTGCCGTTCCCAGCCAGTTTTCAACCCATAACATCCTGCTGCGCAAAGTGCTGGCCGACAAAGGGCTTGACGCTGCCCGTGACGTGAAAATAATCGATATGCCACCCCCGGAAATGGTGGTCGCTCTGGCAACCGGAAGAATCCACGGCTATATCGTTGCTGAACCATTCGGTGTCCAGGCAGAGAGCCAGAAAATCGGCAAGGTACTGATGCTCTCCAAAGATATCTGGCCAAACCATATCTGCTGCGTGCTCAACCTTCGTGAAAGTGTCATCACCAAATACCCGGAAGCGGTGCAGGAGCTGGTGTCGGGCCTCACAAAAACCGCCACCTTCATCGAGGCAAACCCGATTCAGGCTGCCAAAGAGTCGGTCGCTCTGCTTGGCCAGAAACAGGCAATTATTGAAAAGGTGCTCACCTCTCCACCAGACAGGCTGACCTTCAACAATCTTGCGCCGGACATTGCTGATTTCACTGCTACCCAGCGCTACATGAAGAGCTTCAATCTGCCCGGAAGCGGTGTTGACCTGAAAGCCTATATCGACAACAGCTTCGCAAAAAGGGCTCTGCTGCATGCGTGACAAGCTCCAGAAGTTTCTCTACCCGGCGGTAGCAATCAGCCTCTTCATTCTCCTATGGCAATACGCTGCATCCCGCTACTCCTCGGAACTCTTCCCTGCTCCCCTGAATGTGCTCGATGCAATCAGGGAACTTGTCGAGCAGGGAAGGCTGTGGAAAGATATCTCCATCAGTCTGCTGCGCCTCACGATTGCTTATACCACAGCCGTCAGTTGTGCCATACCGGTCGGTCTCTTTCTCGGGCGATGCCAGCCCTGCCTGCGCTCGATTGATCCTCTTGTGCAGTTGCTGCGCCCGATTTCGCCCATCGCATGGTTTCCTCTTGCTGTTCTCTGGTTTGGCATCGGCAACACTCCGGCTATTTTCATTATTTTTATTGCCGCTTTTTTCCCTGTCCTGCTGGCGACGATCACTGCCGTGCGGAACATCCCCGCAGTTTACTACAAGGTTTCGAACAACTTTGGTGCAAAGCCGGTTCAGGTTTTTCTCGGCATCATCATTCCGGCAGCATTTCCCGGTATCATGACAGGATTGCACATTGCGCTTGGCACGGCCTGGATACATCTCGTGGCAGGAGAGATGCTGGGCGCCGATTCCGGGCTCGGCTATCTCATCATCGATGCACGAAATTTCCTGCGCACTGATCTGATTATGGCTGGCATGCTGCTGGTCGGAGTTCTGGGATTGCTGCTCAACCGCCTTATAACCGCAGGCGAACAGTTCATCAACCGCCAGTGGGGCATAACCCGGCAGCAATAACGCGTACACCATGCAGAAAAGTCAAACACTGAAAATCAGCCTGCAACATGCCGGTAAAACTTTTTACTCTTCCTCCGGAGAGCAGCATATTGCCCTCAAGGCGGGAAACCTCGACATTTACGAAGGCGAGTTTGTCTGCCTTGTAGGGCCGAGTGGATGCGGAAAATCAACAGTCATCAACCTGATGGCAGGCTTTGACCAGCCAACCGAAGGGTCAGTACAGATTGACGGAAAAGCTGTCCTGTCGCCAGACCCCGACAGAATCATGATCTTCCAGGACTATGGACTCTTCCCGTGGAAAACAGCGCTCGACAATGTGCTGTTCGGCCTGAAATGCAGGGGGTTCGGGGCTGTTGAAGCGAGGAAAAAAGCTATGGCAGCTCTTGCCGGAGTCGGCCTCACCGCTTATGCACAACGCCATCCCCATGAACTTTCGGGAGGAATGAAGCAACGGGTTGCTCTGGCTCGCGCCCTGGCGGTTGAACCAAGTGTGCTCTTCATGGATGAGCCCTTTGCAGCACTCGATGCGTTCACGAGGCTTCACCTGCAGGATGAACTGCTTGAACTGCGCAAAAAAAAGAAAATAACGGTTATCTTTGTCACCCATGATCTCGATGAAGCGGTTTATCTTGGAGACAGGATCGTCTTGATGGCACCAAATCCGGGCAGATTTGAAAACAATATGCCGATTGAGCTGCCCTTTCCGAGAAACCGCACTGACAAACAGTTCGACCACTACCGCAAGGAGCTTTTTGAAGCGTTCGATCTGGTGCACAAGGAGGCTGGCCGCAAGAGCATGGCGGAAGAAGAGCTGCAACAGGGCGGAAGCGGAATCTGAGGCCGGAAAACAACAAAAAAAGAAAATAAAAAATGCATTTTGAAACCCTTGCCATTCATGACGGACAGGCTCCCGACCCCCAGACAGGATCAGTAACCGTACCAATTTTTCAGACCTCAACCTTCGAACGCGACGACCTGGAACATCGACGGGAGTTTTTCTACTCACGAATCGGCAACCCGACAAGATCAGCGCTTGAATCAACCATCGCCCTGCTTGAAAACGGTCGTTACGGCCTGGCATTTGCTTCAGGCGTTGCCGCAACCATGGCGGCACTCCATGTGGTAAATCCCGGAGAGCATATTGTTGCAGGAAATGATATCTACGGCGGCAGTTACCGGATTTTCGAGCAGCTCCTTCGTCCCTGGGGCGTCACCACCTCTTATGCCGCAAGTGAATCCACCGAAAGTTATGCCGAGTGCATCACGCCAAAAACAAAACTGATCTGGATTGAAACTCCGAGCAATCCCCTGCTCCAGCTCTCCGACATCCGGGCTCTGGCTGCTCTCTGCAAAGAGCGAGGCATCGTGCTTGCCGTAGACAACACCTTTTCCAGCCCCTACTTCCAGCGACCGCTCGACCTTGGGGCAAACATTGTCGTCCACAGCACCACCAAATATCTTGGCGGTCACAGCGACGTAATTGGCGGCGCCGTGGTCACCTCAAACCCTGGATTGCACACCACCATAAAAAACTATCAGGGCGCTGCCGGAGCCATACCTGCTCCCTGGGATTGCTGGCTTATCCTGCGCGGCCTGAAAACCCTGAAAATCCGCATGAAAGAGCATGAGGCAAGCGCCTTGCAGATCGCAAAATTCCTTCAGCAGCATCCGGCGGTCAAAGAGGTTTTTTATCCCGGCCTTCCCTCCCACCCTCAGCATGAACTGGCCAAAGAGCAGATGAGCGGATTTGGAGGAATGGTGACTTTTGCACTCAAAGGAGGGCTTCCGGCGGTTGAACAACTCATTGCACGCATCAAGCTCTTTGTACTTGCCGACAGTCTCGGCGGCGTCGAATCGCTCATCTCTTCTCCGGCAAAAATGACGCTCTGGGCGCTTTCCAAAGAAGTACGCGAGAGGAGAAAGTGTACCGACGACCTTGTACGCCTCTCCATCGGACTTGAAAATGCCGAAGACCTTGAAGCTGACCTGCTCAACGCCCTGGCCGGATAAAAAGAGAGTTGAGCGGCAAAAAGTCATAACCAAAGAAACCGTGAAGAAATGTGACAAATGATTACTATTGAACTGAACGGACAACAACAATCGCTCCCGCCCGGTGCCTCCGTAACCGATCTTCTCTCGATCATCGGTTCCGACACCAACACTGTGGCAGTAGTGGTCAATGAACATATCATCCGCCCCGCAAACCGCTCGACACACCTGCTTCAGGAAGGTGACCATGTTGAAATACTGGTGTTTGCAGGTGGAGGCTAACTGAGATCAGACAGAGAACAATACCTATGGATTTATTACATCTCGGCAGCTATACCTTTTCGTCCCGCCTGATCCTTGGAACAGGGAAATTCAGCAATGCGAAGGTTATGCTCGAAGCCGTCAAGGCTTCAGGCGCTCAACTCGTGACCGTAGCGCTGCGCCGCTTTAACCGCGAGCAGATGGCCGACGACCTCTTCGGGCCACTCAGGGAACTACCCGGCATCACCCTCATGCCAAACACCTCAGGTGCATCGACTGCAGCAGAAGCGGTTCGTGCAGCTCATATTGCACGTGAACTTTCCGGCAGCCCTTTCATCAAGGTGGAAATTCATCCAAACCCGCAGCATCTCATGCCCGACCCGATCGAGACCTACGAGGCTTGCCGAATACTTGCAAAGGAAGGATTTCTTGTCATGCCCTACATTGCGGCAGACCCGGTACTGGCAAAACGGCTCGAAGAGGCTGGATGCACCTCGGTCATGCCGCTTGGTTCGGCCATCGGCAGCGGTCAGGGAGTTGCCACCGCCG
>SZXY01000105.1 GCA_005843805.1 Chlorobium sp.
TCACTGCCATGTTTCTTGATGAGGATCGTCTGGAAGCATTATGGCCCGATGATGAACATCCTGATACGGTTTATGGAGCAATTCGACCGATTTTACGGGGCACTGGTGATATTGCTCAACCCAGTGTAGAGATGATCACCAATACCCTCGGCCTAATTCCGGGAGACCTGGGGTTGTCACGGTTTGAGGACAAACTTTCGGATGCATGGCCCCGGTGTCATAACCGCGATGAATCTGCTTTTCGAACCATGACGGCGTTTCATCGCCTTGTGCAGCGTGGAGCAGAATGGGGTTCAGAAGTGGTATTGATTGATGTCGGCCCAAATCTCGGTGCAATCAATCGGTCGGCCTTGATTGCCTCCGATCAGATTTGTTTGCCACTGGCTCCTGATCTTTTCTCCCTGCAAGGTCTCAAGAACCTTGGGCCAACTCTTCGAGAGTGGCGTACCGTATGGGCAGAACTTCTCCCCAAGGCTCCTCCTGATCTTCCAATGCCCAGAGGTGCGATGCTACCTGCAGGCTACATTGTTATGCAAAATGGCATTCTCGATACCCGGCCCGTCAAGGCATATAAACGCTGGATGGACCGAATACCTCTTGTTTACAGGGAAGCTGTTCTGGATGAACCGATTACCTCTTTGCCGCTGGTTGCACAGGATCCATACTGCCTTTCGTTGCTCAAGCATTATCGAAGTTTAATGCCAATGGCAATGGAGGCTCGCAAACCGATTTTTTTTCTTAAGTCTGCCGATGGAGCGATTGGCGCCCACTCTGAAGCAGTGAGGAATTGTTACACGGATTTTCAGAATCTGGCAGGTAAAATTGCGGCAGAGGCAGGGATAGCGTTTCAATGAGGCAAGATCAATGACAAGTAAAATCTTGCTTCACCTACGGCAAACACAAAGGGCCACCTCTCCGGGTAGCCCTTTTGTAATTTTACTCTCGTTTTCAGGTCAGCTCCGATATTCAGCGATACACTGCCGGGGTATCGGAAGCTTGGCCTTATAGTGCCAAGATCAGGCGTTGGCCGCTTTTTTGGTGGCTCTTGCTCTGGCGTTTGAATCAAGAAGTTTCTTGCGGAGCCTGATGCTCTGGGGAGTTACTTCGAGAAGCTCGTCGTCGTTGATGAATTCAAGTGCCTGTTCCAGCGAAAGGATTTTCGGAGGAGTGAGGCGAAGGGATTCATCGGTACCGGAGGAGCGCATGTTGCTGAGCTTTTTGGTCTTGCATACGTTGAGCGTAATGTCGAGGCCTCTGGTGGACTCTCCGACAATCATTCCTGCGTAAACCTTGGTGTTGGGAGAGACAAAGAAGGTGCCGCGATCTTCAAGGCTGCTGAGTGCATAAGCGACACAAATACCTGCTTCAGAGACCACAAGTGCTCCGGTCTCGCGTGAAGGGAGCTTGCCCTTGAAGGGCTGGTAGTTGTAAAAGACGTGCGACAGGATGCCCTCGCCCTTGGTGTCGGTAGTGAACTCGAGGTTGTAACCGATCAGGCCTCTTGTTGGAATTTCAAATTCAACCCTGACCATTCCGCCACGAAGCGTGCCCATGTGGGTCATTTCGGCCTTTCTGCGACCCATTTTTTCTATAATGACACCAGTGTACTCTTCAGGAATGTCGATGGTCACATGCTCGATTGGTTCAAGCAGTGTGCCGTCTTCATCGTCATGCATGATAACTTCAGGTCTGGAGATGGCCAGTTCGTAGCCTTCTCGCCTCATGGTCTCGATCAGTACTGAAAGGTGAAGCTCTCCCCTGCCTGAAACACGGAAGGTGTCGGGACTCTCGGTCTCTTCGACGTTGAGCGCAACATTGGTCATCTTCTCTTTCATCAGCCTTTCACGAATCTTGCGGCTGGTGACCTCCTTGCCTTCCAGTCCTGCAAAGGGTGAGTCGTTGACTGAAAAGAGCATGGAAAGGGTCGGCTTGCTGATTTCAAATGAATCGAGCGATATCGGATCGTCAGCAGAGGCCAAAGTCATGCCTACTGTAGCGTCGGGTATACCTGCGATGGCAATGATGTCACCTGAGGTAGCCTCTTTGGCTTCGATTTTCTGAACCTTGTCGAAAAGAAAAACCTTTGTTACGGTTCCCTTGCCTACGATACCATCCGGGCCTACAGCAACAAGCTGGCTGCCTGGGCTTACCTTGCCGCGATGAATGCGGCCAATGGCAATCTTGCCGATGTAATCGCTGTAGTCAAGCGTAGTGACCAGCATCTGAAAACCACCTTCGTCATGGGCAATCGGAGGCGGAATCTCCTTGATGATCATGTCAAGCAGAAGACTCATGTCTCCATCCTCGTCATCCATGCTGTATTTGGCAATACCGTGCTTGGCAGAGGTAAAGATATAAGGGAAATCAAGTTGATGCTCTTCAGCGCCAAGGGCAATGAAGAGGTCAAGTACCTGATCATGCACCTTGACCGGATCGGACTGGGGACGGTCAATCTTGTTGATGACAACGATAGGCTTAAGGTGCAGCTCAAGCGCTTTGCGCAGAACAAACTTGGTCTGCGGCATCGGCCCTTCAAAGGCATCGACCAGCAAGAGGACGCCATCAACCATCTGTAAAATTCGTTCAACCTCTCCACCAAAGTCGGCATGGCCCGGAGTGTCTACAATATTGATCTTGTGATCTTTATAAACGGATGCTGCGTTTTTTGAAAAAATCGTAATGCCCCGTTCCCTTTCCTGGGGATTTGAATCAAGCACACGAACGTTTACCTGCTGATTGTCCCTGAAAGCACCGGTCTTCTGAAAAATCGAGTCCACAAGCGTTGTCTTTCCGTGGTCAACGTGAGCGATAATGGCTATATTTCTAATATTCTTTGTCGATCTCATCTTTTTTCCTTGTAAATAAGTATATTTATACCCCGTGCGGGCCTTTATGCCCCGTACCGGCCCGGAATATACATTTTTTTCTTTGTAAATCATGACCACAATCTTTGTACCCTGTTGATGTCTGTGCATTGCGCCATTTCATCCCCTGGTTCAAAGCTTTCTTTTAACGGTCATTCACTCCCCTTAATCAGCAATGAACAATATATTATTCAACAATCTTCCACTGCTTGTCCTCAACCAGATCGTCTCACTGCTCTATATGGGCACTGCTTTTTTTTATGGCGCCCATTTTCTGAAGGATATCAAGCTTGCCAAGACATACAAGCAGCCACTCCTGTCACTTACGATTTTAACCCACGTCGTCTATCTCGGACTGTTGACCTCCACGGAAGGATACAAGATCAACTATTCGATTGTCAACCTCATGACCATGGTCGCTCTCACCCTGAGCATTACCTATATGTTTATTGAGTTCACCACCAAAAGTGACAAAACAGGGTTTTTTGTTATCTCTTTTGCCGCCGGTGCGCAGCTTATCTCCTCCATCCTGACGGCACAAATCCCGAACATCGGCATAACATTCAGCGGTCTTGGCATCGGTGTCCACCTGACCGCCGCAATTTTCGGGTTCAGCGCCATAGCGATAGCGGGCCTTTACAGTTTTCTCTATCTGCTGCTTTTCCGCCAGATACAGAACAACCGCTTTGAATTGCTCTTTCAGCGTCTGCCGAACCTTGAGGTGCTTGAACAGCTCATAATGCATGCCGTGGCTTTCGGCTTTGTTTTTCTCTCAATTACCCTTTTTGCCGGTGTGGTCGAACAAAAAGCTTCAGGCGAAGCCATCTCCCTTCTCGAACCAAGGCTCATCAGCCTCGGCATAATATGGCTGCTTTACGGCACAAGCATCTTCATCAAACCGCTGATAGGGTGGGATATAAAACACATGGCCTACCTTTTCATTTTTCTCTTTGTCTTCATCACCCTGTTGATCGTCCTGATGACATTTTTTTCACCGACATTCCATAGTCTGCGCTTTTAAATCGCATGGTGTTTGAAAATACCGGCTTTTAGAATATATTTGATTTCTTAAAGATTTTGCTCCGGAACAGAGTATTTTTGTTGCATTGTAACGTCATCAGCTCACTTAAACAACCCTCGCTATGAACATCATTTCAGTTGGTGTCAACCACAAGACTGCACCTATTGAAATCCGCGAAAGAATCTCGCTTACAGAAGTTCAAAACAAGGAGTTCATTACCGGTCTTATTTCAAGCGGTCTTGCCCATGAAGCCATGGTCATATCCACCTGCAACCGTACCGAACTGTATGTAGTTCCCGCAATGCATGAGGTCACGGGAGAGTATCTCAAGGAGTATCTCATCTCCTTCAAGGATGCACGCAAGGAGGTGCGACCCGAACACTTTTTCAGCCGTTTCTACTGCGGCACCGCTCGCCATATTTTTGAAGTGGCAAGCGCGATTGATTCGCTGGTACTCGGTGAAGGCCAGATTCTCGGCCAGGTCAAGGAGGCTTACCGTATTGCTGCGGAAACACAGGCAGCGGGCATCCTCATTACCCGACTCTGCCACACGGCATTCAGTGTCGCCAAAAAGGTCAAGACAAAAACCAAAATAATGGAGGGGGCAGTTTCGGTAAGCTATGCGGCGGTCGAACTTGCCCAGAAGATTTTCTCCAACCTCTCCATGAAGAAAATTCTTCTTGTCGGAGCAGGTGAAACGGGAGAGCTGGCGGCAAAACACATGTATCAGAAAAACGCCCGCAATATCGTCATTACAAACAGGACTCTTTCAAAGGCCGAATCTCTCGCCGAAGAGCTTGGAACCAACAAAGTCCTGCCTTTTGAATCCTTCAGGGAACATCTTCACGAATTCGATATCATCATCACTGCGGTCAGCACCAAGGATTATATTCTCAATGAAGCGGAAATGCACCAGAGCATGCTCCGGCGCAGGCTGAAACCGGTCATCATTCTTGACCTCGGATTGCCGAGAAATGTCGATCCCGGCATTGCAAAGCTTCAGAACATGTTCCTCAAGGATATCGATGCCCTCAAACATATTATCGACAAGAACCTCGACCGGCGCCGTCTGGAACTGCCAAAAGTCAATGCCATCATTGAAGAGGAACTTGTGGCTTTCGGACAATGGATCAATACACTGAAGGTCAGACCCACCATTGTTGATCTTCAATCCAAGTTCATTGAAATCAAGGAAAAGGAGCTTGAACGCTACCGTTACAAGGTCAGCGAGGAAGAACTCCAGAGAATGGAACACCTGACAGACAGGATTCTGAAAAAAATCCTGCACCACCCAATCAAAATGCTCAAGGCGCCTATGGATACGACCGACTCAATTCCAAGCAGAGTCAATCTTGTGCGCAACGTTTTCGATCTTAAAGAACCAAATCAGTCCCACTAAATAAAATCCGTAATTGCTTTGAAAAAACAGCTTATCATCGGTACCAGATCCAGCCCCCTCGCTTTGTGGCAGGCAGAATTCACCAAGACGGAACTTTCCAGACATTTTCCCGAGCTTGATATTTCACTGAAACTGGTTAAAACAACCGGTGACGTTCTTCTCGACTCTCCCCTTTCAAAAATCGGGGATATGGGCCTGTTTACCAAGGACATTGAAAAATTTCTGATTGCCAAAGAGATCGACCTGGCGGTTCACAGTCTTAAAGATGTGCCGACAAGCACCCCGGAGGGACTTATCATCACCTCTTTTACAGAGCGTGAGGACACCAGGGATGTTATCATTGCAAAAGACGGCTTGACCCTTAAAGACCTTCCACAGGGTGCAAAAGTTGCAACAAGCAGTCTTCGCCGCATGTCCCAGTTGCTGAGCATGCGTCCTGATCTGGAAATCTGTGACATCAGGGGCAACCTCAATACCCGTTTCAAGAAGTTTGATGAAGGCGAATTCGATGCAATGATGCTCGCTTATGCCGGTGTGTTCCGTCTTAACTTCAGCGACCGCATTTCAGAAATCCTTCCGCACGAAGTTATGCTTCCTGCAGTCGGACAGGGTGCGCTCGGTATCGAGACCCGTGTTGACGACGAGCAGACCAGAGAGATTGTCAGAATTCTCAACCACTCCACGACCGAATACTGTTGCCGCGCTGAGCGTGCACTGCTTCGTCATTTGCAGGGTGGCTGCCAGATTCCGATCGGCGCTTATGCTTCGTTCAAGAACGGAACGCTGAAACTTCTTGCCTATGTTGGCTCGGTTGACGGCAAAATCGGACTGCACAACGAAATCACCAGAACCGGACTCATCTCTCCTGATCAGGCTGAAGATGCCGGTATCGCGCTTGCCGAAGAGCTGCTGAAACAGGGTGCTGACAAAATTTTGTCGCAAATCCGCAAAACCCGCTGATGAAAACAGTTCTCGTTACCCGCCCTGAACAACAGGCAGCATCATTTGTCAAAGAACTGGAACAGTATGGCCTGAACTCGTTTGTCTTCCCGACAATCGAGATCAGGCCGGTTTCCGGCTGGAAGGTTCCCGATCTCACGCAGTTTGACGGGGTATTCTTCACCAGCCCCAACAGCGTCAGCTTTTTCATGGAAAGACTGCTCAGAGAGAGTCCAGACGAGCTGAAAAACCTGCAAAAGCTCAAGGTGTGGGCTGTAGGAAAAACAACTTCCGGTGACCTGACAGAGCATGGTGTAACAACCGAACCGATACCGAAAATTGCCGATGCTGTCACCCTCATGGAAGAGATTGGCAGTGAAGCAATTGAAGGACATACCTTTCTTTTTCTCAGGGGAAGCCTCTCACTCGGCATTATTCCCGAGGTGATCGAAAAACGGGGAGGCAAATGTGTGGAAGTGACCGTATACGAAAACCTGCCACCATCCCTTGAAAAAACTGTAAAGGTAAAAGAACTGCTTGAAAATGGGGGGCTTTCCTGCCTCTCATTCACCAGCCCCTCTACAGCGATTAACTTTTTTGAAGCGCTGCCGACTCCCGTGCCTCCAGGCGTTCTCGTTGCAGCCATCGGCACAACAACAGCATCTGCGCTCAGGAAACTTGGCGTGAAGGTTGATGTTATCCCGGAATCGTTCGATGGCCCTGGTTTTGCCAAAGCCATTGCCAAAGCACTGCAGTAACCGAAAAGCACAGTTTTTTGTTCCTCTTCCTGTACAAAAGTCCTTTGCTCCAAACTCTTCCTTCGTTCGCCGCTGGAGATTGACTCTGCTGATAACATGTTAAAGCAGAGTCAATAAAGAATCCTTGAAGCAGAGGTTCGAGGCATTTGTTCATTTTTTATCATGTATTTGATCGAAGTGAAACTTCGGGAAATACATCCCATAGTGATTCAATGCATCGTCCAGTCAACTTTCACTCTGCGCATTAATTTCCTGTACCGCTCCGGGGTGTAGTCCCAATCATCTTCGCCATCCTCGCTTCGAAATCGGTAAAGCGCTTGTCAAGTTTTGCAAGCTGAACCTGTTTTTCCTTGTCGTTCAGGAACGAGTAGCGGATGCTGTTGGTAACGATGGCGCGAAGAGGCTCATAGGTGATACCGTAACGCTGAACCAGGTTCACGTAATCATCAGTCAGATTGTTTCTCGATACTCCTTCATCATCAGAGGTGAGCACGACCGGCACTCCCTGATCGAGATAGAGCCTGACGGGATGTTCGCCATCCTTGACTCCAAGAATGAACTCATTGCTGGTCAGATTTATCTCAACCGCAATCTTTTTGTCGCGCATGAAAGACAACACTTCCAGAGCGTTCACCTCATAACCAATATCGACCCCGTGCCCGATCCTGTTTGCTTGCGCAACCATCACGGCATCGGTTATGTGCCAGGCAAGATCTTCAGGCCGTACCATGCCGATTGTCAACTCTCCGGCATGCATCGAGGTCTTGACACCGGGAAACAGTTCCTTCATGTACCTGAACATCTGCATGTGGAGGCTGTAATCGCTCATGGCGACTGGTGCGTTCTCAGCATTGACGATATTTACCCCCACAACAAGATCGCTCTTGTCAGCCTCGCAGAAAGCGGTATAAAGGGAGGAAAAGACCTCTGCAGGTGAATCGTTTCGTGAAACATAGCTCTGGAAGCGCAGGGTGAAGCTCTCGTCATTGACGGCATCGGCGCATGATTTGACCTGCTTCAGGTAGCCGGGAACCGCCTTTTGATAGAGGCTGTCAGCCTTGACGACTGTCACAAAATCCTGAAAAGTTCTTTGAAGTTCCGGGATGTTATTGTTGGCGATGCTCTTGCGACACTGGTTGTCAAACGTGGCATCTTTCTTTTTATACCCTGGTGAAACGAACATTTGCTCGATATACTGTACATTTTCAAGCTTCGCCCTGTTCTTCAGGATTTTCAACCCCTCGGTGTACAATGAGCCATCATATTTGAGAATGGTTGAGAAGTTGGCAAACGTACCGAAAAACTGAACATCCGGGGCACTCTCGTCGTGATAGTGGTTACTGAAATCCTTGTCCGACCACACCTGATAGAACTCGCTGAGCATTTTGTTGTCACTTCTCAGCTTGTCAACCGACAGGGTGTCCGGCAGCTTCTCTTTATCCCTGGGAGTGATGACCGAAAAGTCTTTCCTGCTGATCCAGCAATTCTCCTTTTTGACAAAGTCAAGGTAGGTTTCCGCGTAGGTTGTCCCCGTGAAATGCTGATGAAGATCACCTCCCTTGGGCATCAGATTCAGAAACATCCGCAATTCAGCGCCATGCGCTCTGGCGTCAGCAGCAAGCCGGTTGAAGTAGGCCTTGACCTTCTCTCTGGATTGATCACTTTTCTGAGCAGAATAAACATTGGATGACCAAGCAAACAACGCCAGAGAGCAGAGCAAAGAAACCGTTTTTCTGAGCATGATTTCAACATTTGATGGTTAGGGTAAAGCACATTGAAACACATGAAACCAGCGACAAAGAACAAGTCAGCAGCCGTTACTCGGGACGGCAAACAGACAAATAAGTTAATAGCATTTTTTCTGAAATTTCCTTGTAAGACAACGTTTGTGAAAAAAAATCAAAACAACCTCATTCGATAAAATATAATTAACAAACCTTTTTTTCACTTTCTTAAAATAGAAACCACTACAGATCAACCTTCCAGCTCAAGCTCCGAAGTAAAGGTATATCAAGCTTCGTTCAGACGCTGGAGGTGATGAACAAGGATGTCGCGAGAATCAAGGTCGTCTTCATTAACGATGATCTGGCTGACAGATGGCCAGAAATGATGTATCAAGGGTGGGCATACTCGCGTAAATTACCCTGTTAATCGAGTAAAAAAAACATACAACTCATTAATACTTCTCCTGATGCAGCCAGACAGCAAACAGGGAATGTGAGAGCGGCATCAATGGGGAAAAAGAGTGCCGGTTTGGTATGTTTGCACAGGTTTGAATGCCATCTCAGAGGTCTTCAAAATCAGCGAGATCATTCACATCGGGAATATCGTCGATAGCGCAAATGAAGCGGACTCCCAACTCTGCCGGAGCTTTATCCTTTGGCTTTTGAGGGTCAGGCACCCCCGTAAAAAGCCCAAGCTGCCGCTCATCCCCGACTGCTCTGGCTTGAGCATTGCTGCTGCCAAATTGCCCGTTTTCTTCATCCGTTTCTGCCCCTTGCCCTTCAGGTTGCAATGGGTTTTCAACCGGTTTTTTTCGTCTGTTATTCGATCGACTGCCTAAAGCCGCAATAGCGTCAAGTTTCTGCTCCAGCGTATCCGTCAGGGAGTCTTCCAGCTCACTGCGCATGGCATGAAGAAGTTGCACCGAATCGGCACGTTGCTGGGCGAGTTCCCGGAAAAGCTCCTTTCCAATCGCTTCAAGCTCCTTCTGCTCCCTGCCCGGCCACCCAGTCAGGAGAAGGGCAAGAATAGCAAGCAGCAATAGAACTATTACAATGAGCAGCACTATTGTCATCACAAAATGGTTAACGATGGTTTTTGATCTCCTCAAGCAGTGCCTGACCAATAACCTTGTTGGCACTGACAAGCCCTTTTCCGGATATGGTCGTCTCACCATGGTAATCAAAACAGCATCCTCCCGCTTCGCTTATAATGGGAATCAGGGCAGCACAATCCCAGGGGCTCATGATTTTATCTACCGCAACCTCAGCCCTTCCGGACGCAACCAGCATGTGGCCGTAACAGTCACCCCATCCCCTCACAAGACCTGCATCTGCACGAAGCAGATCGACAGGATGTTTCGAAGCAAAATCAAGCAGATACTCCTTTTCGGTAAAAACAACGGTTGCCTCCGCTATGGAAGCAATTGAAGA
Organism: Chlorobium sp.; assembly: GCA_005843805.1. Classification (GTDB taxonomy): domain Bacteria; phylum Bacteroidota; class Chlorobiia; order Chlorobiales; family Chlorobiaceae; genus Chlorobium. The sequence continues at coordinate 10,137 of SZXY01000105.1, forward strand.
GACCGTGATCGGTGAACCATTGTAAAAGGCCCCGCATCCCAGTTCTGCATGATACATTTCGCCAAGCGCGGGAAAATGAACGACTCCAAGCTGAAGCACTCCCTGAACCTCAAGAGCAATCAAAACACCGTAAAGAGGCACTCCGTGAATGAAAGATCGGGTTCCATCTATCGGATCAATTATCCAGCGACGACCGTTGCCGGAAGGACGCTCCTCAAATTCCTCGCCAAGCAATCCGTCAAGAGGATAGCGCGAGGTGATCGCTGCACGTATAAGTTCTTCGGCTTTCCTGTCAGCTTCGGTCACCGGGGATGCATCCCCTTTCATGAATACCTGCAAGGAGTTACGGGAAAAATAGCCCAAGGTTAACCGGCCAGCCTGTTCGGCCAGTTCAACGGCAAGCTGAAGATCAGGAGTCATGGATCAGTGTCTCATTAAATGAATGGAGAAATAAAAATATAACAATATTCGCCCTTGCATGCCGACAAAGGCGGTTATTCCCTTTTTTTTTCTAATATTGCGAAACAAAAAAAGAGGGAAATTTACAAAACGCTGCATAAGGCGGCACTACTGCATAACCGGGACCAAAACAAAAAGCTCATCACGAAACAGTGGGGAATTGTTTGAAGGCAGCAAGCTGTCACCCGGCAAGTTAGTCAATCAATATCTGAAAACACAATGAAACGCTTGATTGCCGAACGCGAAAAAGCCCGCCTCGGAGGCGGAGAAAAACGCATAGAAGCACAGCATAAAAAAGGGAAACTTACCGCGCGTGAACGTCTTGACTTGCTGCTTGACGAGGGCAGTTTTGAAGAGTACGATATGTTTGTTACACACCGCACGACTGATTTCGATCTTGACAAGGAACTTTTCCTCTCCGACGGTGTCATTACCGGACACGGAACGATCGATGGACGTACTGTCTATGTTTACTCCCAGGATTTCACCGTTCTTGGAGGCTCACTCTCCGAAACCAATGCGCTTAAAATCTGCAAGGTGATGGATCAGGCGATGAAGGTTGGCGCTCCGCTGATCGGCATCAATGACAGCGGTGGTGCAAGAATCCAGGAGGGTGTCAGAAGCCTTTCGGGTTATGCCAGCATTTTCCAGCGCAACATCATGGCTTCGGGAGTCATTCCCCAGATATCGGCCATTTTCGGACCTTGTGCAGGTGGCGCGGTTTACTCCCCTGCGCTTACTGATTTCATCGTTATGGCTGATAAAACCAGTTACATGTTTGTCACTGGCCCTAAAGTCGTAAAAACCGTTACCGGTGAGAGCATTACCGATGAAGATCTCGGCGGCGCGTCGGTTCATGCCACCAAATCCGGCGTCACACATTTTGTCGGTGCCAGTGAAACCGAGGGAATCCTGCTGATCAAAAAACTGCTCAGCTACCTTCCTCAGAACAATCTGGAAGAACCACCCCTTGTGGTCTGTTCCGATCCGGCGGACCGGCTTGACGAAAATCTGAACACCATCATTCCTGAAAAGCCCTCCATTCCTTATGATGTCAAGGATATCATTCACTCTATTGCCGACAATGGAGAGTTTCTGGAAGTTCAGCGACAATATGCACGAAACATCGTTGTCGGTTTTGTCACCTTCAACGGCATCTCCACAGGAATTGTTGCCAATCAGCCGAACTACCTTGCTGGCTGCCTCGACATCAATGCCTCGCGCAAGGCAGCACGGTTTGTGCGTTTCTGCGATGCTTTCAATATTCCTATCGTTACCCTGGTCGATGTTCCGGGCTTTCTTCCTGGTAGCGCTCAGGAGTTTGAGGGCATTATCGTCAACGGTGCCAAACTGATCTTTGCCTACGGAGAAGCTACCGTACCGAAAATCACCATCATCCTGCGAAAGGCCTACGGTGGAGCTTACTGTGTCATGAGTTCCAAGCAATTACGCGGTGATGTCAACTATGCATGGCCAACGGCTGAAATTGCCGTCATGGGACCTATCGGCGCCATTGAGGTACTGTACAACAGGGATCTGCAAAAGATGGAAAATGCTGCTGAACGTGCCAAATTTGTGGCAGAAAATGCAGCGGATTACAGGGAAAAATTCTCAAATCCCTATGAAGCAGCAAAATACGGCTATATTGATGATATCATTGAGCCACGCAATACCCGGTTCAGGATTATCCGTGCGTTACAGACACTTTCTACCAAGAAAGATGTCAATCCGCCAAAAAAGCACTCTACCCTGCCACTTTAACCCTGGGAAAAGTCAATGACAACTATCGCTCAAATGTTACCGATTGATTTTTCGGTTATCGGTTCGCAACATATAGCCCTTGCCATCACCCTTTTCAGTGTAGCATTGGTGGCATTGCTCATGCTTTCGCTGATATTCAGCCTCTTGCCGAAGCTTTTCAACCGGAACCTCAGAAAAAAATTCCAGAAAGAGGGAATGGAGGGGGATGCTGACTATGCCACTAACATGGTACCAGGAGAGGTCAGCGCAGCAATCGCAATGGCAATAGCTCTTTATCTTGAAGAGCTGCATGACAGGGAAATAGCGATTCTGACCATCAAAAAGGTTGGAAAAACCTATTCTCCCTGGAATTCAAAAATCTATAATGTTATTAAATTTTAACGATTTTCAACGATGAGGCGATATAAATTCACAATCGGCGGAAACCAGTACAACGTTGAAATCAAATCTCTTGAGGAAAACAGTGCTGACATCGAGGTAAACGGTACCTCCTACCAGGTTGAACTGGGCAAGGAGATCAAAACACCTCAAACCCCAAAACTTGTTCGCTATACTCCTCCGGCGCCGCCAAAAGCGCCTGTGCTCACGATACCGGGAACAAGTCTCATAAAGGCTCCCCTGCCGGGTACCATTATTGCTATTTCGGTTGAGCCTGGCATGGCAATAAAACTTGAACAGCCAGTACTGGTTCTGGAGGCCATGAAAATGGAAAACAATATTTTTGCCGACAAGCCGGGTATCGTGAAAACAGTCAGGGTCGCTGTAGGCGATACTGTCATGCAGGGCGACATTCTGATAGAAATTGAATAACACCATTATGGAAGAAATAGTACGGCTTTTCGAGTATTCCGGTTTTGCCAACGCAACCCCGGGGCACCTGGTGATGATTCTTGTCGGTTTGGCAGTCATTTACTTTGCCATCCGCCATGAATATGAACCGCTTCTCCTGGTTCCGTTCGGGTTCGGCATCCTGATAGGCAACACCCCTTTTCTTGAACATGCCGGTCTGCAGCTTGGACTGTATGAGGATGGCAGTGTTTTGAATTACCTTTACATGGGTGTACTGAAAGGAATTTTCCCTCCGCTGATTTTTCTCGGTATAGGAGCCATGACCGATTTTTCAACCCTGATTTCAAACCCGAAGCTGATCCTGCTCGGTATGGCAACTCAGCTCGGCATTTTGCTGACCTATCTCGGAGCGCTTTCCCTCGGATTCAGCAATTACGAATCAGCATCAATCAGCATAATCGGTGGAGCTGATGGTCCGACAGCAATTTTCCTCGCTTCGAAGCTCGCGCCACACCTGATTGGGGCTATTGCCATTGCAGCATTCTCCTGCATGGCTTTTGCTCCTTTTATTCAGCCACCAATCATGCGTCTCCTGACCAGTAACGCTGAACGCACCATAAAAATGAAACCCCTGCGTTCGGTTACCAAACAGGAAAAGGTGATGTTTCCGATCGTCGGCCTTTTGCTGGCTGGTTTTATTGCGCCCGGCTCCCTGCCGCTTCTCGGTATGCTTTTTCTGGGCAATCTCCTGAAAGAATCTATGGTTACCAAACGTCTTGCCGAAACAGCAAAAAACACGATGTTTGATATCATTACCATCATTCTTGGCGTCA
>SZXY01000124.1 GCA_005843805.1 Chlorobium sp.
CCATGCACGGCAAGATCGTAACCGGCAAAAACTTTCTTGTCAAGCATCCGCTCTATCACCTCGGCTGCAGGAATGGGTGTTTCGACTACAAATTCCCTGAAAAAGGGAGCTTGGTACTTCAGGGAAAAACCGGGGATTGCTGCAATTTTTCCGGCAAGGTAGTGTGCGTTACGGGCAGATTGTTCGGCTACCTGCCGCAACCCCTGCTTGCCGAGCAGCGAAAGGTAGACTGCAGCCTGGAGAGCATTGAGGGCCTGGTTGCTGCAGATGTTCGATGTAGCTTTTTCACGACGGATATGCTGCTCGCGAGTCTGCAGGGTGAGAATAAAACCGTCCTCGCCATCGCGGTCTTTGGTCATGCCTACCAGACGACCTGGAATCTTGCGGACAAGCGGCTGTTTGACCGTAAAAATACCAAGATAAGGTCCCCCGAAATTCTGGGAACTGCCGAGCGGCTGACCTTCGCCAACGGCAATATCTGCCCCGTAACTTCCTGGAGCAGCAAGCACACCAAGTGAGAGTGGATCGGCAGAGACAATGAAAAGCGCTCCTGCTGCATGAGCGATCTCACGGATTGCTTCTACCTCTTCAAGGCATCCGTAAAAGTTGGGCTGCTGAACCACAACAGCGGCTACGCTTTCACCAACAAGCCCCTTGAGTGAGGAGATGCTGCCAATGCCACCTTCAAGAACATTCTGTATAACTGCGTTATGGTCTGCCGCCTCGATATAGGTTTTCAGAACAGCGCTATTCCAGGGATGAAGCTTTCCAGCCACAACCACCTGTGGGCGTCCGGTGACGTTCATTGCCATAAGAACCGCTTCGGCAAGAGCTGTGGCTCCGTCATACATGGATGCATTGGCCACATCCATCCCGTAAAGGCGACATATCAGGCTCTGGTATTCGTAAATAGCCTGAAGCGTTCCCTGGGAAACCTCTGCCTGGTAAGGCGTATAGGCGGTGTAAAACTCGCTGCGTGAAGCGATTGTCTTGATTGCTGAAGGAATAAAATGGTCATAAGCCCCTGCGCCAAGAAAACTGACATAGTCGGAGGTGCTCCGGTTGGCTGCAGCAAGCGACTCAAGCAGTTTTCGTACCTGGGGTTCATCTGACGGTGCAAAAAGATCGAGAGCTTTTTTCAGGCGGATCTCTTCAGGAATATCGGCAATAAGATCGTCAAAGGAGCTGGCTCCAATTGCCCGAAGCATCTCTTCCCTTTCGCTGGCGGTATTGACAATGAATGGCATCGCTGGTTCAAAACTGTTTTTGTTGAAAAAGTATCACTCTCCTGTCAGTTGACGGTATGCCTCTGCATCGAGAAGCGCCTGAACTGAGGCTGGATCAGCAACCTTCAGTTTGACCAGCCAGCCACTTTTGTATGGCTCCTGATTGACAATTTCAGCATTGTCAAGCTGAGTGTTTAGTTCAAGAATTTCTCCGGCAACCGGAGCAAAAAGATCGGCGACTGTTTTTACCGCCTCGACGGTTCCAAATACTTCATGCTCTTTGAGTTTAGTGCCGACAGATTTCAGCTCCACAAAAACAATATCACCAAGTTCGTGCTGGGCAAAATCAGTAATACCGACCAGTGCAGTAGTGCCATCTTCGAGCAGTTTAATCCATTCGTGGTCTTTGGTGTAAAAGAGATCTACGGGAATAGCCATGGCGAGAGAGGGTTGTCTATGTTGTTTAAATTGCAGTCCAATAGTAACTGTTTGGGACAAGCAAGGTAATATTTTTTTTCAAAGAGCTGAAACAACCCGAGAGAAGAATACCTTCAAATCATCGGGAAAAAAACAGCTTATGCAAGGCGCTGCCTCATGGCTTCGTAAAGCAGAACTCCTGCCGTCACACTGACATTCAGGGATTCAACGCAGCCTGCCATTGGAATGCGGACAACATGATCGCAGAATTGCAGCGCTTCGGGGGCAAGCCCGCTACCCTCCATACCAAGCACAATAGCCGTGGCTTTTTTCATGTCGGTATCAGTATAATTGCGTTCTGCATCCATATCGGCCGCAAGGATCTGAACACCTTTGTCGTGCAGAAATTCGAGGGCACGCACAAGGCTTTTTACCTTGCATACCCTCATGTGGGAGAGCGCCCCTGCAGAAGCCTTGTGAACCACTGCATTGACAGGAGAACCCTTTCCTTCAACAAGCACGACAGCATCAGCAGCAACCGCTTCTGCGGTCCTGATAATGGCCCCGACATTGTGGGGGTCATCAAGACCCTGCAGAACAACGAAGAGGGGAAAAGTATTGCGTGGAGCAGCGAGCACATCCTCCAGCGAGTAATAGGTAACCGAACTGATGAGAGCACACACGCCCTGGTGCTTGGTCGTTCCGGCAATAAGGGAGAGCTTTTCAAGCCGGGCCTTGCCGGTTACAAGCTTCTGCCTCCTTGCGGTGATGACAATTTCCTTGAGCTTTGGATGGGCGGTATTAAACTGAAAATAGATTTTCTCGATGCTCTCGGGTTTTTGCTGGAGAAGCTCGAGAACGGCATTCCTGCCATACACAACGTTTTCGGAATGTTCCGCGTCCATAACACCTTTTTTCCTCATCAGATAGGTTAACAATCAAAGAATGGGTTTACTGCACTTTTTCAGACAGTTCTCGTGAAAACCGAGATTTCTTCCGGCAATCCAAATCTAATTAAATTTATCAAAAATCGTTTTTTTTAATATCTTATTAATCGCCTCTAATGCCTCTATTTGATTTCTTGTCTGCGATGGTAACTATTGCAGTACCTTCGTGGTTATATTTAGCATTGCACTGCAATACCTTTTCATCAATACAAATCAAGTGACTGCCAGTATGAGCCGGACTTATAAAACAATGGAGGGAAATGAAGCTTTGGCTCATGTCTCTTACCGCACAAGTGAAGTTATCTGTATCTACCCGATCACCCCGGCATCGCCGATGGGTGAGTATTCCGATGCCTGGGCAGCACAAGGGAAAAAGAACATCTGGGGAACAATTCCCAAAATTGATGAATTGCAGAGTGAAGCCGGAGCAGCAGCCGCAGTTCACGGTGCATTGCAAACTGGTGCACTGACGACTACTTTTACCGCATCACAGGGTCTCCTTCTGATGATTCCGAACATGTATAAAATTGCCGGTGAGCTCAGCCCCTGCGTGATTCACGTATCGGCCCGTGCCCTTGCCGGTCAGGCGCTCTCCATCTTCGGAGACCACGGCGATGTCATGTCGGTACGCGGGACAGGCTTTGCGCTCCTTGCTTCGAGCTCAGTCCAGGAGGTTATGGATTTGGGCCTCATTGCTGCTGCAGCTACCCTTGAATCACGTGTTCCGATCCTTCATTTCTTTGACGGATTCAGAACCTCTCACGAAATCGCCAAAATCGAGGTTGTTCCTGACGATGTTATCAAGGCAATGATAAGCGACGAGCTTGTTATCGCACATCGCAACCGTCGCATGAGCCCTGATGCCCCTGTTATCCGGGGAACATCGCAGAATCCCGACGTCTATTTCCAGGGAAGAGAGACAGTCAACAGCTTTTACAACGCATGCCCCGACATCACCCAGAAACTGATGGACAAATTCGGGGAGCTAACCGGACGTCACTACCAGCTCTACCAGTACTACGGCGCACCAGATGCCGAGAGGGTCATTGTCCTGATGGGATCGGGTGTGGAAACCGCACGTGAAACCGTCGAATATCTCAATGCACAGGGAGAAAAGGTGGGCGTCATCAATGCACGCCTCTTCCGTCCATTCGATATCGCCCGGTTTATCGCGGCATTCCCGACCACCGTCAAGTCAGTCTCCATCCTTGACAGACTGAAGGAACCCGGAAGTGCAGGCGAACCACTTTATCTCGATACCGTCAACGCCCTGCTCGAAGGAGTTCAGGGTGGACTGATGAAAGCCATGCCAGCCATTACCGGCGGCAGATATGGCCTCTCATCCAAGGAGTTTACTCCGGCGATGGTCAAGGCCGTGTTTGACAACATGGCTTCCGAACAACCGAAAAATCATTTCACGGTCGGTATCACTGACGATGTCACCAATTCAAGCCTCAGCGTTGAGCACTCGTTCTCCATTGAACCGGACGAAATTTTCCGCGCACTCTTCTACGGACTTGGTTCAGACGGTACAGTCGGCGCCAATAAAAACAGCATAAAGATTATCGGCGAAAACACCCCGAACTATGCACAGGGCTATTTCGTCTACGACTCCAAAAAAGCCGGTTCCATTACAACCTCACACCTGCGTTTTGGCCCGCGTGAGATTCACTCAACCTATCTGGTCACCGAGGCACAGTTTATCGGATGCCACCACTGGATTTTCCTTGAGATGATCGACGTGGTCAAAAATCTCAAGAGAGGCGGCACCCTGCTTCTTAACTCTCCATACTCATCAGAGGAACTCTGGGACAAGCTGCCGAAAATCGTTCAGGAACACCTGATAACCAAAGAGGCAAAGCTATATTCCATCGACGCCTACAAAGTCGCTCATATCAGCGGTATGGGCCAGCGCATCAACACCATCATGCAGGCCTGCTTCTTTGCCATCTCCGGTGTACTTCCCCGTGAAGAGGCGATCGAGAAAATCAAGGACTCCATCAGGGAGACCTACGGTAAAAAGGGTGATGATGTCGTCAACCAGAACATACAGGCTGTAGACAATACTCTCTCAAACCTCCATGAGGTCACCATCGGCTCCGTTGCCGACAGCAAAAAAGAGCTGCGCCAGCCTATCGTTGGTGAGGCTCCTGATTTCGTCTGCAACGTTCTTGCAAAAATCATTGCCGGTGAGGGTGACGATATTCCTGTCAGTGAGCTGCCTTTTGACGGCACCTACCCTACCGGAACCTCAAAATTTGAAAAGCGTAACCTCGCCGACGAAATTCCGGCATGGGAACCGGAGGTCTGCATCCAGTGCGCAAAATGCACCATGGTATGTCCCCATGCAGCAATTCGCGCCAAGGTTTATGACCCGAAATATCTCGGCAACGCCCCACGCACCTTCAAATCAGCCGAAGCCAAAGGTGCAAGCTGGGAAGGAATGAAATATACCATCCAGATCGCTCCTGAAGATTGTACCGGATGCGAAATCTGCGCTCATGTCTGTCCGGGAAGGGATAAAAACAATCCGGGACGCAAAGCACTCAACATGCATCCGCAACCGCCGCTTCGTGAAACCGAGGTGGACAACTGGAACTACTACCTCAACATTCCGGAATATGACCGCAACAAGATCAACACCAAGCTGATCAAGGAACAGCAGCTTCAGGTACCTCTCTTCGAGTTTTCCGGCGCCTGCTCCGGCTGCGGTGAAACACCCTATATCAAGCTGATGACCCAGTTGTTCGGTGACCGTCTTGTCATTGGCAACGCGACAGGTTGTTCGTCGATCTATGGCGGAAACCTTCCGACAACACCTTATACCACCAATGCTCAGGGCCTTGGCCCGACTTGGTCGAACTCGCTCTTTGAGGATACCGCAGAATTTGCACTTGGCTTCCGTATTTCCATAGACAAGCAGCGTGAATATGCCGGTGAGCTCTTGGTTCGCGTGGCTTCAGAAATCGGTGAAACGCTGGTCAAGGAGATACTTGAAGCACAAGAAACCTGTGAACCGGAAATTTTCGAGCAGAGAAAAAGAGTTGCAATCCTGAAACAGAAACTCCTTCAGATAAACTCCTCTGACGCCCGGAACCTGCTCTCTGTAGCAGACATGCTGGTCAAGAAGAGTGTCTGGGGTGTAGGCGGCGATGGATGGGCTTATGACATCGGTTACGGCGGCGTTGACCACATAACCGCTGGCGACAAAAACATCAATCTTCTGGTGCTCGATACCGAAGTCTACTCAAATACCGGTGGACAGGCATCCAAGGCAACACCAAAAGCGGCTGTAGCGAAATTTGCAACAGCAGGACGTACCGTGACCAAAAAAGATCTTGGCATGATATCGATGAGTTACGGCAATGCCTATGTAGCCTCTGTTGCACTTGGTGCACGTGACGAGCAGACACTGAAAGCATTCCTTGAAGCCGAGGCCTACAACGGCCCCTCCATCATCATTGCCTATTCACACTGCATTGCACACGGCATCAACATGTCAACCGCGCTCGATAACCAGAAAGCCGCTGTTGATTCCGGACACTGGATACTCTACCGCTACAATCCCGAGCGCTTGCTGGAAGGCAAAAATCCGTTGATTCTTGATTCCAAAAAGCCAAAGATTCCGGTTGCCCAGTTCCTCAACATGGAAAACCGCTTCAGAATGCTCAAGCAGAGCCATCCAGCTCTTGCTGAAGAATACTACGCAGCTATCCAGAAAGAGGTTGACGCACGATGGTTGCATTATGAATATCTTGCTGCACGCACCTTCGAAGAGGTCAAGTAAAGGGAGGCTACACAAGTTCAAACAACAAAAAAAACGGCGGTTCAACCCGCCGTTTTTTTTGTACCTGTATGAAAATCACCTCATGAGGAGCCTGAAATCCGGAAGCCTACTTTTCCTTGAGTTTCGATGACTTTTGCCTCATCTCCTCGGCCTTCTGCAAGTTTCCGAGTTTCTGGTAAACCTCTGCAAGATGATCGAGTATCTCCGCCTCACGAGAGTCCAGAGCAACCGCTTTTTCAAGAATTTCCCGCGCCTTCTCATACTCCCCCATCCTGAAAAGTACCCACCCAAGCGTATCGAGATAGCCTGCATTGCCCGGCTCCGCAGCAACCACCTTCATGGCCAGTTCTCTGGCCCTCGGAAGCTCTCTTGCCTGCTCTGCAAACACGAAGGCAAGATTGTTCATCATGAGAATATTGTCAGGATCGATCTCAAGCATGGTCTCATAGAGACGAACGCATTTATCGGCAAATCCAAGTTTGTCATAGCAGAGAGCAAGGGTGCTGCCAGCCTGCAGATAAAGCACTTTTTCCTTTCTTGCGTTTTTCGGCAGCACAACACCTTCAAGCAGTAACACGGCCTGTCTGGCCTTGCCTGACTGAAAAAGCATCTCTCCTTCAAGCACCCGAAGCCGAAGAGCCTTGGAAGGAAAACGCTTTTTTGCCATGAAAAGAGTCGCCTCTGCCTCCCTGAACTTTTTCTGGCGGAGATGGGCAATAACAAGATCCTCCCAGATATCAAGATTAGCGGGCTCCAGCGCAAGAGCCTTCCGGAAATCACCCACGGCACTCTCAACCTCCTGCTGCTGCAGCTTTGCCTTGCCACGAAGCACATAAACTTCGCTCTTGTCGGGATGGCGCTTGTTGATTTCACCAATCATGACAAATGCGGGCTCAACAAAGGAGCTGTCGCGCAATGAACGCACTAAAAAGAGTTTTGCCAGCTCGATTTTCTGCTCAAAGGTGGCCTTATTGGTATCGTAAAAAAGGTTGAGATCGTCACGAAACGTCTGTGGACTTGCTGACTGCACAGAAACCTCAAACAACGCCAGCCATGCCGGAATCAGACGAGGATTGTCATGGAGAACCTCGCGGTATGTTTTGAAGGCCAGATCATACTGTTTGGTCTGAAGATAGAGTTCGCCAAGGGTAAGGCGCAACTTTTCCCGGCCATCACCCTGATCGATCAGCTCCTTGATGGTTCCTATGGCATCGTGATAATGTGTAAGCTTTACTTCGAGCAGCAACACCTGAGCCTGCGTTGACTCGTTCATCGGATCGATCCGGAGAATCTCCTGAAATACCGCCAGCGCTTTTTCCGGCTGATCGGCAGAAAGGTATTCAAGAGCAAGAGTGGAAAGTGCTTCCGTACTGCCCGGCTCAAGAGTGGCAACCTGGCGATAAAGATCGGCTGCCCGAACGTAATCATTCATCTGATGAGAGAGATAAGCAAGAAAGCGCAGATAATACTTGTTGCCGGAACTAAGCTGAACACTCTTTTCACTGTACATACGGGCTGAATCGATAGCACCAAGGCCAACATAAGCCTTTGAAAGGGCATAATGAAGTGCCGCATTGGAGGGCTGAACCGGAAGGAGTTTCCGGTAACCATCGACAGCTCCCCTGTACTCTCCTTTGGTACTGAGCAGAGAAGCCATCACAAACTCTCTTTTTGCAGCTTCAGCAAGCGAATCGGAGAGCGTCAAGCTGCCCTCTGAAATCACCGTCCGGGAAGAACATGCCGAAAGGAAAACAAGGGAGAGAATGGCTCCTGTACGCAGAAAGCGGAAAAGGCAGATCCGCCCGCCACGGAAGAAGGCCGCCATATCAGCGATCCTGTTCTGCATCGAAGAGAGAGTATGCATTGCTTCCTGAAGCAATTGAAAAGCGTGCAATAGCCTGACGGGTTGCAACTCGTCCCCGTGGTGTTCTTGAAAGATACCCTGCCTGAATAAGGTAAGGCTCATAAACCTCTTCGATGGTATCCTGCTCCTCACCAACCGAGACGGCAAGAGAGGCAATGCCTACAGGGCCACCGTTAAACTTGTTGACGATGGTATCCATGATTTTTTTATCCATATCATCGAGACCTTCCTCGTCAATTTCAAGACACTCAAGTGTCTTCATGGCAATGGCACGGTTGATGAGCGAAGCTCCGTCAACCTGCGCAAAATCCCTTGCACGCCTCAGAAGCCTGTTGGCTATACGGGGTGTCCCTCGTGAGCGTCCGGCAATTTCAGAAGCAGCTTCACTATCGATGCCAATTCCAAGAATACCCGAAGCCCTGATGATGATTCGCTCAAGAAGTTCCGGCTCATAATAATCAAAACGGCTGTTGATGCCGAACCTGGCGCGGAGAGGCGAGGTCAGAAGCCCGGAACGCGTCGTTGCCCCGACAAGGGTAAAGGGTTCGATACGCAACTGAACTGCCCTTGCAGAAGGGCCACTGTCTAGCATGATGTCGATGCGGAAATCTTCCATTGCCGAATAAAGATACTCCTCGACCGCAGGAGGCATCCGGTGGATTTCGTCAATAAAGAGCACATCACCCTTTTGCAGACCCGTCAAGAGACCAGCAAGGTTTCCAGCCTTGTCAAGCAGCGGACCGGAAGTTGACTTGATGCTGCTGCCCATTTCAGAAGCGATAATATAGGCCAGCGTGGTTTTTCCAAGTCCCGGAGGCCCTGACAACAAAACATGGTCGAGCGCATCACCCCGCATTCTTGCCGCTGAAATAAACACTTTCAGATTATCGGTCAAGCGTTGCTGACCGGCAAAATCTTCCATTCGAAGAGGCCGTATCTGTTCCTCGATCCTTGTTTCAGAGGCATCGGGAG
>SZXY01000194.1 GCA_005843805.1 Chlorobium sp.
TAATGAGTTACCGGTTTAACGCCGCCGAAAGTCGCAAAAGGAGAAGAAAAGCTTCAAATCAACATACAAAATAGCCCAAACTCATCCATAAAAAAAGCCGGGGAGATGCTTTGGAATAGGCAGTCCCTTGTTGTTCTTGCGCAGATTGCCAAACAGGGACTCTATGATTGGAAAAAGCTAATGCTTCGCCGAATAGATGACAAAAAAACTTAGACCTGCCCTACCAGTCAACTGGTCATCGGGTGTCTGGATTGCCTGAATTTGTTCTTTCTTTTTCTGCAGATTCCTGTTATTTTTTGCCATGAGTTCTCCACCTGCCGGGCTGAGTGACCTTGAATGGAAATTGCAGCCTTACACATTATAAAATAAAACCTTATCCTCTTTGGTGAGAGCTTATTTATACATAACCGGCGATCTTGAAACGGATAATCTGATGCTTGATGAATGGTTCCAGAAGAACCACATCAGTAGACGGGATTTCGAGTTCAATACCATCTATGTCAACGGCTGCAACAACTTGCCCAACCTGAAGCTTGATGAAGAGAACCGGAAGGTTCGCTTCATTGAGGAAGAGTTTATGAAACGAAAGTGGAACGAGAAGGGATTGTCATGAAGGGAGCTATCAAGAAAATCAGCATCAATGGGTTTAAATCGATTAGTGAGTTAAATGAATTTGAACTCAGGGACCTGAATATCATTATCGGAGCCAATGGTTCCGGAAAAAGTAATTTCGTCCAGGTGTTTCAGTTGCTTATGTCGATGACCCGAAAAGGGTTTCAGAAGTTTATTCTTGAAAATGGCGGAGCTGACAATTTTCTGCACAATGGCCCCAAAAGTACCTCTGCAATAACGATGACGTTTGAATTCGAGTCTCAGACAGGAGGATTAAATTCTTATCGTTTTGAACTTACGCCTACCGTTGATGAAACATTTCTTGTCAGTGAAGAACGAAAATATGTGACGAGCAAGTGGCGTTCTTATGGAAACCCATCACAGGAAAGTCGACTTTACGATGAACGAGAAGAAAAATCCGCCAATGAACAATTTCATGGGGTTGGTCATTTTGTGTACGAATCCATTTCGCGCTGGATGGTTTACCATTTTCATGACACAAGTTCAACCGCCCCTATGCGCCGATCTGAAATTGTCGAGGACAATAAAATTCTCAGAAACAATGGCGGCAATATTGCACCTTTTCTATTGCAACTAAAAAATGAGGACTCTCATCTTTCTTATTACCAAGAAATAGTAAATGCAATCCGCCTTGTCATTCCGTTTTTTGACGATTTCCGCCTGGATGTGCTCAAAATGGGTGATGCAGAAAAAGTCAGGCTCAGTTGGAAACAAAAAGGTTCCGATTTTCCGATGCAACCCTATCATCTGTCTGATGGCTCCATTCGGTTCATCTGCCTTGCTACGGCGCTTTTACAGCCATATCCCCCATCAGCCATTGTGATTGACGAACCAGAACTTGGTTTACATCCCGAAGCCATCAGGATTCTTGGTGAGCTGATTCAGGATGCGGCCAAACGAACCCAGATTATTGTTGCAACGCAGTCTCCCTTGCTGCTCGATCAGTTTTCCATTGACGATATTGTTGTGGTAAATCGCAAGGATGGGCAATCCACTTTTGAACGATTAAATCGTGAAAATTTCAATGAATGGCTGAATAATTATTCTGTCGGAGAACTCTGGACAAAGAATGTTATACAGGGTGGGTCGAGCTATGAGTAGTTGTGCGGAAGTGATAGTTCTGGTAGAGGGGCCAACAGAACAGCAATTTGTAAAGCAGTTACTTACACCGTATTTGGCGCAACGAGGCGTATTTCTTACTCCAATTATTTTGGACAAGCCGGGAGAAAAAGGCGGTGATGTGAAATTCGCACGTGCCAGGAACGACATCGAAAAACATCTGAAGCAAAGACTGGATACTTGTGTGACGCTTCTGGTTGATTATTATGGGATACGAGGTGATTGGCCGGGATATTCGGAATCAAAAAAGCAGGCAGAGCATACCCGTAAAGCTCAAATCATGAACAAGGCGACTCATGAAGAGGTCAAAAAACTTTTTCCAAACCATAATTCTGACCTGCGTTTTATTCCATACGTATCCATGTATGAGATTGAGGCACTCTACTTCAGCGACCCACCTTGCCTCGCCGAAAAGTTAGGCGTGCCACAAAGAAAAATCGAGGAGATTCTCGAGGAATGCGGAGAGCCTGAAAAGATCAACGATCATACAACGACGGCTCCATCAAAAAGACTGGTAAAACTCTCGGGTCGCTTCAAAAAAACTTCAACCGGAATTGCAATTGCCGCAGCAATCGGCATCCCGAAAATGAGAGAAGCTTGTCCGTTATTCAATAACTGGGTAACAACACTCGAAAATTTGGGGCACTAATGTGGTTTTCAAAAAAAAATCAAATGGCAAAAAAGGGGCATACTACAACCCTTTTTTCCCGTGAAGCACAACACGCTTTATGACCTGTTGGATATATGCACCGGATGCCGTTGTTCGGGGCATGGCCTTGAAATACTCTTTTGCGGCAGTGCGGGTTGAAAATTTGCCGGTCGTGAGTCTGTAATATTTTGTGCCA
>SZXY01000157.1 GCA_005843805.1 Chlorobium sp.
TTGCCAAAATAGAAGAGCAGTCGCTCGATTGTGGCTGAGGCAGCGTCATCTGAATCGCACGTCACGGCAATCTGATCAAGCGATTTGAAGCTTCCATTGAGCTTCTGGTAATAGCGTTCGAGTGCCGGACCGGAGATAATTGTTTCGACACAGCCTTGTCTGCCACAATAGCAGGGCTCCCCGCCAGGAATCAGTTCGTTGTGCCCCCACTCTCCGGCGATGCCGTGAGCGCCATGCCTGGCTTTGCCGCCACTGACAATCCCGCCACCCACTCCGGTGCCGAGAATAATGCCAAAAGCCATCTTTGAGGGGTCACTCATCACTGCGGAGCCTGCTCCAAGTCTCGATTCTGCAAGCGCAAAACAGTTGGCATCGTTTTCGAGCACAACGGTTCTCTTGAGTGTCTGTTCCAGATCATCTTTGAGATTTCGCCCATTCAGGCAGACGGTATTGGAATTTTTCATGATGCCGTGCGCTGCATCATAGATTCCGGGAGTTCCGATACCGATCAGTTCGGGCGGATCGATAGCGGCCTCGCAAGAGATCATCTCTATCAACTGCCTGATGCGCTGGAGAATATGAGTGTACCCGCCAGAGGCCTCAGTGGCAAGTCGACGGCGTATCAATGGATGCAAGGAGCTGTCGATCACTACTGCCTCTATTTTGGTTCCTCCGAGATCTATGCCCCAATAGTGTTCAGCCATGACTACAGCTCTTTTGAGAGTTCAGACGGGGCTGGATGATATTTTTCAAAACCCAGGAAAAGAGCAGGTAGACGAGAAGCGCGCTGAAAACGCCTGTAACCATCCCTGCGAGAACGTCACCGGGATAGTGAACGCCAACATAGACCCTTGACCAGGCAATGGCAACGGCGTAGAGAATCATGGTGACGGTAAAGAGTTTTTCAACCAGCACGCCCCTGTGAAAGAAAATCCAGATGACTGTGGCCAGAGCCGCAGAGTTGGCTGCATGTGAAGAGGCAAAGGAATAGCTTCTCACCTGTTCTACAAGCAGGCGGCAGTGCTCGAGGGCAAAGCAGGGACGGACACGCTGAACAAGGGGCTTGAAAATGCCGGAAGCGATAAAATCGGCAAGACCTACCGCAAGAAGAGCAAGCACAATCAAAAGAAAAGCCTCCTTCCCCTTGCGGATAATCATAAAAAAAGCGGCAAGAATAAAAATATGACCTGAGAGACTCCCTTTGGTCAGAAAAACCATGAGGTCGTCGGCTGCCGGATGAACCAGTTGAAGGTTCAGCAATCCGAACAGCCAGACGTCAACCTGCTCTATCAGCGCCATTGTGTATTTTTATTACTTTTTAGCTCCCCCTTTTTTCTTTTTCCGGGACGAAGCTGGCGAAGAGATTCCGGAACTCAGTTGCGGCATATCGGCAGCAGTCGTGGTTTTATTGATATAAAACTGCTGCGCTACACTGAAGATATTAAACATCAGGTAGTAGAGTCCAAGACCTGCTGGCATATTATTGAAAAACAGCAGCATCATGGCAGGGAACATGTACATCATGACCTTCATCTGGTCATTGGTCTGTGTCGTAGGAGTGATTTTCTGCTGCACAAACACCGTCACCGCCATGAGAATCGGAAAAACCGCAATGTGACTGCCATACATGGGAATTTCAAAACCAAAATCAAGAATTGAATCGGGAACCGACAGATCCTTTGCCCAGAGAAAGCTGTGCTGACGAAGCTGGATTGAGGAACGGAACACATAGAACATGGCAAAGAGCAGTGGCATCTGAAGCACCACGGGCAAACACCCTCCGAGCGGATTGACGCCAGCTTCCTTGTAAATTCTTCCAAGTTCACTCTGCAGCTTTGCTGGATTATCCTTGTACTTGTCCTGAAGCTCCTTGAGCAGTGGCTGCAAGGCAGACATTTTTTTCATTGACTTCGTTGAAGCCATTGAAAGTGGATAGGTGACCAGCTTTATGAGAAAAGCGAAAATGATAATGATAAGACCGTAATTGCTGATAAACCCATTCATCCAGTTAAATACCGGCAAAATGATATACTCTGCAAAAGGCCGAGTCAGCCAGTCCCAGCCGAAATCCATTATCTTTTCAAGATCGACCTTTTCTGCCTTTACGGTATTATAATCAAGTGGCCCAAGATAGAGGCTGAACCGGTCATCGACAACCGTGCCGGTTGACGGAACCGACATTTTCAGGGCAGCGAGATAGTTCTCGAATTCCTTTGCTCCGCTGCGTTTTCCCTCAAGGTAAATACCTGCCGTACGCCCCTGGGGAATAAGCGCTGCAACAAAATACTTGTTACGGACAGCAACCCATTTTGCTTCCCCTGACTGTTCTTCACGATAAGACTGATTTTCCTTGCTGGCATCCAGTTTTACAAGGCTTCCGCCAAGGTATGCGCTTGCAAGCGCATTTTGTGCTTCGTCTGGATGATTTTTTTCAGAATAGGGCACTCCTCCGTCCCATTGCAACTGGTACTCATTACCTGCAAGCGCACTTGCAAATCCCGTCAGCTTGACGTCATAATCTACTTTATAGCTTTTCCCTGAAAAAAGATAGGTGATATCAATCGCCTGCTGTGGGGCAACGTCAAGGTGGTAACGCACCGCATAGCTCTCCTTGCCAGTGACAGTATGCAGGGTATCGAGTGTTATGGTGCTGAAATAGAGATCACGTGTATCGATTTTCTTGCCCTCACGAGTCAGGAAAAGCAGTGAAAGCGCTCCATTCGTCTTGTTGTTGACCATATCAAACGCCTTGCTGCTGCCATCCAGATGTTTTTTCAGCACAAGAGACCTGAGCGTTGCGCCTTTTGAGGAGAGCGTAGCACGAAAAAGATCATTTTCTACACGCAACAGTTGTTCTTTCCCGCCGGAAGCTGCCGCAAAGACTCCAAAATTTTCCGCAACAGGAATCGCAGCCACCTGTTGTTGCGACTTCACTGCTTCAACCTGCTCCGTTTTGGCTGCCTTGGGGGATTGCAGGGGTTTTTTATCCGGCGACATAAATTGAAGCCAGACAATCATGATCATGGCAATAAGCGCAAGACCTGTGACCGAATTTCTATCCATTACCACTCTCTTTAGTTTTACCAGAAAACTCTTCTTTGTTTAAGGGTACCGGGTCATACCCTCCCTTTGAAAAGGGGTTGCATCTCAGAATGCGCCAGACTGTCAGCCATGATGCATAAAAAAAATTATGACGCTGGAAAGCTTCAAGCCCGTAACTTGAACAGGTAGGATAATATTTGCAGGACGGACCAAGTAATGGCGAAATAAACGCCCGGTAAAATTTTATAAGCGCTATAGGTACCTGATTGAAAAACTTCCAGCTACTCATGCTTTCGAATACGTTATCGGGGAGAAAAATTCCCGTCATGTTTGCCGGCACCACCAGAATTTCATGAAAGTCTCATGTTCTGCATCAATCCTCTTATCTCCACCCTGAATGCTTCAAGGTCAGGAAAACTTTTTTTTCGGCTTGTATAAAGAAAAGCTATGCAGAGCAATTCATCTGCAGCACCTTCCTGCGGGTTCTCCACTTTTCTCTCTACCAGCGTTTTCTCAAGCCGGTAAGCTTCTCTCATCATTCTTTTAGCCCTGTTGCGCTGAACAGCGGAAGGGATTGTTTTTTTACTGACCGCAAAAAGAATGACCGGAAACGCCTGGACAGCATTTTTTTCACACTGTAAAGAGGCCGACACAATTTTTAAAAAATCGCCTTTCACACTTTTTCCGCTCCTGAACAGGAGCGAAATCAGCAGTTTTTTTCTCAATATCTCATGCTTTCGCAGAGAATGAACGTGAACGTTATTCAAAACCTGAAAGAGCGATTTTATTTTCTCAGTGAAAGCTTAAAAACGCGACACCTCTGGTCACTTACTGCCCTGATGTACCCATTGCGCTGCTGACTGAAAGGGAATGACGCCCTTTGGCCCTTCTTGCAGACAAAACTTTACGGCCATTCTTGGTCGACATTCTCTGGCGGAATCCATGCTTGTTTCTTCTTTTTCTATTCCGAGGCTGAAAGGTTCTTTTCATCGCTTAAAACTCCACACTTGTTTATAAATTTCAAAATTGCCGGGCGCGTAATTTAGCACAATGAACATTCATTAACAAATGCTTCTGTGACCTAAGAGCATTACCCTGCTTTTTTTCGACAAAAAAAGGGGTCATGGGCATCCTAAAAAAGAGGGGTCGCCATAACTTGTCAACAATGTTAATGGAATGTGGATAAAAAAAGTCAACCTCCCAAAACGCTTGATCATCCGCCACTCCCAATGAATCCACATATGTTGACTACTCTTGTGTGATAAAACGATAAGACGTTTTTAAAAAACAAGTTAAGATGTTGAAAACCTCCAAGTACCTACCCTTTGCAGAAGCGCTTATTTTCGGAAAGGAAATTGTTTTTTATCCACTTAAAACACTAACTTGTAAACAGTAAATGTTGATGGCGCGCATAATCTCTGCCCTTATTCCTCAAATTCCCGTTGTATATGCCTGAAGTTACATCAAAGGTATTCCCTGAATATCCGCAAGGAAAAACCCAGAAAAGCAGCTCGATGGAGCAACAGGTATGGGACGCCTGCCTTGATGCAATCAGGGAAAAAATTAACCCTCTTGCCTTTAAAACCTGGTTTTTTCCAATCAAGCCTTTAGGGTTCTCGGGTAATGAATTGACTATTGAAGTTCCGAGCCAGTTTTTTTACGAATGGATCGAAGAGAACTACTCCTCCTTTTTAAAACAGGCACTCAAGGATGTTATCGGTCCGGAAGCGAGACTGATGTACTCAATAGTGATGGATAAATCTCAAGGCCAGCCGGTCACCATTGAATTACCCCATCAGAACGCAATGAACAGCGATTTCATTGCCGCAAATCGCTCAATGGAGAATCAATCAAAAAACAACGATGCCTTTGAGCGTAATCTCGCCCGCTTTGAAACACACCTTAACACCAAGTACACTTTTGATACTCTTATCAGGGGAGATTGTAACTCACTTGCATTTGCTGCTTCCAAATCCGTTTCCCAGAGTCCAGGACAGAATGCCTTTAATCCCCTGGTCATATACGGCGGCGTGGGACTTGGCAAAACACATATGATGCAGGCTATAGGAAATAGCGTCCGTGAAAACCGCCTTTCAGAAAGAGTGCTTTATGTGTCAAGCGAAAAATTTGCCATTGACTTTGTCAACGCCATTCAAAATGGTAAAATACAGGAATTTTCCTCTTTTTATCGATCTATAGATGTGCTCATCATCGACGATATTCAATTCTTTTCAGGCAAGGAAAAAACACAGGAAGAAATTTTTCATATTTTCAATACACTGCATCAATCAAATAAACAGATTATCCTTTCGGCAGACAGACCGATAAAAGATATCAAAGGTATTGAAGACCGTTTGATCTCGCGCTTTAACTGGGGACTTTCGGCAGATATACAGCCACCTGATTATGAGACCCGCAAGGCTATCATTCTCAGCAAGCTCCATCAAAGCGGCGTCAATCTCGATGAATCGGTCATTGAATTCATTGCCACCAATGTTACTGAAAATGTCAGGGAGCTGGAGGGATGTATTGTAAAATTGCTTGCTGCACAATCGCTTGACAACAGGGAGATCGATCTGCAGTTTACAAAATCGACCCTCAAAGATATTATCAGGCATACAACAAAAAGACTTACACTCGATACGATTGAAAAAGCGGTCTGTTCATACTTCTCGATTACACCTAATGACCTGAAAGGAAAATCAAAAAAGAAGGAAATTGCTGTAGGGCGCCAAATTGCCATGTATCTGTCAAAGCTTTTGACCGATTCATCACTGAAAACAATCGGACTTCATTTTGGAGGAAGAGATCATTCAACGGTGATCCATGCCGTCAATACAATCACTAAAAGAGTTGACTCAGAACCGGAAGAACGCAAAAAAACAGAGGAGATAAGGAGAAGAATTGAAATTCTATCAATGTAAAAACATGTGTTTACAGGTTGTTGGTAACTTGTTTGGCTGATCTGGACAACCCTTATGTTGTCAACAATAATTATGAAACCGAAAATCGACCAACAATCCTTTAACAACTGGCAGTATGATAAAACCCCAAGTTATCAACACTTTTCCGGGAATTGAAAAACATATTAAGTCATTTTTTAAAAGCACTTTAATAAAAAAATTAACTTAACTGTCCAGATTTCAACACAATCAACAACAACAACAAAATTTTATAAAAATTAAATAGTAAATGTTGGAGCAGATGAAATTAACTTCCTCAATACGTCAACTGCAGGATGCCGTCAGCAAAGTTGCTCAGGCCATACCTTCAAAAACTATCGATGCCCGTTTTGACAATGTTCATTTATCAATCGAACCTGGCAGCCTTACGCTTTTTGCTACCGACGGTGAGCTTTCAATAACTGCCCATAGTTCAGTTGAAACCTCTGATACCGGAAACATTGGCATCAAGGCAAGGACTCTTCAGGATTTCCTTAAAAGCATGTACGATACTTCTGTGGTTTTTCTTATTGAACGCCAGGAAATAAGTGATCATGGAACAGTTCATATTACGACTGACAAGGGGAAGTATAAAATACCCTGCCAGTTTGAGAGTAAAACTGAAAAGCATGAAAAGAGTTATGATATCTCACTCGAACTTCAGACTTCCGAGCTTCAGGATCTGATTCAGAAAACAATTTTTGCATGCAGTGTCGATGGCATGAGGCCTGCCATGATGGGTGTACTCTTTGAACTGGAAGGCAGTGTCATCACTGCTGTTTCTACTGACGGGCATCGTCTTGTCAGATGCAGAAAGGCTTCTTCGTCAGATATAGCAGAAAAGCAGAAAATAGTTGTTCCTGCAAGGGTGTTGTCTATTGTGCAAAAACTTGCACAAACTGAATCGGTCA
Source organism: Chlorobium sp. (assembly GCA_005843805.1). Lineage (GTDB taxonomy): Bacteria > Bacteroidota > Chlorobiia > Chlorobiales > Chlorobiaceae > Chlorobium. The sequence continues at coordinate 6,896 of SZXY01000157.1, forward strand.
CCATGTCCATCGATGCAGATCGCAGGTTTGTACGTTTTATCTGTGACAACATAGTTCTCGATGCATCTCTTATTGTTGAGCCCTATCCCAATTACGATGCTGTTATTCCTGTTGAGCATGACAAATATCTGGTAATCAACCGCTCTGTATTTTACGATTCTGTGCGTCGGGTTGGTCGTTTTTCAAGCATAGGTGATATAAAGATTGTCATCGAGGGCGAGATCCTGAGAGTAATGGCTGAAAATACCAATGAAGGAGAGGCTGCACAGGAAGAACTCACCGCTGCCTATACAGGAGATGACATTACTATCGGTTTTAATTCCCGCTTTATAGAAGCGGCTCTCTCTCATCTCGATGATGAAATGATTCGCATAGAACTCAAAAGTCCTACGACTGCGGTTATTTTCAAGCCAAGCAAGGAAGAAGAGGATGAAAAACTGATGATTCTCGTGATGCCTGTTCGAATCAATAATTGATTGGTGAGGAATATTTTTTGAGACTTAAGCGTATAACGTATGAGAATTTCAGGAATCATCGGTCATTGACTTTTGAACCTTCTGATGATATCACTCTCATTTATGGAGAAAATGGTTCCGGCAAAACCTCAATTCTTGAGGGAGTTCTTTATTGTGCGCTTACAAGGGGTTTTGTCGGGGCAACTGATAGTGAGTGCCTCTCTTTTTTATCAGATTATTTTTTGCTTGACAGCAATTTTCTTGGCGAATCTGATAATGCCGTAAACGTAAAAATTACTTATAAAAAGGAAAAAGAGAAGCAGGTTATAGTCAATAACTCTGAAATTAAACCTTTTTCACGTCATATCGGTCGGATTCCCTGTGTAACCTTTTCTCCACAGGAGCTTGTTATTGTCAATGGATCTCCTTCTGAAAGAAGACGTTTTCTTGATAACGCTATGAGTCAGACGGACAGACGATACCTGGACAATCTGCTGGATTTCAGAAGAGTTCTTCAACAGCGTAATGCCCTTCTCGCACAATGGCAGGACCGAAACAAGGTTCAGCAGGAGATGCTTTCCTTATGGACTGAACAGCTTTCAAGGGTTTCTTCTTCAATCGTCTCGGCCAGGGTGCGCTTTCTGGCCTCTTTTTTTAATCATTTCAGTAAACTTTATTCTCAATTTTCTCTTGATGAGCAGCCTGCTATAACCTATCGTTCCTCCCTTGGAAAAATCACAGAAAAGACCTCCACCGAGGATCTTTATAATCGCTTTCTCGGCAGGTTCAATGAGACCAGGCAACAGGAGATTATGCGTTCACAAACCATGACCGGGCCTCACAGGGATGACCTGCTTTTTCTGATCAATGAAAAAGAGATTAAAAAATATGCCTCGCAGGGACAATTGAGAACTTTTCTCATTTGTCTCAAACTCTCTTTGCATCAGTTTTTTTACGACACTCTTGGTGAAAAACCTCTTTGCCTTCTTGATGATATTTTCAGTGAGCTCGATGAGTCGCGTTGTGCCGATATTGTTTCTATCCTTCAAAACTGCGGTCAGACCATTATTACCTCTGCCGAAAAAAAATTTCAGGGAAAGCTCACTGTCATCTCTATTGGATCACTGAAAAAATAAAGGAGCAATCGTGTCGAGAACAAAAAATCCAAAAAAAATCTCTGCTGTTGTTGGTGATATGTACCAGGTGCTGGGGCTTTCTGAGGCTTATCGTCAATACCAGACTCTTCAGATATGGAACAGTGTTGTGGGGGAGGCGATCTCTGCAGTGACCACCATTGAGCGTTTTTCGAGTGGGCAATTATTTATAAAGGTGAGAAATCCTTCCTGGAGAATGGAGCTTAATTATCGTAAGCAGGATATTCTATTGAAGCTTAATGCTGCACTGGAACGCCCTATGGTCGAAGAAATTATTTTCAAATAAAAAAAGGTCGCCACACTTCCCGCATGGCGGCCTTCCCCCGAAAAAACGGCAACTCAGAGGTTACAACTGAGTTGATACATCACTATCATTTTCTCTGCAAATGCTTTACCAAAATCGATACACTTCTCGAACTCCGGCTCATGTGGCTTGAATTTCACCATAACGTTTTGGTCAAAAACCTTCAGCTTGAGCATTGAAAAATTTGTTTCAATCATCCGTACAGCCTCTCCACTCCATCCGTAGGAACCAAATGCTGCTCCAAGCTTTCCTTTATCACGTATAGGATTGATTGCTGCGAAAAGCTGGTATATTTGTGGCAAGATATTCTGGTTTAATGTTGGCGATCCAACAATTATTCCTGAACAGTGTGCAATCTTGTCTTCCAGAGTTGAAAAATCAGTGCTCTCTATATCACAGATATCAATATTGAAATCGCATGACTGGCCAAGACCTTCTGCAATTTTTTCGGCAAGTAAGGTTGTGTTCTCATAAGCGGATACATAGGCTATAAGAATACGTTTTTCGTTGGGCGTTGCAATGGCAGTGGTTGCATAGTTCCATGAGAGATCAACATATTTTTTCCATTGCGATCTCAGGATTGGACCGTGCCCAGGGCAGATAATCGAGATATCAAGAGGTTGGATTTTTTCAATGGCCTGAAGCATGTACTTGCTGAAAGGCCTCAGTATGGAATTGAAATAGTAGGTAAATGCATCGTCAAAATCTCCTACACTATCATCAAACATCCCTTCATGGCAGAAATGGGATCCGAAAGAGTCGCAAGTGAAAAGAATCCGGTCTTCTTCAAGCCAGGTGTAGATGGTGTCAGGCCAGTGCAGGTTGGGAGCATTGATAAAATGAAGGGTTTTATTGCCGAGACTGAGTGTATCGCCTGTTTTGACTACAAGTGATTTGAAGTCATGTCCAGTCTGGTCACGCAGAAATTTTATGGCGTTTCCACTTCCTACAACTGTTGCGTTTGGTGCAATGGCCAGAAGATTTCTGACATTGCCCGAATGGTCAGGCTCCGTATGGTCAACAATGATGTACTCAATCTCGGATGGATCGGTAACTTCCATTATTTTTGCCTGATATGATGGCCAGAATTTTTCTTTTGTTGTTTCTATAATGGTTTTCTTGTCGGCATTGATGAAATAGGAATTATAGGTTGTTCCGTATTTTGTTTCCATGACAATGTCGAACGTAATGAGCCCTGGATCCATAACACCTATCCAACTGACGTCACTTGTAATGGGAAGTACTTTATTGTCGGTCATTTTTTTAGAATGGATTTAAAATTAAATGTCCTATGGTAACTACTACCATAATTTTCCTTGCATAGTTCCATTAAGTATAACTAAATAACTATATCGCCGCAAGATAATTGGCAGTGAGTGATCCTTAAATAATCGGTTCATTCTCACCATTACCGGTTTCATTATTGATGATTTCCCTTTGCAGTTCAATACCTTCGGCTGAAAAAGAAAAAAGAGTATCTGTTGAAAAAATCATACTGTAATCCTGCGGCTTGAAAAAAGGAAGAAATTTCTGGCAGTGTTCATCAAGGCGTTTGAGATAAAATTGAGTGTTTTCGTCGGGTTTCTCTTTCTTCCATTCCGACGCAAGTTTCCCCTTGTCGTAAGAAGAGCTTGCTGTGCCGCTTCCTGATACATAAAAGGTTATCCTGTCCCCTTTCGTTACGTGCATAGCTGCTTTTATGGCTATTTCATAGGTAATTGATTTCGACCTCTTTCCTGATTTTACATCTTCCTTGTACTGTTCTACCGTGCTTTTTAATGTTTCTGTTCTTGAAAACTCTTCTATCTCCAGTTCCCGATTAAGAATTTTGTTTCTGTATTCAAGGAACAGCTCATGCAATCCGCTGATATCTTCCGTTATCAGTTTTTCAAATCCCCTCCTTACAAAATCCCTTCCAAATTTTTCACCGCTTCTGCTGCTGAGGGACGAGCCTTTCAGTTGCATGACGTTGTCATATCCGAGAAGGGCATAGTTTTTTTTCATGTAAGAGATCATTTTCTTGAACCTGCCATCATAACCGATATTGATTCCCTCCGGCATGAGCAAGGAAACTTCTTTGACCAGCTCTCTTTCACTGCTCTCTGTCGTTACTTCTGGAGGGGGCATAAACAGAATACCATCAGTATCAACCTCGATGATTTTGCATCCCCTTGATTCAAACTCCGTAATCATTTTTCTGGCAAGAGACTGGCCTGTAGAGGTAACCTTGTCGGCTTCATTGAAGTCATTGAAAATTCCTCCGCTATAGCCAAGGTAGCCATACATGGCATTGATGAGGATTTTAAAGGAACTCTGCATTGCATCGAAATTGTTTGCAAGAGAGCTGTTTCCCACTGCCTTTTCTTCTTGTGCCTTGTTCTTTGCCTTGAAACGCAACTCCTTGAGGTCGTTCAGTACTCCCGGAAATACTTTCAGCTCATCGCTTTTCGGGCATATATTGTATGAAAGCATGATTGAGGGATAGAGTGATTCCACATCGGCATAGACAATCGGGCCAAGAACTCCCTTGAGAAACACCTCTGTATATCCTCCGGAGTGCTGCTGTCCGGAAGTCGGCCTCGGAATCGAGTGTTTACGGCGGAGGTATTCCCTGACCAGAAGAACTTCAATTTTGGCCGCTTGTCCTATACGCGATGTCATTGCATAAGTATATGGCAGCATTTGTGAAAGGTAGAAATTGCTTCCAGAAAGGAGCGACGAGAGTGCTCTTGTTTCGCGGACATCGTCGAGAGCGTAGGCAAGCAACTTTTCATGGTTATGTTCCCAAAGTGAAGCAATATCCTTATAGTCAACGTAGGTTCTTTCAGGTGAGGCAAAACCAAAATGCTTCGCTACTGCCTTGAGCCCGTAGCTTTGCATTGAGCGTTTTGAGATATCATAGCTTTGAACAAGAAAGAGCGTGTCGATGACATGTCGTCCAGGGATGTCGAAAAAGGGGTAATCTATACTTCTTTCGGCAAAACGGATGCTGGCCGGGTAGGTTTTAGGTAGCAAGCTATCTCTTCCTATCGCAAAGGGAATGTTATGGTATTCGCATCTGCGTTGTAAATAGGAAAGATCGAAACTGAAAATATTGTGTCCTTCGATCACATCTGGATCCATCTCTACAATGAGTGAGATAGCCTCTTCCAGAAGTGCTTTTTCTGTTCTGTGTTTTGAGTGAAGTGCCCTTTCCCACCCCCTGTTATCGCTCAGTGATATGATAATCACTTCATCTTCGCCTTGCGTGCTGTTTTCAGTTCGTTTTTTCTCAGGATTGTAATTTGTCTCTATATCAAGCTGCATGCGGTAGATGTCGTCAAAAATCATCCCCTTGAAAAGGGTTTTACCGCTTTGAAGAAAATATTGTGTGACAGCATCACCCTTATTGTAGACCAGTGTGTTGTTGTCATAAGGAACACTCTGTTGTGGATTCTCTCTGGCCTCACTGTACTTTCGGTTGTTAAGAAAATCAAGAGCTCCCCTGTAGTTTTTCCAGCTCCTGTAAATCGAAAGGAATTGATAATAATTTGTTCCACTGAGCTTTATCATCCAGAACTTGTCTTCCGGTTCAAATCCGTCAAGCAGTGCGCTGTCAGAAAGGAAAAAAAACGGAAAAACCGATTCATCATGAAACCGAACTTTACCGTTTTCGCGATTGAAAATTCTGATCTGTGTATCTGAAAGCTGGTAAGCGCCGACTATATACTCCTCTTTATCTTTGCCAAATAGCAGGTCATTGTTCGCAATGTCAGCAATAAAGTTCTCCATGGGTGATCATTTGATTTTATTGGAGGTGCTCAATGAAATAGTAGATGTTTCACGTGAAACATGCAATGCTGTTCAGCGTCCGAGGCGTATCATGAGAACTGAAACATCTGAGGGAGAAACTCCCAGAATCCTTGATGCCTGTCCAATGGTTTCGGGCTGATGCTTTTTGAGTTTCTCCCGGCCTTCGTTTGAAAGACCTGAAACTGTGTCGTAAGGAAAAGAAACCGGTATTTGATGGGCTTCGAGACGCAGAATTTTTTCCGTCATCAAGAGATCGCGTTTGAGATAGCCTTCATATTTAAGATCAATTTCTACCTGTTCATAAATGGCAGGTTCCTCGGAAATTGCATGAATTAAGTCCCGCAATCCTGCTGATGAGTCAAGAAGCATTGCCAAATGAATCCCGGGTCTTTTCAGAAGAGTGCTGGCACTTTGAGCCAGTGTCACTATCGGATAATCCAGTTTTGCCAGGAGTGGATTTATCTCCTCGGCGGAAATTCTGCTCTTCAGACATGCCTGTTTTATCAACTCGATAGATGCACTTTTTTTGTTGCATGCCTCGAATTGTTCGGCATCGACAAGGCCTGCGCGGAAGCCGAAGTGCTGCAGCCGTATATCGGCATTGTCATGGCGAAGCATGAGTCGATGTTCAGCCGAAGAGGTAAACATTCTATATGGCTCATTGGTATCTTTGGAGACAAGGTCATCGATGAGTACGCCAATGTAAGCATCAGAACGTTTAAGATGGAGTGGAGGTCGCTTTTGTTGTTTGAGAGATGCATTTATACCAGCAATCAGTCCCTGGGCTGCAGCCTCTTCATAACCTGAGGTGCCATTAATCTGCCCGGCAAAATAGAGGTTTTCAACCAGTTTTGTTTCAAGGGTTCTCTTTATCTGATAAGGAAAGAAGTAGTCATACTCGATGGCATAACCCGGTCGAATCATTTTAACACTCTTGAGACCCGGAATAGATTGCATTCCTTCAATTTGAATCTCTTCAGGCAGAGAGGTTGAAAAGCCGTTCACATACATTTCATTGGTTTCGAATCCTTCCGGTTCGAGAAATATGTGATGACTATCCTTGTCCGGAAAGCGATTGATTTTATCCTCAACCGAAGGGCAGTACCTTGGGCCGATCCCTTTTACTTTTCCTGAAAAAAGAGGAGATTTGTCGAATCCTTTTTTCAGAATTTCATGCGTCGCCGCAGTTGTTTTTGTCACAAAACAACTTATCTGACGGCGGTTCAGAATCAGGGGTGTCGTGAATGAGAAGGCAACAGGCTGCTCGTCACCTTTTTGTTCCTCAACCTGTGAGTAATCGACACTTCGTGCATCGATGCGGGGCGGAGTGCCTGTTTTCAGTCTTCCTGACTTAAAGCCAAGCATCAAAAGATTCTCTGTAAGTCCGTAAACCGGCGGTTCTGCTATGGTTCGCCCTCCGGCAAAATGATTCATGCCGATATGAATAAGGCCATTCAGAAATGTTCCGCAGGTGAGTACTGCGGCTCCACCCCGGACGATTCGACCGGATGAAAGGATTACTCCACGAAAGATTCCTGAAGAGCACTCAATACCTGTAACTGTATCCTGGAGGAGATCGATATTTGGCTCTTCCTCAATAACTCGCTTCATGTAAAGAGTGTATAGAGTGCGATCGGCCTGCGCTCTTGGTGAGTGCATGGCCGGGCCTTTGCTTCTGTTGAGCATTCTGAACTGAATTCCTGTTGCATCGATAGCCTTTCCCATCTCTCCACCAAGAGCATCTATCTCTCTGGTGATCTGACCTTTTGCAACTCCTCCGATAGCAGGATTGCAGGACATTCGGGCAATTGCTGTCAGGTCTGACGAAATCAGCAGGCAAGAGCAGCCCATTCTCGCGGCAGCAAGTGCGGCCTCACATCCTGCATGGCCTGCGCCAGTAACTATGATATCATACATGGGCGGCTCATTGTTTCACGTGAAACATTTTTTGATGGGTAAAGATTATCAGTGTGCGCAATACAATATTAAAAATAGCACTTATCCGTCCGATTTCCTTTATATGAAAGTGTTTGGCGTTATTTTATTGCCTTTCCGGTGTATTTATATGCGGTTATCGCATTGCAATGGGTCTCATAAAGATGTTTGCTGGCTGAAAAAAGGTAACAAGGGAGTCGAATCCAATGCCATTCAATAATGATGCAGTATGCCGTTTTTTCAGGCAGCGCTGAAAAAAAAATTGCAACAAAAAGAGTCTTTCTTTATATAGTGATATAGTTGGGGTATTGCCACCCTGAGAAACATGCCTGCGTTGCTCCCTGCGCAGGCTGAATATGCCTTCTAATAGTAAATACATCAATGAAAAGACGACGATTTCTTGCTTCGGGTACAGTTCTTTTCGCATTTTTGTCCGTATGGCCGAAAAGAGTGATGGCGGAGTGGAGCACAAAGAGTTTTGAGCGTTCTACATTAGATACCGCTTTCATGAATGCGCTGGGAACAAGAGAGCTTGTGAAATCTGATGCCATTACTATTGTTGCACCTCCGGTTGCGTCTGACAGCTCTGCTGTCCCGGTTGAAGTTATCTCATCAATAAAGGGTGAAGATCTCTATCTTTTTGTTGAGAAGAATATAACTCCTCTTGTGTTCAAATGCCGTCTTTATGGCAGCGCGCATACAGATTTTGCGCTGAACATCAAGATGAAGGAGAGTTCTGCGTTATATGCGGTTGTCAAGGCAGGTACGAAATACTTTATGGCTACTGTGAACGTCGAGGTACAGGCCCAGGCCTGTTAATCCCAAATTATTATATAATGAGTAGCAGTATAAGAATTCTTGCCCGCGAAGAGAATGGTGTCGTTTTGGCAAAGGTAATTATTCCACATCCGAATGAATCCGGTACCAGAAAAGATGAAAAGGGTTCACTTGTTCCGGCCCATTTTGTAAGGGAAGGAACGGTGACGGTCAATGGAAATTCACTTCTTGATATAGAACTTGGCCCTTCGGTTTCCAAAGATCCGTTTCTTCAGTTTCGGTTTTCAGGAAAAAAAGGTGACTTGTTGAAGGTCTCCTTTCTTGACAACAGGGAAGAGCGTTTTGTAGCTGAAGCGTTGGTTCAATAGATTTCCCGCTCTTCTCTGGCGTTTTTGTGGCAAAAAAGTATACTGAATCGGTGTCTTTATTATCAATAAATAAGGAGAACTACGTTATGGTGGTGAAACTCAGGGTGTGGCTGACAGTATGCGCATTCTCTTCTGTAGCGCTTGTGTCAGGAAATGCTGCTTTGGCAGCAAAAGACAGTGGTGGCTCCAAGCCTGCAAAATCGGCGCAGGGTAAACAGGTGGAATCAAATCCTCGAGGTCAGGTTCTTGCTCTTTCCTGTACATCATGTCACGGGACAGACGGAAAAAGTGTGGGGATTATTCCGTCGTTTAACACCAGATCATCCGCCTACATCGAGGCGGCATTGAAAGGATTTAAATCGGGCGAGCGTTACTCGACGGTTATGGGACGTCATGCCAAAGGGTACAGCGATGATGAGCTTCGGTTGATTGCCAACTATTTTGGAAAAACCTCGAATAACAAATAAGAAGGAGAATGATCATGAGTCATACACTTTCACGTCGGGATTTCAATAAACTCCTTCTGTCGGGCGTTGCAGCTTCAGCCTTTGGAATATTGGGTAGTTCGAATACGGCATTTGCTTCCAGCAAAAGGGTTGTCGTCGTTGGTGGCGGATTTGGCGGTGCCGCAGCGGCAAAATATCTGCGAAAACTTGATCCGTCCATTTCTGTGACACTGATTGAGCCCAAAGCCATTTTCTATACCTGCCCATTCAGCAACTGGGTGCTTGGTGGCCTGAAAACCATGGAGGATATCGCCCAGACCTACAGCGCGCTTAAAAACAAGTATAAGGTCAACGTCATTGCCGACAGTGCAGTGGCTATCGATGCTGTCAGAGGCACGGTTAAACTGAAAGGTGGCCAGGTGATTGGCTTCGACCGCCTCATTGTTTCGCCAGGTATCGATTTCAAATGGGATACTATTCCTGGATACAGTGAGAGTGTTGCTTCGGCCAAAATGCCGCATGCATACCAGGCCGGTCCGCAGACTGTGCTCCTGCACAATCAGCTTCTCGCCATGAAGAATGGTGGCAGGGTGTTTATCTGTCCTCCTGCAAATCCGTTCAGATGTCCTCCCGGACCTTATGAAAGGGCAAGTCTTATTGCCGGTTACCTGAAAGCCAAAAAGCCCCTGTCAAAAATTATCATCCTTGATCCCAAGGAAAAGTTCTCAAAGCAGGGATTGTTCAAGAAGGGATGGGAACGTCTTTATCCCGGCATGATTGAGTGGCGCTCAGGCTCAACCGGAGGAAAGCTGGTAAAGGTTGATGCTGCAACCATGTCGCTTACCACTGAGTTTGGTGTTGAAAATGCGGATGTTATCAATATCATTCCCCCACAGAAAGCTGGAAAAATCGCCTTTGATGCTGGTCTTACCGATGCGACGGGATGGTGCCCGATCAATCCGATTTCGTTTGAGTCAACCATTCATCCAGGAGTCCACGTCATTGGTGATGCCTCCATTGCTGGAGCTATGCCGAAGTCCGGATTTGCAGCCAGCAGTCAGGGTAAAGTTGCCGCAGCCGCAATAGTCAGGCTCTTTCAGGGCAAAGTACCTGCAGCGCCATCGCTGGTCAACACCTGTTACAGTTTGATTGGCCCTGGATACGGTATTTCCGTTGCGGGTGTCTACAAACTGACGGTTGAGGGAATTGTTGAAATTCCTGAAGCGGGTGGACTGACGCCTATTAACGCTGATGATGACCAGCTTCGCGAAGAGGCGAATTTTGCAAGAGGCTGGTACAGCAATATTGTTCAGGATACCTGGGGTTAGAGATACGACTTGTTGTAAAACCAGAAAGCCCGGAATGATACCGGGTTTTCTGGTTTTTGGGCCTTTCACTACAGCCTCTTGCTGCAATTGCAGATTGTTAGTTAATCACTACCCCATTTTATATATTGGCTCAATTATTTCTTTCGAGCGTAAAGCGATGCCATCAATGAAAAATAAACGTTTTAACCTTCTTCTTATTGCCGTTGTCACCATAGTGGCACTCTGGTCCTTATGGCCTACCTGGCGCGACTACTCCCTTTCGAAGCAACTTGAAACTATCCATTCAGCACCGGACAGTCTGAAATATGCCCTCACTCATCGTGACGAAATCGAGAATGCTCGCAAAAAAAGTCTTAAGCTTGGTCTGGATCTGAAGGGTGGAATGCATCTGGTCATGGAAGTTGACCAGGTCGATTTGTTCGAACAGAAAGCATGGAATAAAGACGGCAAGTTTACCGCCATCATGAATACGGTCAGAGCCAAGGCTGCCCAAAGTGATGCACGCGTGATCGACCTTATAGCCGCAGAGTTTAAAAATGAAAATATCCGACTGAGCCGGTATTTTTATGATATCCGCAATACCGACAAGGAGATTGTTGCAAAACTTGAAAAGGAGTCCGTTGATGCGCTTACCCGCGCCAAGGAAATCATCCGGAACCGTATTGACCAGTATGGTGTGGCCGAACCGGTCATCACTACACAGGGCAGCAGGAAAATCATTATCGAACTTCCTGGTGTTTCCGATGAATCAAGGGTCAGAAATCTTCTGAAAGGTACAGCAAAACTTGAATTCAGACTTCTGCGTGAGCCTGAAGTTCTACTCAGGACGCTCGACAGAATCAACTCATACCTTGTTGAAAACAATGCCGTTGCTCCAAATGCCAAAGCTGCCGATTCCTCAGTTGCTTTACCTGTTACGGCAACACAAGGCAAGTCGTCTTCTGCCAAACCTCTTTATGATGTTATCGGGGTTTACCAGAACGGTATGGCCTTTACAACCGAGCATTCCAAAGAGTATGTGGTTTCTTTGCTGCATCGGAGCGATATACAGGCGCTGCTGCCTCCGGATGGTGAACTGGTTCTTTCTGCCAAGCCCGATGTTGATAAAAACGGTGAAAAACTCTACCCGATCTATCTTGTCAGGAAGACTCCCGAGTTGACTGGCGGAGTCATTACTGAAGCAAAAGCCACCTTTGGTTCACAGGGTGTACAGCCTGAGGTGCTCATGACAATGAACTCCGAAGGAACCTCGAAATGGGCTCGTATCACTGGTGCCAATATCGGCAAACGTATAGCGATTGTGCTTGATGGAGCCGTATACAGTGCTCCTGTTGTTCAGTCCAAGATTCCCGGAGGAAACTCGGTGATCAATGGTATTTCAAGCCTTGAAGAGGCAAAGGATCTTGAAATTGTCCTGAAAGCTGGAGCCCTTCCTGCTCCTGTAAGGATTGTTGAAGAGCGGAGCGTCGGACCTTCTCTTGGAGCCGATTACATCCGTGCCGGGATGCTCTCTCTCTCCTGGGCCTTTTGTGCGGTTTCAGTTTTTATGCTTGTCTACTACAAGAAAGCGGGTATTGCCGCCGATATAGCTCTGGTGCTCAACATTCTCATTGTCTTGTCAGTACTGGCTGGCTTCAATGCTTCACTCTCACTGCCGGGCATTGCCGGTATTGTGCTGACGATTGGCATGGCAGTTGACGCCAACGTTCTGATCTATGAGAGGATCCGTGAAGAACTTGCGGAAGGAAAGTCGGTTGCGACGGCTGTTACGCAGGGCTATGAGCGGGCGTTTTCTTCCATTTTTGACTCGCACGTGACCACACTGTCGGCAGCCTTTCTGCTCTATACATACGGAATCGGGCCAATTCAGGGCTTTGCCGTAACGCTCATGATTGGTACTTCGGCAAGCCTGTTTACGGCCATTGTGGTGACCAGGGAAATTTTCCAGGGGTTGCTCGCCAAAAAACTTCTGACAGACAAAAGTTTCGGTTAATATTTCAAGACGTTTCAAACCATGAGGATTTTTCACAAGACCAATTTTAACTTTATCCGGTATCGTAAAATTGCATACGGCTTTTCCCTGATACTGCTGTTTGCCGGCCTTGTCTCGCTCGCTGTCAAAGGGCTGAACTACGGAATCGATTTCAGGGGAGGCTCCGAGGTGGTGATAAGGTTTGAGAAAAACGTTGATGTCAGTACCGTTCGAGCGGTACTGCAGGAGGCTGGCGTTTCAGGAACCCTGAAGCAATACGGCATGGATCGCTCCTTCCTTTTAAGCACGGTTTTCAAGGGAGATACCGGGGCTCTCAAAACACTTGTATCCAACGCCCTTACGTCGAGGATTGCAGGCAATCATCATGAAATTGTCCGCATTGATGCCGTTGGGCCAAGTATTGCTTCCGATTTGAAATGGTCAGCGGTTAAAGCGCTTCTTGGCTCTCTTCTGGCGATTTTGCTCTATGTTGGATTCCGGTTTGAAATAAAATTTGCAACTGCCGGTGTGATCGCGATTTTTCATGATATCCTGACTGTTCTCGGACTCTTCAGTATTCTTGGAGGGCTCTTTGATTTTATGCCGCTGGAGATGGATCAAAGTATCATTGCGGCTTTTCTGACCATCGCAGGTTATTCCATTACCGATACGGTTGTTGTCTATGATCGTATCCGGGAACGTATCCGGGGCCAGAAACCATCGGAATATGAAAGGATTTTCAATGAAAGCATGAACCAGACCCTGAGCAGGACAATCATCACTTCAGGAACGGTACTGCTTTCCGTGTTTGTGCTCTTTATCTTTGCCGGTCCGGCCATCAGGGGTTTTGCCTTTGCCGTTTTTACCGGTATTCTCATTGGTACCTACTCCTCGATTTTTGTGGCAGCTCCGCTTGTCTATGACTGGCTCAGGCTCTCCAAAAGTACTGTAAGGCTGAGAGGAAGCAAGAGCGTCTGAGAGCACTCTTGTGGCTGCCCGCAGCACTTTTCCGGCATCCTTCTTTTGATATGATGCCGGAAAGTCTTTCTTTTGGTGTCAATTTTTGAAAGGCACTCTGATTTTCACCCCAGGGCCATTGCTGCCGGAAGGGAATTAAAACATATTTACAAGAAAGGAACCGGGGAATGAAAAAAGTATTGATCAAAGCCGCATTGCTGCTTTTTTTGGGATCATCATTTCTGCAAGCGCCTGTTATTGCTGAAGTCGTTGATCGTATTGCTGCCGTTGTCGGTCATGAAGCGATCTTCAAGTCGGAAATTGACACAAAGGTACTCATGGCCCGCATGCAGTACCCTGAACTGGCCACTGATAAAGGTTTGGCCCGTTCGATACTTGACGGAATGATTGACCAGAAACTCATTCTTGCAAAAGCTAAAATCGACAGTGTCAGTATTGATGAAAATTCAATTGACGGCATGACTAATGATCGTTTCAGGCAGTTGAGTGCCAGGTTTGCTTCAAAAGCAGAGATGGAGAGTCGTCTTGGCAAGTCCTCTGCTGCCATTCGTGAAGAAGTTCGCAAGGATTTGCGTAATCAGGAGTTGATAGACAAATTCCGCAGGAAAAAGTCCGCCGGTATCACGGTCACTTATGACGAAGTGATGGCTTTCTACACCGCCAATCGCAACAATATCTCCGATATCCCTGAAGAGGTCTCTGTATCGCAGATTCTCAAGTATGCCGGAGTTTCGGAAGAGAGCAAGTCACTGGCTCGGGCGGCAATAGAACGGGTTCGCAAAGAGCTTCAGGGAGGAGCCGATTTTGCTGCTTTGGCAAGGAAGTACTCCCAGGATCCAGGCTCTGCCGATTCAGGTGGCGATCTTGGGTTTGTCCAGAAAGGTGAGCTTATCAAGAGCTTTGAAGATACGGCCTATGCTCTCAAGGAGGGGCAAGTGTCGGATGTTGTTGAAACCCGATATGGCTTTCATCTCATTCAACTGCTCAGCAAGGAGACCAATTCGATTCACGTCCGCCATATTCTTATTGGATTCAATCGTGCGACAGGAGATTTTACTGGTGTGATTAAACTGCTCAATGCGGTGCGTGCCGATGTGCTCAGTGGAAAGGTGACCTTTGCCGACATGGCCAGAAAATATTCCGACGACCCCACCTCTTCCTCGATGGGAGGCACTATCCTTGTCTCTGGTTCGTCGTCAAAACCTCTCTTTCCTCCAACATCATTGCGTCCTCAATTGCAGCAGATTATCCGAGGGCTCAAGAATCCCGAAGACATCAGTGAGCCACAAAAAATAGAGCCCCCCCAGGGAGAGCCCTTTTATGCCATATTCCGATTGAACGAACGGGTAGCCGGGCATCCATTTAACCCGGAGAAGGACTATTCTCTCCTTGAGGAGCAGGCACTTGACGCCAAAAACGCGACGCATTTCAATGCATGGGTGCAGCAGCTCCGCAAGGAGGTTTATGTCTATATCTCAGACATCTAAACGGCGGACATACCTTGCATTTTTCTCGATAAAGGCCCTTCGCGGTTCAACCTTGTCTCCCATAAGTGTGGAAAATACCTGGTCAGCTTCCATGGCATTTTCCACATTGACCAGCAACAGAGAGCGGTGAGCGGGATCCATTGTTGTACTCCACAACTGTTCAGGGTTCATCTCTCCAAGACCCTTGTAGCGCTGGATATGAATATTGGCCTTTCCCTTCTGCATCTTTTTCATCGACTCTGAAATACTGTTCCTCTCATCCTCATCCCAAGCATACTGCTGCTCCTTGCCTGATTTTACCAGATAAAGGGGTGGCTGGGCAATAAAGACCCTGCCTGCCTCGATCAGCGCACGCATGTGGCGGAAGAAAAAGGTCAACAGAAGCGTTCTGATATGGGCGCCGTCAACATCGGCATCGGTCATGATGATGATCTTGCCATAGCGCAGTTTTTCGGCTGAGAACTCCTCCTCCCCGAAGCTTGTGCCAAGGGCAAGAATGATGGTCTTTATCTCCTCGTTTTCAAGCATCTTGTGCAGTCGGGCCTTCTCGACATTGAGAATTTTGCCCTTCAGAGGCAGGATAGCCTGGAAGCTTCTGTCCCTTCCCTGTTTGGCACTGCCACCTGCCGAATCACCCTCTACGATATAGAGCTCACAATGTTCCGGATCATTGATCGAGCAGTCCGCCAGTTTTCCCGGCAGTCCGGAACTCTCGAGCACCGACTTGCGGCGGGTAAGCTCCTTGGCCTTACGGGCAGCCTCCCTCGACATGGCGGCACCCTTGACCTTCTCGATGATCATCTTCAGCACGTTCGGGTTGCTTTCGGCAAACTCCGCCAGTTGCTCATTGACCACGGTTTCAACAATACTCTGTGTTTCCGAGTTGCCAAGCTTTGTCTTGGTCTGACCCTCAAACTGTGGTTCGGCAACCTTGACCGAAATAACCGCTGTGAGTCCCTCCTTGAAATCATCACCAGTCAGCGACAGTTTCAGGTTTTTCAGCAGATCGTTTTTCGTTGCGTAGGCATTGAGCGTTCTCGTCAGCGCCTTGCGGAACCCGGTAACGTGGGTGCCACCCTCATGCGTATTGATATTGTTGACATAGCTGAACACATTCTCCTGGTAGGAATCATTGTATTGCAGTGCTATTTCAACGATGGTGGTATCGCGTTCGCCATAGAGATAGATCGGCTCCTTCAGCAGGTTAATGCGGTTCTGGTCGGTAAACTGCACAAACTCCTTGATGCCGCCGACATAATGAAAAATCTCATCAATCCCTTCAGGATCACGTACCGTTATGCTCAGCTCCTTGTTGAGGAAGGCCAGCTCCCGCATACGGTCGATAATGATATCCTTGCGAAACTCGGTAGTCTTGAAAATAAGATGGTCAGGCATGAAGGTAGTCTTCGTGCCGCGCTTGTCGGACTCACCGATAGCCTTTACGTCACCCTGAGGCACACCACGCTCAAAGCGCTGGAAATAGACCTTGCCGTCGCGGTAAACCTCAACCTCGCACCACTCAGAAAGGGCATTGACCACCGAAGCGCCAACGCCGTGCAGACCACCCGAAACCTTGTAAGCTCCCTTGTCGAACTTGCCACCCGCACCAATCACGGTCATGACCAGCTCAAGCGCCGACTTCTGCTTGTCAGGATGAATATCCACAGGAATACCCCGGCCCCGGTCAATCACCGTCACCGAGCCGTCAGGATTCAGGGAGACAAAAATATAATCGTTGAAGCCGCCAAGGGTTTCATCGATAGAGTTATCGACAATTTCGTAAACAAGATGATGAAGTCCACGGCTGTGAATGTCACCAATATACATGGCAGGGCGCATGCGAACATGCTCGATGCCGTCAAGAATCTGGATGTTGTTTGCTCCATAGGCCGATGGAGCCGAAGCAGTCACTTCGGTAAGGATATCGTCTTCCTGCATAATTATCGTCGGTAACTTGTGAGATGAAAATTGATATGCAAGATACGAAAAATGCCGTTATAATGCTTGCATTCGAGCCACTCTATCGCGCGAGAATCAGGCCCAGAAAGCATCAGGAAAATGCTCAATGACAAAAGAGTCTATACGGTTCTCCTCTACCTCCTTTACCTGAATGGCAATGACATCGAAGCGGCAGTCACACTCCTCCTCAACACAAAACGCGAGGTAAGCACGAGCAGCCTTGATGATCTCCCTTTGCTTCTGCGGAGTCACCGCTTCCACCGGGTGGCCTGTTTGGGAAGAGAAGCGGGTTTTAACCTCAACAAAGCAGAGTGTTTTGCCATCTCGGGCGACAATATCTATCTCATTGCGATGGTAGCGGTAGTTGCGCTCAATGATTCGAAACCCCTTCTTTGCAAGGAACTCGGCAGCAAGCCGCTCTCCCTCAGGTCCGAGCAGATGGGGATCCATGCTTCTTGCTATTTTTCATTTAATTGACGAAGCCTGAAGCTCTGGCGATGAATCGGGCATCGCCCGTACTGCCGTATAGCCTCAACATGCGTTTTTGTCGGGTAGCCGAAATGTCGATCAAAGCTGAACTCCGGGTACGTTTCGCTGCTGGCAATCATGAGCGCGTCCCGGTGGGTTTTGGCCAGCACCGATGCTGCTGCAATTGAAAAAACCTTCGAATCCCCCTTCACGACAGTCTCATAAGGAATCGCAAGTTCACTACGGAACCTGTTACCATCAACCAGCAGCACTCCAGGTGTTCCCGCAAGAGATTTAACCGCACTGTTCATGGCAAGGAAGGTTGCCTGCAGGATATTGATCCTGTCGATAACCTCCGGCCCAACCTCCGCCACAGCCCATAAGAGAGCAGCCTCTCTTATGACTGGCGCAAGCTCTTCCCTTTGCGCTGAAGTCAGCTTCTTCGAGTCATTGAGCATCTCCATCACACCACTCTGCGGCCTGAACCATCGCGGGAAGACCACCGCCCCCGCCACAACCGGCCCGGCAAGAGGCCCCCGTCCCGCCTCGTCAATGCCGCAGACAAGCTCAGTGGTTTGCCACAGCGGCCACTCATAATCAGTGTTCATCATATTTTGATTTCAGTTCCAGATTCGCCTTTCAACCCTCCGATATCGCCCGGTTAAGAAACTGGACAAGAGGGTTCACTGTCCGGAAGATTTCGGTGACTTGAGCCACAAATCCGGGAGCAGTAACCTCATGATCGGCAAAAAAACGCTGAGTGTAATACCCCTTGAACTTGAGATACTCAATGGCCGGGTTTGTGCTCTCATACCCTTTCGGCGGCCTGACCAGCTTTCCTGACGGCAAAACCCCTTCAGGAAACTGCACGGCAAACTTTTTTGCCGCAACAATAGACTTCCACTCTTCAAAATGGGTATCAATCTGTCGCCTCGTCTGCTCCAGCACGGCAGGCTCAGGCATATAGATTCCGCCTCCAGCAAACGTAGCACCCGGTTCAAGATGGATATAATAGCCACCCCAGGGGCTCTTTCTGCCACCCTTGTTGATAAAGGCAAAGAAATTTGTCTTGTAAGGTGACTTCTCTTTTGAAAACCGGATATCGCGGTTGATACGCATGATGCAGCTTTTCGGATCGAGATGAGAGGCCACAACATCCTTGTCAAAAGCCGAAATAGCCACAAGCAGTTGAATCACCGTATCGAGTGTGTCACCATAAGCGAGCTGGTACGCCTCTTTGTGCTCCATAAACCAGGCCCTGTCATTATTGGCTTTCAGCTCCCGGAGAAAGGCAAGGGTGTTTTCGGAAATCATGGCAGGAGGGGTTAACTGTTACGGAAAATCATCACAAGAGAAGTTACGCTGAACAGGCAATTCTCAAAAGAGGAACATTGCTTCAGGCTGACTGAAGAGTATCATTGACCCATCTGTTCAGGCTTTTTCCCGCTTTTATAGCCTTGAGATGAATCGCGTGATGCAGCTCCGGGTTCATGCGCACCACAAATTTGCCGGAAAATGGCTTATCCGGTTGTTCTCCCCGTTGCTCACAAAACTCCAGATAATCATCGATAGAATCCCTGAAAGCCTGCACAATCTCCTCGACACTATGGCCTTGAAAGGTGACGACATCTTTCGTGTCGACTACTTGTCCATGAAAAAGACCAGCTTCATCGTCAAACTCAATATGACCAGTGCACCCTTTATAGTTCAGCATGGTACTCTACTCCTGCTTCTTGTAAAAAACGTCTCATTGATTTAAGCGCACATCGACATTTTTCCTTCGGAAATTTTTGCTGTTTGGTAGCACAGGGGAACAACGTTGAACGCGGTGCGCTGTGTCGCTCTCTTGAACCTTTGCAATGTTAGGAATTTTCGTTTTAGGGGATATGTTTAATTTTCACGCTGCGGCTCACTGCCTAAATCTTTTATGCAATTTCGTTTAGCGTGAATCAGTGCTAAAACTTCAATTTTGTCAGGAAAGATTTCATATATGAGGCGATATGAATAAATGATCAACTCTCTGATAGCTGGCTCTCCGATTTCAGGAACCATTCGGCCTGCCTCTGGAAAAGCGCTTATTTACTCTGCCTTTTCAGCTATCTCAAGAGCAACTTTCTTAGCGTAAAACCGGGAATTGTTTGCAATGTAATCGTGAATTTGCCTTAAGTCGGTTTTCGCAGGTTCTGACCATTTCACCACGACAGCATCTCTTTTTTCAATTCCTCGGTGGAAAGGGATTCTCCACGCTCAACAGCCTCTCTACCTTTTTTGACTTTATCGACAACATAAAGCTCATACATGATGTCCTCAATGCTGGCCGTCTCCGGCAATGCAGAAATTACCCTGATTGCCTCTCTTTTCAGATTTTCCATGTTGGCATCTCCATTTTTCTTTGCGCTTCAATATAATAAATGTTGTAGCATCGGGACGTATTTCCTGTTCTTCAAAATCCCGTAGGGATGGAATGTCGGTAGCACTTGATGTATATTGAAACAACAAATCTTTTCTCCCCATGGCAAATACCTATACGCAACTGCAAATCCAGATAGTGTTTGCTGTAAAACGCCACGAACATTTGATAAGAGAATCGTTGACAGAAGAGCTATGCAAATATCTGACAGGCATCATCCAGAATAACGGCCACAAGGTGCTTGCAATCAATGGAATGCCAGACCACCTTCATATCCTGATCGGGATGAGACCCAATCAAGCCCTATCCGAACTCATGAAAGATGTTAAGGCAAGTTCAGCCAAATGGATAAATGAAAAAGGCTGTATTCCCGGACGGTTTGAATGGCAGGAAGGATATGGTTTTTCCTATGAAAAGTCAGCATTGCCGCAGGTCATTGCATACATCATGAACCAGAAAGAACATCACCGGGTCAAAACCTTCCGCGAAGAATATCAGGATTTGCTGAAAGAATTTGAGGTTTCATTCGACGAAAAATATCTCTTCCACTTGCCGCAATAAGCAATATTTCGCCCCGACGCGTCGGGGCGGAAGAGAAGATGGGTGGTGGGGCGCACATTTGTTGGTGTATGCATGAAAAGGAATGTTTGTGGAACCGGAACGTCTTTTCTGCCAAATCCCGTAAGGATGAAATTTTGGTCAGGAACGTCCCTTGTCCCCCAAATTTCTCTTCGATTAGCAGCAGGTAATCAAAGTCATTCATTGTGGTCAGGCTTTTGGTTGAAAATCATTCAGAATAACTCCTATCTCAACAAGCAGTTACGACTTGCCCAGCACCCCAAGAATCTCCTGAAAGCTTGCCAGCCCGGC
>SZXY01000176.1 GCA_005843805.1 Chlorobium sp.
GTTCCATTTTATCTACTTCGCTTATTGTCTCAATCATCAGCTCAACAGCTTCATTGATCGTTTTCGGCCATATTGATAGAGTAGTCATTGGTTGAATATTTTGTTGATTTATTTAGGCACAGCAAAAAATGATATACGAAGATATCACGAGGCTTGATTTTTTTGTTCCCATAACTCTATTGTTTCCAAACATGTAACATGCATGAGAATGTTGGGATTGCCTGAATACGGGTGAAAAGGAGATCCCTCAATTCTTCGGGATGACCTTGAAGGAAAGTGCGTGACGACATTTTGGGAAAGTCTGGGATGACACGGAGGTTCGGGATGAATTTGGGGAAAGGAGTGGATCCAAAAATGCTCCAATACAATGAAGACTCCCCGTTACACTTAGCGGAGAGTCTTCATTTTGAAAAATTCAGGTAACTTTCGCCGCAAGCGGCAGGAAATTCAACCCTGAGAGACTAAAGTTCGAATGGCATAAGCTGAAAATTTATGGTTGAGATTCGAAGACCAATTTGTGTCAATATACCAAGAGAGCATCTGTGATTGTTTTTTATAAAAAAATTACGGAAACATCAAATCGTATACCATCAACGTTATCACCAAAAAAGGCCACCGGATGTTGAGTGGCCTTTTCGGCATGAGAGATCCTTTCTGAGGTCAGTTGTTTACAAGCTCTTCAGCTTCAATCCAGTCTTCGATATCTGAGCCATTGTTCCTTCCTCTCATTTCCCACAGGTAATATGCCGTAAGCCTTGTCTCCTCTTCCTGCTGTTCAGGTATTGACAGAGCTTCTTCGTAAAACTCCGGTGCTGCTCCGTCCTCTTTTTTTGATCCTTTGGCCATGCTTGCTCCTCGTTAATTGGTTAGCCTGTCGGTTAATCATATAATTTCACATAAAAAAAGTCCTGATTTACAACACCAAATTTTATCGAATTCTCATCGCAAAGGCAAGAGTGGCTCTGTTACTTCTCTGCAAACTCTTTTACAGGTAAAAAGCAGGCGGGGTGAAGAGCTTGAGGGTATTGCAAAACAGAGTAAATTGCTTTTTTTATCATCCACCACTCACTCATGTCAAGCCCATGCTGTTGGTGTTAATATTGCAAGCAATTTTTAAAAAGTTGTATATATTAGAGATAAATTCGGCTTTTTTTTTTGTAATAAACACCCTTAAAGCTCGTCAAATAGTCAATTATTTCAGGAGGCAGGGAATGTCGTTTGTTCCATCAAAAGTTTTTTTTACCAAAGGAGTTGGAAGGCACAAGGAGTATCTCTCTTCGTTTGAGCTTGCCCTGCGTGAGGCGAAAATAGAGAAGTGCAACCTGGTTACCGTCTCAAGTATTTTTCCGCCACACTGTGAGCGAATCAGCGTCGAAGAGGGGCTGAAGCATCTCTCTCCAGGGCAGATAACTTTTACTGTTATGGCCCGCAATTCTACCAATGAATTCAATCGTCTTATTGCTGCCTCCGTTGGCGTGGCCATTCCGGCTGACGATACTCAATACGGTTATCTCTCGGAACACCATCCATACGGAGAATCTGCCGAACAGTCCGGTGAGTATGCTGAAGACCTGGCAGCAACGATGCTCGCAACAACGCTTGGCATTGAGTTTGATCCAAACAAGGACTGGGACGAGCGTGAAGGTATCTACAAAATGAGCCACAAAATCATCAACTCTTACAACATAACTGCGACCGCAGAAGGTGAAAACGGCCTTTGGACTACGGTGATCTCTTGTGCTGTACTTTTGCCTTAGAAAGAAAAGCGAGATCAACTATTACAGGAGATAATAATGGCTAAAAAAGTAACAAAAGTAACCTTTGCCAATGTCATGCAAACCCTTGATGGAAAAGGCGACATCGATTGTTCCAATAAGGGATTAACCTCTCTTGAAGGTTGTCCCGAAAAAGTACAGGGCAATTTCAACTGTTCAGGCAATCAGCTCACAACTCTGGAAGGTGCTCCCAGAAAAATTAAAGGAAATTTTAATTGCTCTGATAACCAGTTGACAGCACTTGAATTTGGCCCAGAGGAGGTAAAAGGCGATTATGACTGTTCCAATAATCAACTGACCTCCCTCTGTGATGCTCCAGTTTTTGTGATGGGTGATTTTTCCTGCGCAGGAAACCGTCTGACTTCATTTCAATGCGATATCTCCTCCAGCAAGGGGAGCGCACTTGAGGTAGTAGAAGGGGATTTCAATTGTTCTGGAAACCAACTGACAAGCCTTGAGGGTGCACCGAGGATAGTCGGTGGTGATTTTTCATGCTCATCGAACCAGCTCGCCTCACTCCAGGGCGCCCCTAAAAAATTGCAGGGAGATTTTGATTGTTCAAACAATCTCCTGACCACTATCGAAGCGGGGCCTGAAGTTATTGAAGGAGATTTTTCCTGTACAGGAAACCAATTGACATCGCTCAAGGGTGGATCTCAAGAAATTGGCGGACATTACGATTGTTCAGCCAATAAGCTAACCTCCCTCAAAGGAGTTCATAAAAAGGTTAAAGGTAACTTCAACTGTTCTGGCAACCAGCTTGCGTCACTGAAAGGCGCCCCTCAAGAAGTAGTTGCGTTTGACTGTTCCAATAATCAACTGACAACACTCAAAAATGCTCCAGAAAAAGTCAAAGGCAATTTTATCTGTTCATGGAACCAGTTAACAACACTTGAGGGATCCCCGAAAAAAGTCAAGGGTAATTTTGATTGCTCAGGCAATCAGTTAACAGTGCTTGAATCTTCGCTTAAGCGAGTAGGCGGTGATTTTATTGCGGCGGAGAATGCCCGGTATTTTCTTGAGGAAGAGGTAAGGGCCGCCTGCCAGGTTAAAGGCAACATTGTAACATAACGGTTTTGCTTTAACCGGTAAATACAGCTCTATCACATCAATCCATTTGGTCGTGACTCAATGACAATGAGGCTGTTTTATCTGAGGTTCGTCAAGACTGATCATAAAAGAGGTGAAATATCGTAAAGCCATGACTCTGTTTTGACCAGCAGTTCGTTACAAACCTCACGGAAAACGGCCAGTTGTTCTTCTATTATGCCTTCTGCTTTTGTTCATGATCACCGCAATATTGATCACTGCACCCCTTCGATTTGTTTTTATCCGGCACGATAATTTAAATTTTAAAAAAACTTGATACAGATATATGGCTTTGTCGTTACAATATTTCAATAATTCAAATATTATTGTATAATGGGGTATGAAAAAAATTACTGCGACAACAATTTTTGAATCGCTTTCATCCGGGGTGAGGCTGGATGTCTATAGATTACTCGTTAAAAAAGGCACCGAAGGCATGGTAGCTGGCGAGATTGGAGCCGCACTCGACGTGCCGCCGACAAATCTTTCGTTTCATCTGAAAACACTTACCCATACGGGACTTCTTACCGTGGAGCAGGAAGGCCGTTTTCAGCGTTACCGCGCCAATCTACCGTTAATGATGGATCTGATTGCCTATCTCACCGAAGAGTGCTGTGGGGGAAATCCAGAACAGTGTGGTGATTTAACTGCTCACGCAATTTGTCCGCAGTGTAACGAAACGTCTCCAGAAATTACATGAATTCTCAATCCTTTGCAGCATTACCATGAAGAAATCACTCCTTATACTCTGTACAGGAAACTCATGCCGCAGCCAGATGGCCGAAGGGTTTCTTCGTTCGTTTGACCGTTCACTCGAACTCTTTTCAGCAGGCACCAAACCGTCAGCCTCAATTCATCCCTTTGCGCTCAAGGTGATGCTTGAAAAGTCTATAGACATCAGCATGCACAAGCCGAAAAGTGTCGATGAGTTTCTGGGAAGATCTTTCGACTATGTCATAACGGTGTGCGACGGAGCCAATGAGTCCTGCCCGGTTTTTACCGGAAAAGTGGAGCACCGTATACACATCGGTTTTGAAGACCCGGCAGAGGCTGAAGGGACAAAAGAGGAGGTATTGGCAGTTTTTCGTCGTGTCCGCGATGAAATCAACCTTGGGTTCAGGAAATTCTATAACGAAAATTTGACGGGTAAGTAATTATGGGTATTGCAGCAAAACAGTTATCGTTTCTCGACCGCTATCTGACGTTATGGATTTTTCTTGCCATGGGTATAGGGGTGCTCTCCGGCTATCTCTATCCCGCTATTCCGGGGTTCTGGAACCTCTTTCAGTCGGGTACGACCAATATGCTGATAGCTGCGGGGCTCATTGTCATGATGTACCCTCCTCTGGCAAAGGTAAAGTATGAGGAGCTGGGAGAAGTGTTCCGCAACACCAAAGTACTTGCACTGTCACTTGTGCAGAACTGGGTGATCGGGCCGATTCTGATGTTTGTCCTTGCCGTGTTTCTGCTCTCCGATATGCCACACTACATGGCGGGTCTTATTCTGATTGGTCTTGCCCGCTGTATTGCCATGGTTATTGTCTGGAACGAACTCGCCAAAGGGGATACAGAGTATGCCGCCGGACTTGTTGCCTTCAACTCGCTCTTTCAGGTGCTCTTTTTCCCCCTCTATGCCTGGATTTTTCTGACGGTACTGCCAAAGTGGCTTGGTCTTGCCTCATTCGCTGTCGACATCTCCATAGCTGACATTGCTACATCAGTTTTTATCTATCTGGGTATTCCCTTTATTGCAGGCTTTCTGACCCGTTTTTTCATGCTTCGCCTGAAAGGCAAGGAGTGGTACGAAGGTGAATTCATTCCCCGCATCAGCCCGCTCACGCTCGTTGCGCTACTCTTCACCATTCTGGTCATGTTTTCACTCAAGGGAGGCTATATTGTAAAAATACCGCTTGATGTAGTGCGAATTGCCATACCCCTCCTGCTCTACTTTGTCATCATGTTTTTTCTTTCGTTTTATATGGGACGCAAGGTCGGTGCCGACTATTCCAAAACGGCAACACTCTCATTTACGGCTGCAAGCAATAACTTTGAGCTTGCCATTGCCGTAGCCATAGCTGTTTTCGGTATCAACTCAGGAGAAGCTTTCGCTGCAGTGATAGGCCCTCTCGTTGAGGTACCCGCCCTGATTGCACTCGTCAATGTTGCACTCAGGTTCAAGGACAAATATTTCGGTGAAAAAATAGAAGCCTGATATCCACCCATTTTTCAACATTCTATCATGCAAAAAAAACAAAACGTGCTTTTTCTTTGTACCGGCAACTCCTGTCGAAGTCAGATGGCTGAAGGACTGCTTCGGCACCTGGCAGGGGAGCGCTTTGAGGCATTAAGTGCTGGACTTGAGCCGAACAATGAAGTTCATCCTTTGGCAATTCAGGTTATGCAGGAAATTGGTATCGATATCAGCTCTCAACAACCGAAAGCTGTAGATCTCTTCCTTGGCAAAACAATGGTTCATTACCTGATTGTTGTGTGCAACAAGGCACAGTCAACCTGCCCTCGAATCTGGCCAGGCCTTCCAAATGAAAAACGGTATTACTGGCCAATCAATGATCCGGCGGCAATATCGGGTACAACGGAAGAGCAACTTGCGGTTTTTCGTGAGGTTCGTGATGAACTTCAGGAGAATATAACCCTATGGCTAAAAGAAGTTACAGCATCTTCTTCTATCATATAAT
>SZXY01000133.1 GCA_005843805.1 Chlorobium sp.
AGATGGCAAGCCTGTGCTCGATTCAGAATTTATCGGTACTCAAAATATTGTTGTAGCCTGAATATTGAGCGCCTTCTCGATGTTCCGCCTTTGTACCTCAATAAAGTAATCGACAAGTTTTTGCGCTCGTCCACTATCGGCCTCCTCAAGAGCATCGATATACTTGACTTTCGCTTCCTCCCTCAGTACCGTAAACGGGAAAAACCCATTCTTGACAAGTATCAGGCCTTATAACAAACGAGCAACCCGTCCATTTCCGTCCTGAAAGGGATGAATGGTTGTGAAGGCATGATGCAACCAGGCCGCGTTGATAATCGGATGCACACCGTCTGCAACCGCCTCGTTGGAGAGCAAAACAAGATTGTCCATCTCTGCCTCTACGTGTTCTGGTGAGCAATACATGATAACCGTTCCATCTTCTCTTGACGGGTTATTCTCACGCTCCTTGAATTTTCCACGCAATAATTTGATTCGTGTTTTATTGCCGAATTGATCTCTGCCATCGGCATACTCCTGATGGTGGGTTATCAAGGAGTGCAACTCTTTTACAAAACTCACCGTCAACTCCCTGTTCTCTTTTACGACATTATAAACAAAATCGACCGCACTTAAATGGTCTTTTAAATGACTGATCAATTTTGGAATGGGAACGTTAGTATCGCCATGACTGATATAGGACTGCACAAACCCTTCCTTTATAAAGGCCTCCGTAATACCCTTGTCAAGGTCGTACATTCGCTCCACAATCCCGGTTTCGATGGCGTGCTCTCTTTTTAGTCCCGTTAAAAAGAGCTCGTACTCCCGAGAATTATCCTGTAATTTTTTTCTTCGCTGAAACCATGAAGAGGAGATATCGTCAATTGATGACGTATCACAATGTTTCCATGAATCGCCATAGGTCAGGAATTTCCAGAGTCTATATGTTTTAACCTCTGTCATAATATCCGGCGTTTTATTTGCTCATGACTGTCAACGAATGGTGGCATAATAATGGTCGATTGCAGGCAATTTGCTGTTTCAATATATGCCGAAAAAGGGTTTTCGCGTAACAACACATCCTCAAACCCATTTTCCGACACAACCCTGAGCAAGCAAACAGTTCCGATACTTTCCGGCATTCACATCTTCCTGCACTCGCGGTAAAACGGAATGCGCAGAAACAGCGGAATCGAACCAGCATAAGCGAAACTGCCGAGCATATCGGCAACCACGTCCGCCGTATCGGCGTAGCGGTAGGGCAGAAAGGATTGTACCAACTCTATTGTCAAGCCATACCCGATCAGCATGATGATCTTGGGCAAGCCGAAACGACGATGGGGAAAAGAAAAATCAACCAGTACTGCAAGAAAGTAGAAGGCAAGAAAATGCAGCACCTTGTCGCCATTGCTGAAAGGCAGATCCAGGCCGTTCCGGATAACAGCCTGCCAGCTTGTAAGTGCAAACGCTGCGAACAATAACAGTCGGGCAGCAATCGTCACCTTCTGTGGTTGCTCTTTCACGCCAAGAGAAGAATTATAATGATTTGTGATTGATTGACTTGAGCGCAATACGGTATTTCGTGAAATTGTGGCAGGCATGATCCTCTTTCAGCCGGTCAGTATGGATTTGCTTGATGAGTTTGACGACCTGTTCCGGTTCGATGACATGAAAGATCATGTGCATGTCCCCCTTGGCGAAAAGGTTCTGCGCCATCACCTCACTCTCCAGCCAGACAAGCAGATTGGTCCAGATCTCTCCAAAGAGTATAATTGGAGTTTCGCAAATATGTTCCACCTGAACAAGCTGCCATGCATAAAAAAGTTCGAGCAGAGTACCGATGCCACCGGGAGCGACAACAACCGCATCAGAGAGAGCCATAAAGGTATCGAGCCTGCTGCTGAACCTTGAAAACTCCTGTTTTATATCGAGAAATGCGTTCGGTTCCTGCTCTCTGGGAAGGCGGATGTTCAAACCAATAGAGCGGGTATCTGAATGTGCACTTTTGGAACCGGCATTTGCCGCCTGCATCAGTCCTGGGCCTCCCCCGGTGACAATATCAAACCCCGCTTCCGACAGCCCCTTCGCTATTGCAAAAACATCCTGATAATCCTTGTCGCCTTCCGTTATCCTTGCGGAGCCAAATATCGCCACCCTGTAGTGTAGATCCATTGCACAATTAAATAATAGTGATTCATCATCCTCTCCTCTTGTTTTAAAGCATCGCTTCGAACTCATCCTCCGTCACCACCCTGACTCCAAGCTTCAGGGCTTTTTCAAGCTTGCTTCCGGCGTCATGACCTGCAACGACCAGGCCGGTTTTTTTGCTGACCGATCCAACCACCCTGCCGCCGCGCTCGATAACCAGCTCTGAGGCTTGCTGGCGGTCATAGCGGTCAAGCCCTCCAGTGAAGAGCACCGTGAGTCCTTCAAAATTGCGGTTGACCTGTGCTGCCCGTTCGGAACCACTCAGTTGCAGCCCGGCACTCCTCAACTTTTCAAGGAAACCCGGCACGGAGGGTTTGGCAAAGTAATCGACAATACTTCGCGCTACGACCGGCCCGATATCGGGCACAGAGGCAAGCTCTTCCTCGCTTGCCTGCCGGAGCAGGTCGAGCGAGGGATAGGCGGCGGAAAGCTCACGGGCTGTGGCACGCCCGACGTGGCGGATACCAAGGGCGTAGAGCAGGCGATCATAGCTTTTTTCACGACTCTCCTGAAGTGCCCGCACAAGGTTCAGCGCCGACTTTGGGCCCATCCGCTCAAGACGGTCAAGCTGCGGCTCCTGCAACATGTAAAGGTCACCAACATCCTGCACAAGCTTCATGGAAACAAGCTGATCGACCAGCGCCTTGCCGAGGCTCTTGATGTCCATGGCGTTGCGGGAGGCAAAGTGGAGCATCCGTCCCCTGATCTGAGCCGGGCACTCCTCCTCGTTGGGGCAGTAGCAACTGACCTCCCCCTCCGGTTTCACGAGAGGTGTGCTGCACTCCGGACAGTGCGAAGGAAGCTCTATCGGAACAGCGTCGGAAGGGCGCTCCTCAAGCACAACACTGATCACCTTGGGAATCACCTCGCCGGATTTCTCGATGATAACCCGGTCATTGAGCATGACGCCAAGCCGCTCAATCTCGTCGAAATTGTGCAGGGTGGAGCGGGAAACCGTTGACCCGGCAAGTCGCACCGGTTCAAGTTCCGCAACGGGTGTAATGGTGCCGAGCCGACCTACCTGGAACACCACATCGTGCAGCACGGTTTTGGCCTGCTGCGCCGGGTATTTGTAGGCAATTGCCCAGCGGGGACTTTTAGCGGTGGCGCCGATTTTGTCCCACAAGCTTACATCGTTGAGCTTCAGCACCACACCGTCGGTCTCGTAAGGCAGCTTCCATCGCATTTCCTCCCACTTTTCGATAAAGTGGCTGATCTCATCCAGTTCACTGCAGAGGCGGTAATGACCTCCCGTATAAAAGCCGAGGCGTTCAAGCAGCTTCAGACGCTGAAAATGAGCTGTGCCCTCATCCCCGATACCTTTGAGATAGTAGGCGACAAAACACATTTTGCGACGGGCAACTTCTGCTGAATCCTGTAGCTTGAGTGTCCCGGCAGTGGCATTACGGGGATTGGCAAAGCTGTCTTCTTCGGGACGGCTGTCGTTAAGGCGCTCAAAGTCCTCTTTCTGCATATAGACCTCTCCACGCACCTCGATCTGGCGGTCGTCGCCCTGAAGATCAGCCAGAAGTGCCTCTTCGAGGCGCAAGGGAATGGTGGGGATTGTCCTGAGATTGATGGTGATATCGTCACCCTGCACTCCGTCACCCCGTGTGGCACCCTGAACCAGAAGGCCGTCACGGTAGAGAAGGCTGATGGCAACGCCGTCAAACTTCAGCTCTGCCACCATCTCCTGCTCCTGAACTCCTTCAAGCAGCAGCAACTTTCTGACCCGATTATAAAACTCCTCAACCTCTCCAAGGGAGTAGGTATTGGCAAGGCTGAGCATCGGTTCACGGTGCTGCACCGCAGAAAAATCTTTTGTAATTGCGCCTCCAACCCGCTGCGAGGGGCTGTCGGGGGTAACAAGTTCGGGGTGCTGCCGCTCAAGCGCAATCAGTTGTTCAAGCAGCTTGTCAAAATCGTAATCGGAGATCTCAGGCTTTGCCTCTGCAAAATAGAGACGGTTGTGCCGCTCAATCTCCCGGCGAAGCCGTGCTATCTCATCTGAAGCAGGGAATGTATCGCTATCGCTCATCGCTGATAAAGGTTATCTGAGAGGTGACAATGCCCATCCGACAAGATTTTTCATAAAGCCGACAGAGCCTTGTACCCCAAGCTTCTCCCAGGTCGCCCTCATCACCCTCGGATAACGCCAGGCAAGCCTGAGCATCACCAGCATGAGATCCTCGATCTTCATTTCATCACGAAACATGGCCTGACGGTAACGTTCGGGCATGTCGTCGAGCACAATCATCACCTCGTTCATGAGATCGTTGACAAAGTTCGGCTCATCGGTAGCTGAGTTGTAACACATGAACTTCATGAGATTGGCCATCGAGGCAACATTGGGCTCGTAGGCGCTGATCTGTTCCAGGTGTTTTTTGGCAAGATTGTTGTCGCTGATTGCCTGGTCAAGATCGGCAGTAAGGTGATGAAGGTTGCGCACCATCGAGCCAAAACCGCAGAAGGTCAGGGGAGAGCCAAGTGAAGCGGCATCGCCAAAGAGAATGATATGGTCGTCGGCAATCTCTCTGGTGCGGTTGAAGCCATCATGAAAATAGGCTGGAATAATGCCATAGACCGGACGGTGGACAACAAAATCCTTGCCCGGCTTTTTATACTCAGGCAGTATCCTGAAATAGGTATCGAAGAGCCCGAGCAGCGACTTGTCGTTCGGGGAGTCTGCCTCGTCATAAAAGAAAAGATAGGTGATATATCGGTCGCTTTCAGCGGGAAACCCTTCCCAGATAAGCTGTCGGCCACGCACCGAAGAGGTATCGGCTGGTCCCGTACTGGCGAGAATTTCACCGGTATCAAAATCGACATTTTCAAACCCGCTCGCTATGGTGCCGACTGTCGGGCATACATGGGTCTGCGGAAAACCTTCGTTGAGCTGCATGGCAATCGGCGAGAGTATCCCCATCACGTCTACCAGCACTTTGGCTTTGTAGTAGAAGGCTTTACCAGCGGAATCCTCAACCTTGACCACCACATGGTCATCAAAGCAGTAACAGCAGGAAAAAGATGTGCGGGCAAGAATTGTACTGCCCGGAACGGCAAGCAGTTTCTCTTTTGCATGACCGAGCAGCTTGTCTGCATCGACGGCACAATCGAGCACGTTTTCCATGTAGAGCTTCTTCTGGCTTCCATCCGGCTTGTAAAAACCGACCCACCCCGTTTTATATCGGCGGACAATGAACGAATCAACCTCACTCTCGGTAAAGAGGCCGGTAGCCGAGAGGTTGAGAAGCTCCTGGCGTGAAATATTCCAGTCTCTGGTTGATTTCGCGGGCATCTGACGATCAAAAATCATAACCTTTCGCCCATACTTTCTCGCCATCACCGCAGCATGGAGCAGGCTGAGGGTTCCTCCTGCATAGACAAGATCATACTCGCCGTTTATAACAGCACTTTTCGGCAGTTGATCGCCAGGCAAGATCACCTGTTGAACAGGCTGCTTCAACATCTCCCAATATCTATCGAGCTCTTTGATATGATGAAGATGCTGTTCTCCATCCGCAATTGCTGAAAATGCTTTCCAGAGGTGGGGATGACTCAGCCTGATTTGATCGAGTAACAAGGACATATAAATGAAAAGTAAATGGGTAGTGGTCTCAATGCTCTGTTTGCCGTCAGACAACCTTTTCAGCCATCGACCGCAGTGGCCGGTCACTCTCTATCTTTCCGTCAACAAGATGAATCCTGCGTCCCGCACGGTTTGCAAACTCCTCATCGTGGGTAACGACAATCACCGTCTGGTTAAGCTCCCGGTTCAACCGGTCAAAAAGCTGATAGACATTGTTGGCCGAACGCGAATCGAGGTTGCCGGTCGGTTCATCGCCAAGCAGCACTTTCGGTTCATTGGCAAGCGCCCTCGCAATGGCCACCCGCTGCTGCTGACCACCTGAAAGCTGGCTCGGCTTGTTGGTATACTTGTTCTGCATGTCAACCAGATCGAGCAGATGTTTGGCCCGTTCCTTGATCTCCTTGCGACTGCGCTTACCGTTGATCATCATCGGCATACTAACATTCTCCACAGCGCTGAACTCAGGCAGCAAAAAATGAAACTGATAGATAAAGCCAATCTTTTCATTACGGATACGGGTCATTTCCGTTTCGTTCCTGGCGGTGATATCCTCCCCGTCAAGCCAGACCTTTCCAAAGGTAGGCTTGTCAAGCCCCCCCATAATGTAAAGCAAAGTAGACTTTCCGGAACCCGAAGGACCGGTAATGGCTACAAACTCCCCCGCCTTGATATCAAGCGAAAGATCAGGAATGATGGTCGGACGGATATCCTTGGAAAGCTCAAGTTCCTTGCGAATATGTTCAAGCCTGAGAATAGTTTCAGCCATCAGTTGCCACGTTCATAATTCAGGATTAAAGTATCATGACGCCGCTGCACGCCGGAAAAAGGAGCAAAAGCACACGGCAAAGCATTATAACAAAAAAGCCCCGAAAGAGGGAGCGCTATTTGTGGAAGGATAAAACGGAAGCACCGGAACTTCTTTACAAAAATACAAAATTAAAAAATCTCAAAATTAGGTCACGGTAGGAATACTGGTTGCCCAACACCCCCCGTACAGATCCGTACGTGCGGAACTACCGCATACGGCTCTT
>SZXY01000083.1 GCA_005843805.1 Chlorobium sp.
ACTGGCAGGTCTCCTGACTTTAACGGCTTACGTTCTTTTCCGGCCTTCCCGCACTTTTCATGGGTTGAAAAGAGTGCAGTGACCTGGAAACGACCTCCAGAAGCTTCAGCATGCGGCCATGCATGGCTTTTGGGGTTAACCGTTGTACAGTTGCGGGTACAGTTTACGATTTTCACGTAATTCCCTATTCTCCGGCTTTTAAACCGGCACCAGCTACAACAACAAAAGAACAATTATGGTGCACTAAATAATAAATTCTCCGATAAGAAGCAAACAGTTACCAACCCCTCCCTGAATACAGGCATATGAATATCAGGGGAAATCACAAAACCCCCAAAATCTCCTCGATCTTCTTTCTTCTGTATCCGAACACCTCCTCCAACCGACGATTCACAATGAGAGCATTGACCAGCTCTCCGAAAAGATCCATAGGCAGGCGGTACTCCAGAATATCGGTCATTTCAACGCCACCCTCGATCTCCCTGAAAAAATGCTTGTGATGCCAATATTCGTAAGGGCCGGATTTCTGGATATCCTCAAAGGAAAAAGGTTTCCTGACAGAGGCAATCTCTGTTTCCCACCGCACAGGGATCATCATAAACGGATAGAGCGTATAGGTGACGAGCATACCCTCAAAGATGCTCATTTCGCATGAACCGCCGGTTATGGTGAAAAACATTTCAGGCGGGGTAATACGAGCCAGATTAGCGGGAGCTGAAAAAAAATTCCACGCTGTGTCAATGGAAACTGGAATTTTTTGAGTGTAAGTCAGGGTATTGAGACTCATGGCTATCTCCTTTCGCTGCCTAACGCTCCGCATATAACTGGCCAGCAAGGGATCACAGCGAAACAGCGGTCAGGGGAAGCACAATTTTTCAAGCTTTCTTTGTCTTTGTTTTTTCCTTTTTTGACAGTAGCGGTATTAAACAACGCAAAGCACAATTCACAGATTCCGAATCAGGGAAACAGGCTTTAACATCTGGTTCAAGAATAATCGCCCCCGTTTTGGGCATCACATCCTTAACGACTATAGTACCATCCGCTTCATGAATAGTCATTGTATATCCGGCCTGCATGCTTCTGTAATGTTTTCCACGCAATCCACCACTGAAATCATACTCAGCACGCATAGTATCATCCTCAATTGATAGCCCCCTCTTTGCTTCCTTCTTCATAACATATTCTTTCAAAATGATTTGCCTTACGACAACTGATAATGCGAATGGTTGGTCCTCGCTCAGTGTAAACCACTACCAACAAACGACACTTGTCAGAACTTCCAATCTCGATATACCGTAGCTCACTCCTCTCTGAGTGGTCAGGGTCAGGAATTGTCATTGCAAAGGGATCGAGAAAAACCGTTACAGCCTCATCAAAACTGACCCTGTGTTTTTTGAGATTTACTTTCGCCTTTTCGTCATCCCATTCAAACTTCAGTTTCATCGTGGTTTATCTATAACATAATGCTTCATTAATCAAGTTCCCCCGATAGCTGGCAAAGGACAAACCAGATTCACCGACAGCAGCTAACTCAATCTGATAATTATTATAAAAAACAATTTCATACCTTCAAAAAACCGCTCACAATAACTCAGCAAAAACACCCCACAGCAAAACCCGCAAAAAAACCTGTAGCGGTTTTGCAAGACTCAGAAAAAGAGAATAAATCATAATTTCTGCCATAAGGTTCTTAGTAAATCATCTTTTTTTGCCATTTTCACTGAAAGAAAGATCCTGTGTCCAGTTTAAATTTCCGCATCAATAAACCTCCACATGGCCAAAGCTACCGTTGCCGCAATCATTACTCCGGATGATGAGAGGCTTGATCTTATTCTCTTGACAAAACGGAATGTTCCTCCTTTCAAGGGGCAGTGGTGCCTGCCGGGCGGGCATATCGATGACTATGAAACCGCCGAAGAGGCTGTTGTGCGCGAGGTGAAGGAAGAGACTGGACTGCTTTTCAGGGAGCCGGTATTTCTTCATTTCTTCAACGAACTCTTTCCGGAGTATCACTTTCATGCAGTCGCTCTTGCTTTCTATGGCAAGGGAATAGGCTCTGCAGAGTTAATGCCGGACGAGGTCGAACAGATCTCATGGGTTCCCCTTCATGAGGCCCTCGCTCTGCCGCTTGCTTTCAATCACAACCAGATAGTTCAGCTCTATGCTCAACAACTTGCGCACTAAGCCAGTCATTACGGTATTTGTTTTGCTGATACTGCTTGTAACAGGGTGCGCAAAAAAACCGCTCAGCAACACAGTGCGTCCGGCAGGGAAACCAACCATCGTCAGCCTTGCGCCAAGCCTTACGGAAATGATCTTTGCCATCGGTGCCGGCGACCAGCTTGTGGGCAGAACCAGCGCCTGCGACTGGCCTGCTGCCGCAGCGAAAGTTCCGGTTATTGGAGCATTCGGGCGCCCTTCACTCGAACTGCTTGCCACCATTCATCCTGATCTGGTAATCGATGTCGATCTGGCTGATGAAGAGACCGGGAAAAAGATAACGGCACTCGGCATCAAAAGGGCGACCATAGCCTGCAAAACCCCGGACGATATCCCTTTGGCCCTGAAAAAACTCGGCAAACTGACTGGCCACACGAGAGAGGCAGACAGCCTGGCACTCTCCATAACCAACGGGCTCGCAAAGTTCAGAAAAAAAGCGGAACAGGAGCAGCAGAAGCGTTCTGTCTATCTTGAAATCTGGGACGACCCCTTCTGGACAGGGGGAAAAGGAAGCTACACCTCGGCGCTTATAGCCTTTGCAGGTGGCCATAATATCGGCGACGTCGTTACAAAAGAGTATTTTGAAATCTCACAGGAGTGGGTGATCGAGAAAAACCCCGGGGTCATTGCCTGTATGTATATGTCCAAACAGGCCTCTGCGGCTACAGAGGTAATAAACCGTCCCGGATGGAGCAATATTGCCGCCGTCAAAAACCGGCAGGTTTACGACCACTTCGACAACAATCTTTTTCTTCGTCCCGGCCCGAGAGTACTTGAAGGAATAGAGCAGTTATACAGAACAATCCACTCGACAGAAATACCGCCCCGCTGATTTTTTGCACAGGGTATCAGAATCGGTGGTATTTTTTTTATCTTTGAGCCTTTAGCGGAACAAAAAGACATTCATTGCATGAAGCGCTCTCCACTGGTCATTGTCCTCCTGACGGTTTTACTTGATCTCATCGGGTTTGGTATTGTGCTTCCGCTGCTGCCTACCTATTCCAAGGCTCTCGGTGCAAGCCCTGCCATGATCGGCTTGATTACCGCGATTTTCTCCATCATGCAGTTTATATTCTCCCCTCTCTGGGGCAAACTGAGCGACAAGATCGGTCGGCGACCAGTCATGCTGATCAGTATTTTTATCACGGCATTTTCCTATCTGGTTTTTTCACAGGCCAGCACCATTCCTCTCCTTATTTTTGCCCGCGGACTTTCCGGTATGGGATCGGCCAACATTGCCACAGCACAAGCATATATCACCGATGTAACCGACAGCAAAAACCGTTCGGGAGCGATGGGAATGATCGGGGCAGCTTTTGGAATCGGCTTTATTATCGGCCCGCTTGTCGGAGGAGTACTCAAGCACAATTTTGGCATTCCGATGGTAGGATATGTCTCCGCAGCCCTTATTGCCTTTGATTTCATTCTTGCGCTCTTTCTGCTTCCTGAATCGAACAAGAGTGCAAAAAAAATAAAGTTCGGCTTTTTGAAAAAAGCGCCTGCAAATGACGAACCCAAGCAGTCGCCTCTCCTGTTAATCAGCGAGAAAACAACAGAATTTGTTGATGGACTAAAACTGGTGTTCAGTTCACGTCCCCTTGCCCTGCTGATGGTGGCAAACTTCATCTATACCTTGGCCATCGTAAACATGCAGGTTGCCTCGATTCTGCTCTGGAAAGAGTACTTTTCGGCTACCGACGAGCAGATCGGCTATCTCTTTGCATATGTTGGCATCTGGTCAGTGGTCGTTCAGGGCGGTCTTATCGGCAAACTCATAAAAAAACTGGGAGAGCACAAGCTTTTCCTGTGGGGTCATCTCTTCACTTTTGTGGGCGTCTTTTTTGTCCCTTTCGCCCCGAAAACCTCCCTTTTTTCAGTGGGCCTCTTTATTCTTTTGTTTTTTGCCATCGGAACCAGCCTGGTCTCGCCCATCAATTTTTCCATGATTTCACTCTACAGCTATAAACAAAAGCAAGGAAAAATCATGGGTCTGTCACAGTCAATCAATTCATTTGCCCGAATCATGGGCCCGTTCAGCGGCAGTATCCTTTATGGCATGAATTTTCATGCTCCCTATATTGTGGCTGGAGTTCTGACACTCCTTGGAACGCTCATAGCTATTGACCTTTTTAAATACAAGATTGAAGCACTGGAACCTTCGGCTGAAGCAGGTAATGCCTGAGAAAAATTGAACAGCCACATTATCGACACTGGAGAAAAGCGCATGCATATCGGGGTTATTGGAGTGGGCAAGCTCGGAGAGTTTCACACGAAGCTTCTTGTGGAAATCGCACAGGAGTTGCCGGATATCCATTTTGCCGGTGTTTTTGACCTCGACAGCAACCGGGCCGATGAGATTGCCCATAAATACAATGTTCCCCGCTTCAGCTCCATTGAGCTTCTTGCCAAAGAGTGTGATGCTGCTGTAATCGCAACCACGACCAGCACGCATTACAACATTGCACGTATGCTGCTAAAAGAGAAGCTTCATCTCTTCATTGAAAAGCCCATAACCACAACAGTTGAAGAGGCCGATGAACTCATTCGGATCGAAAAAGAAAACAATGTCCGCATACAGGTGGGCCATATCGAACGCTTCAACCCGGCCCTTCGTGCAGTTGAAGCCTATATCGGACGTCCGATGTATATCCAGGCTGAACGGTTGAGCGGCTTTTCCCGTCGGGTTACCGATGTCTCTGTGGTACTTGACCTTATGATCCATGATATCGATCTGGTTCTCTCGCTCATTCCATCCGAAATCAAACACATTTCCGCTTCCGGTGTCAAGGTATTTTCCAACGAACTCGACATGGCAACCGCCAGAATCGATTTTGTAAACGGAGCAACCGCAAATGTTACGGCAAGCCGGCTCAGCCGCAGCAGACTCCGCAAGCTCCGTTTTTTTGGCACCAACCCGAAAAGCTATGCCTCGCTTGACTTTACAACCGGAAAATCAGAAGTTTTCAGGCTCGTAAAACCCGAAGAAGCTTCATCGAAAAACCCCCTGAAATCCTTTGCCGCCCGCAAGATCATTGAGCAGTTCGGTGAAATACATGATGCCATGCAGGGAATGGTACTTGATTATATCAACCCTGAAGTTCCGAAAACAAATGCTCTGCGCGACGAACTTGAACATTTTATCAAAGCCGTCATAAGCAATGCTCCGGTAGCCGTCACCTCGTCCGACGGACGCAGGGCAATTATGGTGGCTGGCAAAATTACCGATGAAATTGCCTCCAACGCCGCTTCATTTGAATGACTGACCATTGCAACAGCAAACAGGTAATGACAACACTCTCTGAGGCATCCATACCCGAAATACTCTACCGCATCGGCGACCTGGCCGATAAAAGCGGCATAGGCTGCTACCTTGTAGGCGGCTATGTGCGCGACATGCTCATGCAACGCCCCTGCACCGATATCGATATCATGGTGACCGGCGACCCGGTCCCATTCGCAAAAACCATTCGCAACGAACTGAACGGCAAAAATTTTGTCCTTTTCGAACGATTCCGTACCGCCCAGCTTGAACTGACCGACCCTCAGCAGGGAACTTTCAAACTGGAACTTGTCGGTGCCCGCAAGGAATCCTATAACAATGATTCAAGAAAACCGGTGACACTCATCGGAACGCTTGACGACGATCTTTCACGCCGGGATTTCACCATCAATGCGCTTGCCCTGGTGCTCAACAGCGAGGGACGCAACCAGCTCATCGACCACTTTCAGGGAGTTCTGGACATCAATGCACGCATCCTGAAAACCCCGCTCGACCCGGAACAGACCTTTTCTGACGATCCGCTTCGCATGATGAGAGCCGCACGGTTTGCTGCCCAGCTCGATTTCAGACTGCTGGCGGAAGTGATTGAAGCCATGAAAACAATGCACGAAAGGATCCGGATTGTATCGATGGAGAGAGTCAGTCACGAATTTCTGAAAATCATGCTTGCCCCGAAGCCTTCGAAAGGATTGATTATCCTCTATGAGAGTGGCCTGCTGAAAGAAATCATGCCGGAAGTTGCAGCAATGGCGGGCATCGAACAGGTTGACGGCATGGGACACAAGGATACCCTCTTCCACACTTTCCAGGTTATCGACAATGTTGCCACCCAAAGCGACAATCTCTGGCTCAGAATTGCCGCACTTCTGCACGATATAGCCAAACCCGCGACAAAACGCTTCACTCAAAGTGCCGGCTGGAGCTTTCACGGTCACGACGCCGTTGGTGTAAGAACTGCTGCAAAAATCTTCAACGCCATGCGCTGGCCGCTCGATCCGCTCGGCTATGTTCAGAAAATGATACGCCTCCACCACCGCCCGATTCCCCTTGCAAAAGAGGAGATTACCGATTCAGCCATACGACGGATCATGTTTGATGCAGGTGAAGATCTCGATGATCTCATGAACCTCTGCCGTGCAGACGTCACCAGCAAAAACCCGAGAAAAGTTGCACAGATCATGAGCAACTTCAACAATGTCGAAAAAAAAATAGCCGAAGTAGCTGAAAAAGACCAGCTTGCCCGGTGGCGACCTCCGATTGACGGCCAGGATATCATGGAAACCCTCGGCCTTACAGCAGGAAAAGTTGTCGGGATGATCAAAAAAAGAATGGAAAACGCCATCATAGACGGCCTTCTCCCCTACGACCGCGATGCCGCCATTGAGTATATCAAAGAGGTATACCGTGAACTCAACGATCAAGAAAAACCAACCCCGGAACAATGAGCAGCTCTTTGGGGGATAACCCTGTGGCATTTCATGGTTCCGGTCATTATATTGCACAGACTTTATTTTAACACACTAAACTCATCCACCCTTGATACCACGTTATTCACCCAAAGACATTGCTGCGATATGGACAGAAGAGGCAAAATTCCAGCGCTGGCTGCAACTTGAAATCGCCGCCGTCGAAGCCCGGATGGAAGCCGGAATTGTTCCCGAAGATGCTCTTTGCACTATCCGCCAGAACGCAAGGTTCAATGTCGATGAAATTCTGGAAATCGAGAAAGAGACCAAACACGATGTCATAGCCTTTCTGACCAACGTTGCCGGTTACGTCGGCCCCGATTCACGATACATTCACGAAGGACTCACCTCCTCGGATGTCGTCGATACCTGCCTTGCCATGCAAATGCGAGATGCCGGAAAAATCCTTGTCGCAGATATCGAGCAACTGATTGAAGTGCTTGCAAAACGGGCACAGGAGTTCAAATACACCGTCGAAATGGGCAGAACCCACGGTATTCATGCCGAACCCACCACTTTCGGCCTGAAGCTGCTCCTCTGGCACCAGGAGATGCTGCGCAACCTCGAACGGATGCAGAAAGCTGTCGCCACCATCTCCGTCGGCAAAATCTCCGGCGCAGTTGGAACCTACCAGCACCTCTCACCCGATATCGAAAAGGCAGTATGCATCAAGCTCGGCCTCGAACCATCCTCCATATCGACCCAGATTCTACAGCGCGACCGGCACGCTGAATATGCCACAACACTGGCCATCATCGCATCATCTATAGAAAAATTCTCCGTTGAACTGCGACACCTCCAGCGTACCGAAGTACGTGAAGCCGAAGAGTTCTTCAGCAAGGGCCAGAAAGGCAGTTCCGCCATGCCTCACAAACGCAACCCTATCACCTTCGAGCGCCTGACCGGTCTTGCTCGCGTAGTACGCTCAAACTCCATTGCCGCCATGGAAAACGTCGCACTCTGGCATGAACGCGACATCTCCCACTCATCGGTCGAACGTATCATCATGCCCGACTCGACAACAGCAGTCTGCTACATGCTTCGCACCTTCAGCGATGCCCTCGACACCCTGCTGGTCTATCCCGAAAGAATGGAAGAGAACTTCAACTCATCCTACGGTCTGACAACCTCGCAAACCCTTCTTCTTGCCCTTACGGCCAAAGGCCTCACCCGTGAAGATGCCTACCGCCTGGTACAACGCAACGCCATGGAAAGCTGGTCAACAAAAGTTCACCTCCGTGACCTGGTACTGAAAGACGAAGAGCTGCTCAAACAGATCACCCCCGAAGAGATCAACGAACTCTTTAGCTTCGAAACCATCCTCGGCAAACTCAAAACCAGCGTCGATACCATCTTCGAACGCAACGGCCTGTAATAACCCCGTGCACTTGAAAAAAACCCACTCTCATAGCTGTCCCGACCAAAGGGACAGCGGGAAAAGAACAAGGGACGTTGTTCCGTAAGATAAAAGTATGGAGTCAAAAAAAATATTAGGGATGTGTTAGTCAAGTAAATGCGAGTATTCGTTGACATCTGCGAAGGGAAACCAGCACCGAAAAAATTGGTGCGGCTGTTTTATTCTTCTGTTTTATCAAAATAGAAACTAACAAATGAGTGAAATGATGCCCGTCCCCCATTTCCTCGAAGGGACAGTATACAAGGGACGTTGTTCCGTAAGATAAAAGTATAGAGTCAAAAGAGTATTAGGGATGCGTTAGTCAAGTAAATGGAAGTGTTCGTTGACATCTGCGAAGGGAAACCAGTACCGAAAAAATTGGTGCAACTGTTTTATTCTTCTGTTTTATCAAAATAGAAAATAACAAATGAGTGAAATGATGCCCGTCCCCTATTTCCTGAATTTTGTCAGCACCTTGATGCCGTCATGAAATGCCGGTAAAGCAGAAGAACCGATCTCCTGAAATCCGAAAGATGAAAAGTTCTTTTCTGATTTTCCTTTTATATTTATAAGGGAAGCTGTTTTTGAAAGCCATCGACATTCAAGAGGAGCAATGAACCATGAAAAGCGCTATAGCTGAAGCAATCTTCCTTCACTCCATGCCTGTTGCCATAGTACTGAGTGACAGAGTTCCCGATGAGT
The DNA here is from genome assembly GCA_005843805.1 of Chlorobium sp. GTDB lineage: Bacteria > Bacteroidota > Chlorobiia > Chlorobiales > Chlorobiaceae > Chlorobium. Next base: position 9,065 of record SZXY01000083.1, read on the forward strand.
GCCTGCAATTCAAGGAAAACACCTTTGGTTGCGTCATCGCCCTCCTGAAAAGCGCCACAAAAGGAAAAACGGCGGCTTTCAGCAAAACAACCTTCGGATGTCCCGGTGGAGGTGTGGGTCTTGGATTCGGTAACTGTTATGAAAATTTTCCCGGAGGTATCGAACAGTTCCTCTCTACCGGGAACCATGAGTTCTGCCTAACTGAGTTTGGAAAAGCTGTCGTATCCAGAATGCCTGACCTTGAAGAGGGTGAGCGGTATTTCAAAACACCGGAGATTGCCAAAAGCTTCATCGAATCCCTGCCAATAACCGAGATTAGTGAAAAGTATATCCTCTTTAAACCACTCGAGCAGGTAACTGATAATGAGGCACCAAAAACCGTGATTTTCCTCATCAATCCTGATCAGCTTTCAGCGTTGGTCGTGCTGG
>SZXY01000065.1 GCA_005843805.1 Chlorobium sp.
TTGATAACCCCGAAGCAAGGCAGTGGTACATGCATGAAGCAGCGGCACAGAACTGGAGTGTTCGTGCACTTGATCGGCAGATTGGTACGCTCTATTTCGATCGCTTGCTGCTCAGCAGTGACAAGGCCAGCGAGGAGGCTGAGGGGCTGAAGCCAATATCGCGGCACTGCCTCGTAGCCCCCAGTTAGTGCGTGATCCCGTGATGCTCGAGTTTCTTGGTTTGCCAGGTCTATTTGCTCCTTAATGCTGACACCAGATCGAGGGGGCTTGGCTTTGCCCTTGCAGGAAACTTCTATCCTGATTTCCTGCTCTGGCTGGTGGACGACTCTACCGGTGAACAGTGGCTTAGCTTTATTGATCCAAAAGGGTTGCGCCAGATGAACCTGACCGATCCGAAGCTTGGTCTTTACAAGGAGGTCAAGGTGATTCAGGAGAAGCTTGGTGATCCGAAACTGACACTGAACGCTTTTATTCTGTCGGCAACACGATTTGAAGGTCTGATTAATGTTCCCTGCCTGCAAGAGGATCTGGAAGAGCGGCATGTGCTGTTTATGCCTGATGGGGGGGCTGTGTATTTGGGGAAGATGTTTGAGAGGGTTGGGTGAGAATTAAGAGCCCGGAGTTTGGCAAGAATGTCTTTTACAGTACACTTCAACTGAATTGTCATGACGAATGATTACAAAAGAATGCGCTGGTTGACATGTGATTTACAAATATAAACCCCGGCAGGCGGGTGTCAACTGGTCAGAAGAACGGAAACAGAGACGATATCGTAAATTTCACTTGACTTACCCATCAATTCGGGAGTCTCAGTCTCCCGAATTGATGAACAAGTCGTTACCATTTGCAATTGCCGTCAGCTCTATGACTATTTTCGATTCTTCCGAACCTGTCCGCAGATTGTGCGGACACTGTCGGCACAATTGCGTCCTTTGTGGCTAAAGTTGTGCCGGGACGAAAGTTCGTCAATAAACCGCAGGTTTCTTTCGCCTCCAAACTGGTGACGTGCGCAAAAACTGCTCGGTTTAGTGAACCACCTTTGTTCCTGGTGAACCTTATGAGAGCTTCTTTTTCACAATCTCGATGAGAGCGTCGAGAGTCGGCAGGGCGTCGATCTCTTGTTTTGAGAGCATGATTTCGATATTGCTTTCGCCGTGGTGTCGCAGAATGACCGGATAGGTGAATCGGGGAGTGTATTTTTTCTCGAACTCGTCGCGGTGCAGAAACTCCACAGGGACACCGAGGGTGGAACGGAACTCTTTCCAGGCCTCGATCTCGGTGAAGGGCCCGTAGGTCAACTTGCAGAGGCTGCAATCGTAGGTTCCGGGACTGATAATCTTGTGTCCCAGATCAATGAGAGAGCTGATCGGGTTGCTGTCGCTGTTGTATACAAAGATGAGTTTCACGGCTGATCCAGGTGTTTATTGAGAAGGGCTGTGGTGGGTTGCTTATTGTCAACACCTTTTCTCTCCTTGCGGTTCCTTTGGTCGGGTCAACATCATCAGGGGAGTCTGCTATCCCTGCAGCAGGTCGAGCACTTCTGCAATGGTGTCGCAGACAGTATAGAAGTCTCCATGCTGGCGGGATATCATCTGCTCGTCAGCAATACGGTCGAAGAAAAGCAGCAGGGGGTTCCAGAAACCCTTGATGTTAAGCAGGATGATGGGTTTGTGGTGGTGGCCGAGATGTTTCCAGGTGATGACTTCTATCAGTTCGTCGAGGGTACCGAATCCGCCGGGCAGAACAAGATAGGCATCTCCCCATTCGGCCAGTTTCATTTTGCGTTCGTGCATGGTTTCTACCACATGCAGTTCACTCAGGCCGTAATGGGCAACCTCGCGTTCTTCAAGAAATTTCGGGATGATCCCTTTGACGGTTCCGCCGTTTGCCATGACAGCGTCGGCAATGCAGCCCATGAGACCGACACTGCCTCCGCCGAAGACAAGTCCGATACCGCGCTCAGCCAGTTGTCGGCCAAGGTCGGCTGCAGCGGTAAAATATTCATGGGGCGCCTTGTTGCTGGAACTGCAGTAGACGGTGACGGCTGAGATCATGGCAAATTAATAATTAAGGGTGGTACTGTCATCGGAATGCTCGTAAACATAGGTTTTCGGTTCCTCTATTTTTTTCAGAGTAAAGCGTTCTGAAGCTCTTTCCCAAAGATCGGTATCTTCGGCATAGTCGAGATCCCTGTATCCTTCGAGTGCAATGAAGAGCTCTCGTCTGCCAAAAAAGGTTCCGCCTACGATGCACTCCCGGACGTGGATAAGCCGGTCGGGATTTTTGCAGTCTTTGACCATCATATTTTCATCACAGTGGTATCCGCCACACAGCAGATCGACATCCGGCATTGTTTCGATGATCTCCATCCTTGATTCGAGATGGTTCTCCAGATAGTGGTCGTCACTGT
>SZXY01000088.1 GCA_005843805.1 Chlorobium sp.
TGAATACTGGCTTCTGCTTCATTTTGAAGAAGCCTCAGGAATTGCTACATCACGCGAGTGTTCAGAACGCTTAAAGCGATATCTGCCCGAATATGACAAAGGAATAGAATCCCGCAAGATTACTGCTGAAATGATTACTGCTGCCATCCGACGAGCAGAACATCGGGATATAAATCAACACGACACTTGGCCAAAAGAAACCGGCACAACCGTTTACCGACTGGTCAAGAATATTCTTCACACATCATGAGTAAGCGTTCAACAACAAGTTGTTCCTTGATGTCGATTCAGTTAAGCCTGATACCTTAACGTTCGGCCTTGTTTCATTTCGGTATCAATTCTTGTGGAGCCCTTATTGGTGATTTTTTCAAGTGAACGTGTGGCGATTTTCTTTCTATTTTCGGGTTCTTCGCAGAATTTAGTGAGATGAAGTGAAATCAGAATACTTCGTTCCACTGTAAGAAGATTAGGTTGTTTATGGTTGGGTATTGTATTGGTTCCGGTAGCTCTCGAAGCATCTAAAGCCCCTCGCCGAGGCCTTACGAAGCTTAAAGCTGCTGAATAGTATTCTTTTACCGTGTCTTGGCTGTTGTGTACTTTAATCATTATGGCTGTTGGTTCTATGGCTTATCGGCATGTACTTCACGTTCCTCAATGGTCGCTGTTCTAACTAATCCTGCGTTTCGATATTACTGTGCCTATAATCTTTATTACTTCATCTCACTAAAATATGCGGAGAGCCTATTTTCGAGAGTGGCTTTGGTTACCAGAGTTTCAAAAATGATGGACTGTTTTCTTATTACGATAAAATGCATTATTTTTCCGAGTGCATTTGTGATGCCAGATCGCTCATTTTTTGTTTATCTCAAAAATATAAGGGGTTGAATATGACACAGTCCAACGATCTTGTCTTTGAATTATTTGAGGATACTTTAGAACTGATAAGTAAAACATTCAATACCATGTCCAAAAAAATTGATAATTTTCTTGCACTCGGCGGCGAGATTATTAATATTTTACTTTCAGATGAGAACAAGGATTCTGCCAGCAAAATAGCTATGAAAGGCTGTATCCTCAGACGGGAACTATCCAAGTTTTCAGGAATTTTTTATCATGCCGGAATATATATAGGTAATGGTGATGTTATTCATTTTTCCGGAATGGGGAAAAACGTAAATGCAAAAATAGAAAAAATAAGTCTATCTGAATTTTCTAATGGCAAACATGTATATGTATGGGCGATGCCTGTTGATGATAAACATGGGGAGCATATATGTAAGAAAGCTGAAAATATACTAAACAACAACAATCGCTACAACGGTCAATACGATATCGTTACAAATAACTGCGAAGATTTTATAACGGATTGTTTTGAGGTCGATGGGAATGAGTTACCAGAATTCACACAAAGAGACGAGGCATTGTTAGAAATTGCAAAAATTATTATGATAACTGGAGTTCGTATACTTATTTTTAGGACTATATAACTAAAGAAATATGACAATATTTTAAAATAAATTGATAGTAAATTATGAATTATTCATGCTCGGCCGGCTACAGTTTCTTTATAAAATAGTGCCAACATAAAGCAGTATCGTGTGTGGGTGTGGTCTACGAGAAAAAGGGTTATTGTCAAGGCATCACATCAATGTATGTCACCACTTATTTCCTGTAAGGATCTCATCCCATTCACCTCGAAATCTTTTTTCAAGAAGTTGAATATAAAAATATTTATTGATCGATAATCTGATTAAAACCAATAAAGGAAAAATCAGCAAAACAAAAACAGCTTCAATGAGTCGTTGTCTCTTGCTTCGATATTGATCAGTATGTCAATCGGACAAGCCGAACAAGTTTTCCTGAAGGTTGTTAAGGGTGTCAAGAAGTTCTCTTATTTTTTGCTGATTCATGTTTAAATTAGCCTTCAATTAACTACTCATTAATTTAATTCAGTAGCGTTGGCTCCAAAATGAAGAATTAAGGAGGCACACAGAAAATCACAAACAACCTATTCAGACACAATAGCCCTGTAGCAGGGCATTTCTGTAATATACTTTCCATCAGGACCTGTTGGTTTGCCCATGCGCCGTGCATACCACAAGAGTCTTGGCGCAGCTTCTTCCAGAGTATAGATAGAACCACACCCCCCAGGACAATTAAGTTTTCGGGAAGGAGAATTCATTATTTCGATAACTTTCTTTGGGTCAAGACGAAACAAATGCGGTGATTTGCATTGGAGAAATCCATCTACATCAATTGATTGCCCAAAGTCTTGTAGGTGTAGTTTCGAACATTTATTGCACTCAAAGAGCGGCCAAAAATTGAACTCGTCTGAAAAAACCTTATCGTTGAAATACGGCATCTTGCCGACACCTGGGATTTGACGCCACATCTCCATGGCTGCAAAAGCCTCCGGCCCCATGGTATCTGGATTGGCATTCGACTCAAGTCGTGCTAATATTTTCTTTTGTTGAATGCTTAATGGAACCATCATCGATTCAGGAGCCTCTGAAATCGTGCCCGATTTCGGATCATAGATTCGTATTTTCGGACAGTTTCTTCCCATCATATTGAGAACATGGACAATTTCTCCTTGTGTCCACCATGACTGATAATAATCTTCTGTCTGGTAAACCCAGACCTCCTCTGAAGCGGCAATAAAAGACTCAAGTATTACGTTTAACATCCATCTTCTGTGTGCTGTCAGAAGCTCATTTTCAAATACCAATGCGCCAGGCCTTATATATTTTACTGTTTTTTTCTTGCCATGAAATTCTCCATTGACAATTTTTTCAGCCAGACATTGAACTCCTTCTACCTCATGACTTCGGTAACTGATAAAAATCTGTCCCTCTTTTCGCAATGCCTCCTTATGCTGCTCGATCGATCTGCTCATTGCTGGAATATAACTGAATAAGCTCAACTTTTTTCGCGGCATGGTTAATGTTAAAGTGATTAACTGCACTTTCAACCAGCGAAGTATATCATCATTGCTAAATGAATTCGAATAATGAGGAGCACCTCCTTGTCGCAGACCCGGAAAATTGATCGGAAGATATGTTCTGCTGACAACGAGAATTTGATCGAATGCCATTGCCTGCCCTGTTGCTGCGTGGTAAATATGCTGATCGTTCTTTTCAATAGTTGCATCGAAAACAATTACTTGGTTGGTAAAGCAGGCATTATTGAGTTTCTCCTGGGATGGGTCGTCAATAATATGAGCGTGATAACCACATTGTAAAGCCAAATCGCAAATTCTTTTGGCAAGCTCTGTACCATGCGCTGTTTTTGTCGGAAAAACAATCAATGGATGCATATTCTTCTTAAAGTTTATGATTCACAACCACCATATGATCACAAAAAATAATCGATTTCACAGTTCTGATAAAACACTCACTGCCTCAGCGCTGCTCGTTCCGTCCGCACGACTTCGTCAAGGCTACAGAGGCGTTTGCTCACGGGTAATGGCATCAAAAATGTCGCCGATTTTTTTCAAAAAATAAACTTTCTTCATCTGGATTTAACTACACCACTGGTGGTAACTGCTATTGCTTGACCGGACTTGAACTCCATCTTTCAGGCCAGTTGTTATCGGAAACCAAGAATAAGCCAAATATAGAAAATAAGAATCACCCAGGGTTAGCGTAAAAAAACTCATAGTTTGCAGTTTGAAGGTTCCAACCAAATCAAACCCCAGAGCGATGAGGGCGCAGTTCAAAACGTTAACCATGTACAGCAACGTTAAAGAACCTTTCCGATATCCTGATTGACCCATTTATCAAACATCGCTCATCAGCGCTTGTGATGGTCAGCAACGTAAAATAGTGCGACCATCCCAGAGAGAATTTGCCTTCCAATGTTTCGGAGAGTTCCTGAACCCTTTTGGGAACATTGAGAGTGGCTTCAAAAGATGGAACAGGCACTGTCGGACCAATCTTTTGGAACTCATTTTGCCTGCTTTCAGATTTTGCAGACACTGTCTGCAAAATTCCGGAATAGGTGAGATAGAACTTACAGCAAAGCGCAAGGCTTCGTTCTGAACAGCCTTTGAGCTTCAACTGAGCTGCTATTTTTTTCAACAAATTGGCTCCATACTCTGCTCTGTCTGAGCCGCCCTGCTCAAACTCCACAATGTACCACCCGAAAAGCCAGTTCCGGATCACAAGGGAGGTATCGACCGAGCGGGCGACTCTTTGCTGCAACTCCTGGTGGGTCTCTTTGAAGAGGGCAAGTAACTGTTGATAGTTCATGAGCACTGATCTTTAAAGTACAGATGCCATCTTTGGTGTTACAGGTTTAATCGTTTTTAACAGTTTATCCTCTGACTTCCTGGCATGATAGAGATCCCATCGCTGTTGGATATTCATCCAGTAGTCAGCCGACATGCCAAAAAATTTGGCTAACCGTAAGGCTGTTGCCGGTGTTACACCCCGTCGGCCATTAATAATTTCATTGACCCGCTGATAAGGCACATGGATAGCGTCGGCTAACTGACGCTGAGTGATTTCCATAGGGTTCAAAAATTCCTCCAGCAGCATTTCTCCCGGATGAGTCGGTGCCCGATGTGTTGGTATGCGTATCATAGTCACTTTTTGTAGGCTGTTAATGGTAATCAGCAATTTCAACATCCTCCGGCCCAATGGAAGACCATTGAAAGCAGATTCTGTATTGGTCATTTAACCGAATACTGAATTGTCCTTTACGATCGCCGGACAAGGATTCCTGACGGTTTCCCGGAGGAATGCGTAACTCGTCAAGGGTAAGAACAGAATCAAGCTGATCAAGTTTTCTGGACGCCTGTTTCCATAATACTGAAGGGCAGATTTTCGATGCCTTTTTTGTCGGATTTCCGTTAAAAATATCCTCAGTTGCCTGACTCTTGAAGGACTGTATCATGTTAACACGGCTATCATGTATTTTTGTTTCAAATTAAACAAAATCAGGAGATACTCAAATGAGAAATCGCCCATGAAGCATCGTTGGAAGGGCTGTTCCTGAACCATTTTTGGAGCATTGAGAGTGGCATCAAAAGGGGTAACAGGCGCTGCCGGACCAATCTTTTGGAACTCATTTTGCCTGCTTTCAGATTTACCACTCTGCGTTCAGATACTTTTTGAGCTGTCCCGGATTCAGCACCTCATAAGCGATGATACCCCTCTTCTGCAAGGGGGCGATGTTTTTGCCGACACCGTCGTCAAGCTTGGGGTCGTACCCTTCGGAAAGCAACTCGCCCCTTTCCTTTGGCAAACTCTGCCAGCGCAACCTCAATCAGCCGAAAATCCGGAATGCTGCCGATGACTTTGATGTCTGAATTTAACTGCGCCATTGGGTCTCAAATGCCCTTAGAAATATTCTATTGAAAAAAGCAAAAGTTACGCCACAAAAAAATGTAAACATGAGATATTAGAAGATGCTGTTTCGAACGCATTATCATTACCAAATATTCACATCAACAAGGTGTAGAGTAAATTACGCATGATATTTGAATAGTTTTCAACCCAAAAAGAGCTGCCGATTCAGAAAAGGACGGTAACATCAATTTGCCAGTTTTAAGACGAGAAAACATTTTCTTGGCTACTTGCATCTTTGTTGCTATGTTTTGGGGGTATTATTAGTCCCGGACCTGGATTACAGCATAAACCAGCTCCGGGATAACTTCCTATTATTTTCAGCCTGATACGGAGTAATGAACGAGGAAAACCAATCCACACCACCAGAGCAGATACCAGGGGATGTCCTGCAGCAGGGCGTCGCTGATGATAACGCAGCAAAGACTGACTCTGAAGCCATAGCGGACTACATGACACCCTACGCCCCTCTGGAAAAAGATGCTGGCGATGAAGCCGATCAGGAAATTCCTGAAAAAACGCCAACAGAACCGGAGTCGGAACCGGAAAGCGGGATGAACTTCATGGGCCATCTCGACGAAATCCGTGCGCGTTTGATCAAGTCAGTGGTTGCCCTCATTGTCGTTACAGCCTTATGCGCCACCTATGCTGATTTTCTGGTCAACGAAGTTCTTATCGGGCCACTGAGACAAAGCAGTAAAGGCCTTGTGCTGCAGAATCTTGTCCCTTACGGTCAGGTCTCCCTTTACATGCAGGTGGTCTTCTTCTCGGCATTCATTATCGCCTTTCCGTTCCTTGCCTGGCAGATCTGGCAGTTTGTTGCTCCCGGCCTTCATGACCATGAGCGCAAGGCTGGCCGATTTTCAATACTTTTTATCTCACTCTGCTTTTTTGCCGGCATCGCCTTTGGCTATTTTGTCTTTCTGCCGATCACACTACAGTTTTTTGCCGGATTCGGCACTTCACTCATCAAAAACAACATCTCTGTTCAGGACTATGTCAGTTTTTTTATTGGCACACTCCTTACTGCCGGGCTTGTTTTTGAGCTGCCTTTCATCTCCTATGTGCTTTCCAAAATAGGGCTCCTCACACCAGCCTTCATGCGCTTTTACCGTAAACATGCAATTGTTGCACTGCTGATCGTTGCCGCTGTGGTGACACCCTCAACCGACCTGGTTACGCAGCTCGTCATCGGTCTGCCGATGATTTTGCTCTACGAGCTGAGCATCCTGATTTCCGCTCAGGTCAACCGCAAGAACAACGCCCTTAAAACATGAGTCGCTATCCCCGCATTGTTGAGATTACCGTGCCTGGCACTACCCTGGCAGGAAACCCGCTCAAGGACCCGGCAGAGCGCAGGGTGCCGGTCTATCTTCCTCCATCCTTTGACGACAAAAAACGGTTTTCGGTTATCTATCTCCTTGCGGGATTTGCCTCGACAGGACAGAGCTTCATGAACTTCAGTTTCGGGCGCCAAAGCGTGCCGGAAATGGCTGAATCCCTCATAACCGAAGGCAGAATGCAGGAAACCATCATTGTCATGCCTGACTGCATGACCCGGTATGGGGGTTCGCAGTATGTGGACTCAGTGGCAACAGGCAACTACGAAACCTATCTGGTCGATGAAGTTGTATCCTTTATAGACCAAACACTCCCCACCCTCGCATCAAGAGAGCACCGGGCAATAGCGGGAAAATCATCGGGTGGGTTTGGAGCCCTCCGCCTGGCCATGCGTCATCCGGACAAGTTTGCGGCTGTGGCCTGCCACAGTGGCGACATGGCGTTCGAGCTTTGCTACAAGCCAAATTTTCCGGCAGCAGCAAGAGCACTTGCACCATACGATGGCAACTTCGCAGCTTTTCTTGACGCTTATGAAAAAGCGCTGAAAAAACCGCAGAAAGAGTTTGCCCTGCTTGACCTTTTGGGCATGGCTGCTGCATATTCTCCAGATGCCTCACAATCTGCACCCGGAAACATCCGCATGCCCTTCAATCCATATACCTGTGAACCAGTCGATAAGGTGTGGCAGGAGTGGCTTGGCTTTGACCCGGTTGTGATGATTGAACAGGCAGAATACCGTGAAGCACTCCGTTCACTTGGTTTGCTCTTTCTTGACTGCGGAACCCTTGACGAATACAACCTTCAGTTTGGTCTAAGGATTTTTTCAGCCAAGGCAACCCGCCATTCAATAGCGCACCGCTGTGAAGAGTTCATGGACTCCCACAGCAACACCTCATACCGCTACAATGTTTCGCTGCCTCTGCTCTCAGAGGCTATCGCAGGCTGATGAAGCTGCGGCAAGCAAGGCAATGAAAAGCTTTCGGGTCTCTTGTTTCAGCTCATCGAGCGACCCGTTGTTCATCACCACATAATCTGCTTTTTCAATGAGCTTTTCCTGCGGCCACTGCCTTGCAATGCGCTGCATGATCTCTTCACGACTGCCCATCCCTTTTTCAACTGCCCGCTCAATCCGCTGCTCTGTGTCTGAGACAACAACAACGACAAGATCGAGTTGTCGACTGCCACCCGACTCGAAAAGAATGGCTGCTTCCTTGACCAGAATTTTTGTCCCCTGCTTCTCAGCATCGACAATCGCATTGTCAAATTCATCGAAAACCTTCGGATGAATGAGCCTGTTGAGTGCATCAAGCCGTTCGGGAGAGGAAAAGACTGATCTGGCTATTGTTTTTCGATCCAGCATCATCTTCCCGGAATCATCAAGCGAGTAAACCTCTGAGCCGAAAAGCAGCTTGATACCTTCAATCACCTCCTTGTCATGCAGTTGCAACTCCTTTGCAACAAGGTCAGCCTCGAAAAGGCTGCATCCCATTTCCGAAAGAAAACGACAGACTGTTGACTTGCCACTGCCAAGCCCCCCTGTCACTCCGACAAGAAAAGGATAGCGCCTCATTGTCCGACTGTTTTTTTGCGTATATTTGCCCGTACCTGCACAAGCACCGAGCGCCAGCGTTCGGGATTCTCCTTGTAAAACTGCACCTTGCGACTGAGACTTTCCATTGTCAGTGTATGACGCAGAAGCAGATCGGTAAGTTCAACAGAATCGGGTACAGCAAGCGCAACTGTTTCATCGCTGGCAGTCACACCCGATACAAGAAGATAATCGCTATAGAATCCGGCAAACCGGATATCATCCTGATCGAGAAGAGAGGACTTTTTTTCGCCGCAGCCCAGAAGAGTAAAAGCGAAAACCAGGCAAAAAAAAGATGCCCGGAAGGTATCGCGCAATTTCATTTGCCCGCCAACTCCTTTATTGATATTTTCTTAAAGAACCTTGACAATGAATTTGATTCTCAGCATTCAAGAAACTAAATGCCCTGATTGCAAGTTTAAGAGTTTAAGCATTTTTCATCACACCTCGGCTTTCTTTTTAATCTCTAAATCGTTTCACTATGGCTTATAAGCAACCAGCTCTCCCTTACCAGGAAAACGCACTGGAACCACATATTTCCGCCAACACCATCGGTTTTCATTACGGCAAGCATCACGTTGCATACATCAATAATTACAACAACCTCGTTGCTGGCACCCCTCTCGACGCGCTGAGCATAGAAGAGGTGATTGCCCTTGCAGCCAGCGATCCCCAGAAAATTGGTATTTTCAATAATGGAGCCCAGGCCTGGAACCACTCTTTCTACTGGAACTGCCTCACGCCAAATGGCGGCGGAGAACCTTCAGGGGAACTCGCAGCAAAAATCGTACAGGATTTCGGAAGTTTCGACAAGTTCAAGGAAGAGCTCAAAAATGCTGCAGCAACCCAGTTCGGCAGTGGATGGGCATGGCTTGTGCTTGAAGGAGGAACGCTCAAGGTTGTAAAAACCGGTAATGCACAAACCCCTTCGACCAGTGGCCAGAAACCGATCCTGACGATAGATGTCTGGGAACACGCCTACTATCTCGACTACCAGAATCGCAGACCCGATTATGTCGCTACTGTGATCGACAAGCTGCTCAACTGGGAATTTGCCGCTGAAAATTTCAGTGCTGCACAGTAAATCAACAAGTCGTCAAATGAAAAAACAATCAACAGGGCGCCGGAAATCGCCCTGTTGATCTTTCTGAAACAGAGCTACTTCCAAGGCAGAAGAGGTGCATCGTCAAGATTGACCACCTTTGTTTTTTTCGGTCTGGAAAACCGGAGAGAGAGTGTCTCCGGATTGAACACCCTTTCATCGTAAGCTATCACCAGTTGATGTTCACCTGGATTGTCACTGCTGTAGAGCAGCATCTCTATCTTTTTCGGTACAAGCGTGCTGTGACCAACAACAGTGCATGTCTCGAACTCTCCGAAATGCATTTCAACGGTAGTGTTTCCCGCTCTATCCTTTACAAGAAGAGCCGTAAGCGTCCTGTTTGAAGGATCAATAACCACCTCCTTGCTTCCTGTCGAACTCTCAATGGTAAAGAGCAGCTTTCCGGCACCCTTTTTAACCGATCTGATGGCGCTGGACGGTTCAGAAATCTTAACCAGCCCAAGAAGTGATTCCGAAAGAAGCAGGTAACCGGAATTCATACCGAGTACTTTTTCAAGGTTCCGCGCATTGTTGCTGCCCAGAAACAGCCGGTTATTGAGCATGTCATGAACATAGAGCGAATCCCGGCTGAAGAACATATCGGCCACCGGCCATCCGAGCAACCCTGCACTTACAATCATGCGCGCTTCATGGCCCCGGTTGATCCGGATATTACTGAATACCCGATCCTTCCGTTTCGGTGTTGTTATCCAGATGTCGGCATAGCCATCCATCGAGCTGATAAAGGGGGATGCTTCGGCAACCTCTCGATACAAGGCAACCTCTTCAAGAGTGATCGCGGTCTGTTCAGCCGGCAGCTCAACCCTGCCAACTGTCCGAAAATCGGCACATCCCCAACCCGCAACAAGTAAAAACAGAATCCATAAAAGCACTCCTTTTCCTTTCATCACACATGTCCTTTAATGTTAGTTACCACCGTTGTTGCCATAGAGCTTGATGCTGAAGGATTTTTTTCCTTTGAGATTCATCGCTTTTGCTGCACATTGAAACAGAATCGTCAAACCACGTTTACCGCACGACTGAACAAGCCTCTTTGTTGGCACGCGGAACAGTTGCATTTTACTTGTTATCGTTATTCAATGTAAAATGAAGAGCCAATAAAAACTACAAGCCATTTTTCAATCCATGCACTCCCTTTATCTTAAACCAAAAGAACACCACAGGATCCAGAAAGGCCACCTCTGGGTGTTCAGCAATGAACTTGAGAGCGTTCCCCGCGATATCGCTGCCGGTGAGACCGTAAAACTCTTTACCCACGACAAAAAGTTCATGGGCGTCGGCTTTTACAACCCAAACTCTCTTATCTCCATCAGGCTCCTTTCGCGCAATGACGAGCTGGTGGACAAGGATTTTTTCCGCAAAAAATTTACTGAAGCACTCAAACTCCGTGAAATAGTCTACCGCACTGATGAGACCAACGCTTACCGTCTTGTGCATGGAGAATCGGACGGTTTGCCGGGACTCATTGTAGACCGCTTCAACAAGGCTCTCGTTGTTCAGGTTTTTTCGGCTGGAATGGAAGTCCATCTGCCTCTGATCACCGAGGTACTGCAGGAGCTGCTGAACCCAACAGTCATTGTTGTGCGCAACGAATCAGTGTTGAGGGAACTCGAAGGTCTTCCGCTCTACAAGGATGTTGTCAAAGGAGAGCGCTCTGAAACAGTGCAGACCATACACGACGCCGACATTACCTACGAAGTCGACCTTTTCGAAGGACAGAAAACCGGATTTTTCCTTGACCAGCGCGAAAATCGCCGGATTATCCGCAAGCTCTCTGAAGGCGCCGAAGTGCTCGATGTCTTTACCAATGACGGGGGCTTTGCCCTCAACGCCCTTTTTGGGGGTGCCACATCGGCCATTCTCGTGGACTCTTCACAGGAAGCTCTTCAGCGGGCAGAGCGCAATGCTAACCTGAACAGTTTCTCCCAGTTCAACCTTGTGGCTTCCGATGCCTTCGACATGCTTGACAAAATGGTCGAAGCAAAAGAGGCATTCAATCTTGTCATTCTCGACCCGCCAAGTTTCACCAAAAGCCGTAAAAACCTTCCCGGCGCACTCAAGGCCTACAAACGACTCAACAAACTGGGGTTGCAGCTCCTGAAAAACGAAGGTTTTCTGGCTACTGCTTCATGCAGTCACCACGTTTCAGAAGAGGACTTCCTGCAAAGCGTGCACCAGGCCGCTTTGGCTGCAGGCTGCCAGCTCAGGATGATCTATAAAAACTCACAGCCATTCGATCATCCGGTACTGCTTGCCATGCCGGAAACCAGCTACCTTAAATTTGCCTGTTTTTATGTGACACGATGATCCGATGCCGGACTAACGCTGGTTAGCCTTCACCATTTCATAAACCTCCTGCCATGACGCAGCCCTCGGGCTGCCGATATGGCGGTTGGTAGTGTTGGCAAAACAGATGGTATAGAGTCCCCTTTCCCTGAGCTGAAGAACATTATACGGAGTATCCTCCACATAGATATCGGCACCAACCTCTTCCTTCTCTTTCATGAAACAGAGATCCCAGTAGGGAATACCGTGGCTGTCAAGCCATTCAACGGTCTGCTGCACGGCTGAAGCATGAAAATAGTGGATAAAGAGGCGATGCGTAATGATACGGATACGATACCCCTCATCGGAAAGCAAACGGAGATATTTGCGGGCTCCGGGGATCATCGGCATGGTTTTAAACAGCTCTCGCTGCGTCACTGCAAAGCGGTGCAGACTTTCGTACTGGCTTTTGTCGCTGACACCCCACTCCGACATACCCCAGGAAACCTCATGAGGCAGTTCTTCAAGCGGACGCTCAAACCATTCGGAAGCAATCTCCCTCATCCGCCCATAAAAATCAGCACAGACCCCGTCAAGATCGACACCAATAACTGTTTTCGGCTTTTCACTCTTCATTGCAGGTCAATCAAAGAGGTTGCTGCGGATTTAAAAAGCACGATCAAACGCCTTGCGATGCTTCCTGGAAATCTCGTGCTCCTCTCCCAGATAGCGGAATATGGCAATGCAGGCTTTCCTTGAACCATCATCATCATAAAAACGATTCCGGCGAATAATCCCTGTAAAAGCTTCAAGCGCACCGTCAAAATTTTCAAGTCTGAGCTTTTCAGTTGCAACAAGATAATCATTTCTCACCTCATCATCCGGCAAACGCTCCTGATCGAGCATTATCAGGCGACCAAGAGTCCTGATTGTCCCTGCCAGTTCAGCATACTCCGGCTCACTCTCAAACTTGAGAGAAAGACGAAGAGCCTCATCAGGATGCGCAAAAAGCTTCACCCTGACCAAAAGCGCAAGAGCCTGGAGATTATCGGGTTCTTTCTGCAACACTCCCTCCAGAAGTGACAAAGCTGTCCTTGGCTTACCCTGAAACACAAAATCAGCCGCAAGCGCTATCTCTTTCTCATAAGGACTCGGAACCGCCTTTTTCAGCCACTCTTCAATTTGGTACTCCGAAAGAGCTCCGGAAAACTCGTCAACGACCACCCCTTTGACAAACAGCTTCACATTTGGTATCCCCTTGACCTTATATCGTACCGCAAGATCAGGATACTCCCCGGTATTGATCTTCTGCAGCTTCCATCGACCGGAATTTTTTTCGGCAAGTTTTTCAAGAAGAGGAGTAAGCATACGGCATGGGGCACACCACTCTGCCCAGAAATCTGCAAGAACCGGTATCTCATGACTTTGCTCGATCACATCGCACTGAAAATCGAAAGGCTGCTCAATATTCATATCGTTTATTGGCTATCAGGGTAACGGAAAAAAGCTCATCAAGGCAGAACAATCAGCTTTTGGAAGATGCATCATCCTCAGAATCCTTGTCGGATTCAGGCGTATCCGGGTAAAACCTCCACTCCTTGCTGACTATGCGCGCTCCATGACCAAAGGTAAAATATGACCAGGCCCACTGCATAATCACAAACAGGCGATGCTTGAAACTGTTCAGATAGTAAATATGTACAA
>SZXY01000027.1 GCA_005843805.1 Chlorobium sp.
GCGCATTGACATAGAGAGGCTCTTTTGCAGCGACACCAAGTCCCCGGCGCTGGCCGATGGTATAGAAAGGATAGCCCCGGTGTTTGCCGATGACTTTACCGCTTTCGTCCACAATATCACCACTGGCAACTTTTGCGGCAAGGCCCGGAATAGCGCCTTCGAGGTAAGCGCAGTAATCGTCGTGCGGCACAAAACAGATCTCCTGGCTCTCCTTTTTTTCAGCAGCCCTGACGCCGAACGAGCGGGCAAGTTCCCGCACCTCAGGTTTGGTGAGGTTACCAAGAGGAAAGAGCGTTTTCGCCAGGTCGCTCTGTGAGAGCATCCAGAGAAAATAACTCTGATCCTTTTCCGGGTCAGCTCCTTTAAAAAGCCGGAACCTTCCATCGCTGAACGCCGTAGAGGCAAAATGGCCGGTAGCGACAAACTCCGCATCGAGCAGCTTCAACCCTTCAAACAAGCCAAACCACTTGATCTTTTTATTGCAAACCATGCAGGGATTTGGTGTTCTGCCAGCCAGGTAGTCCTCATGAAAATAGCTGATGACATCATCCCTGAACTTGCTGCTCAGGTTCAGGGTAAAAACAGGAATCTGAAAATCCGGATGGTCGCTGATGACGAGGGGTGAAGGGTGAAGCGAAGGATGTTCGTCAGGAGAGTCAAGCACCCTGATGTTCAGGCCAGTGACGCTGTACCCCTGTTCGACAAGGAGGCACGCGCTGACCGCAGAGTCAACACCCCCGGAGATACCGACAACTACTTTTTTCTGTGCGTTCATACCATTCATTGAATTTACATGCTCGTAGCTTCCACATTAGTCACAAAATCGGAAAATTATGGCTGGATTGCTGATGAGTTAAACTCCACCAGCTTTTTCCAGTTGATTGCACCATTGCTATCACAATAGTCGTGACCATATTCAAAAGTAAATTTATTGAGCATCCGGTCATAGGAGTCTTGAAACTCTTCATTTTTCTCTTGAGCCTTGTGACCCAATGGTTCAATAAGCTCGGTATAGAGATGAGAGCTACCCGATATAAAATCCCAAAAAGTTTGACCGCAATACTTGAAATAGTCCCCCTGGTCAGGGTTCTTGGTTCTTCCGTAACAGCATCCGTTGACTGCTACTACCTGAAGCCCGGAATTACTGGTGCGGAGGGTTTTCGCTGCTGTTTTGAAGTCAGATTTCATTTTGGCAATCTTGCTGCTGTTACCCCAGTTCGGGCCTGACTTGATATTGATGATAAAGCGTTTTCCATCCTTGTCAAACTCAAGGTCTATTCCGGAAATGCCCGACTTCCAGCCGCCATAAACTTTTTCATTGATAAAAATGGCAAGACCTTCCAGCCAGTCACCAAAAACAGTTTCTTCGTTTGATGATATATGGGCATCAACCAGCCCTTTGACAATATCTTGGGCAGTACGAACATACTTTGCCCTGAACAGATATGGATTCTTTCTTTTCAGTACTTTTGAGAGGCTCAAGTCATCCAGAGTTGCGATTCTTTTCTGATGAAAGGTGCCAATGTTCTCTTCAACGTATCTCAATACGTCGTTAAGGGCAAGTGGAGTCATAGCCATCTTTTTGTTCCAGCAGATAGAGTTCAACCGGTTTCAACTCTTTTTTAACCATATCGTAGTATTCTGGCACAATTTCAATGCCGATAGAATGTCGCTTCATTCTTTGTGCAACGGTATTGGTTGTTCCTGACCCCATGAACGGATCGAGCACGGTATCCCCCTCTTTGGTGAAAAGCTTGATAAACCATTCGGGAAGCCCTTCAGGAAAGGCAGCACTATGTTTTTTATTGTTGCATTCTGTAGCGAGGTGCAGCACGTTGGTCGGGTAGGCCATCTCCCGGTCAAGCCAGTTTGAGATATTTTTCCCGAATCCGCTACCAACTTTCGATTCATCGCGCATTTTGTCGGTCTCACTCAGGTTTTTGAGCCGTGTTTTTGACCAGTCTCCCATTGGAACCATAACAGCTTGCTGGTTCATGTAGAACAGCTTGCTTTTGTTGAACTGGATCAGCCGTTCCCAGGAATCCCGGAAGCGGTTTGGCCATTTACCGGGATAGCAGTTTTTTTTGTGCCAGATAAACTCCTCCGTCCAGAACCACCCCTGCTTTCTCATTTCCAGAATGAGTTCCATCACGTAGGTGCTCCGTTCGCCATTGACAACCTTCTCCTTGATGTTCAGAACAAAGGTACCCGATGGCTTGAGTACTCTCAGGAGTTGCTCCGATATTGGTAAAAACCAGGCAACATAATCGTCCGGATGGCAGCCGCCATAGGTTTGCTTTCTCTGGTCGGCATAGGGAGGGGAGGTGAATATCAGGTCTACCGACTCTTCCGGCAAGGTTTTGAGTACTTCTGTGCAGTCTCCAGGGTAGAGATCGGTTCTTGTTTCCATGAGTGAGCGTTCAAAGGCATAAGATGTTCATAGGTCGAAACGGTTGTGCCAGTATTTCAATACCGCAATGGATGAAACTTACATTTTTTTCTGATTTATCCGGCAAGCCTGACGAGTCAAGGGTGAGGCATTGGTTGCAAAAAGAATAAGCGCTCACCATTATGCTCAGGGTCCAGACTGAAAAGCACAAATGTTACGAATCAGATTTTTTCGCTTTTTATGGTATAAAGAAAATTTGTTGTGCTGTATTAAATTAGAGCTTTTTTGCTTCGCATGAAAAAATATTGGCTACAGAAATTCGTTTTCCCTCCGAAGCAGTTGCTCCGCATCATGAACATTTGGCATTATTTATGCTTGGAATCAACTAAAGCAATGGTAAATTATTACGGTACACTTCGTGCAATTAAGTTGTTGTCTAATTTTTCAGGAAACACGCAGGATGATCAAGTCATTTGATATAAAAAACTTTGGACCATTGTCTTCTGTACAGGGCGAGTGTTTGGGCAAGCTCAACTTGGTGATTGGTGCCAATAGTACGGGCAAAACCTTTCTTCTCAAAGCGTTGTATGCCATGATCCGTTCTCAGGAAGAGACCGGTCGGGGTGAAGATCGGCGAGATTTTGCCGAAGTACTTGGGGACAAGCTTTTTTGGACATTTCAGGCAGATAAATTGGGCGATTTGGTACGAAAAGGTGTCGGTAATCGTTTACAAGTATCTGTGACGATGCATGATAATTGTGGTCTGGCTTATGAGTTTGGTCCTGATATCAGTCGTAACGTGGTACCATTGCATAATAATTTACCATCCAGAGAGGCGAATTCAGTTTTTTTGCCACCCAAAGAGGTGTTGACTCTCGCCAAAGTCATTTTAAAATCAGGCCTTATCGACAAGGCGTTTGGTTTTGATGCTACTTATGTTGATTTAGTGCTCGCTCTCCAAAATCCTGCACAGCGAGGCCGTTTCTCTGATGGATTTCTACGTTCGCGTCAAAAACTGGAAAGCATGTTCGGTGGAAAGATTGAGTATTTACCGGATACTGACAAATGGGTTTACAGAAAGGGGAATAGTCGTTTTTCAGTGAACACAACGGCAGAAGGGATTAAAAAAATTGCCATTCTGGATACGCTTCTGGTAAATCGTTTTTTGACGCCTGATTCCATGATATTTATTGATGAGCCAGAGTCAGCTTTACATCCAACTGCCATCAGCCAGTTGTTGGATATTATTTTTCAGCTATCGGACACTGGAATTCAGTTTTTTATAGCCACACACTCATATTTTGTTGTAAAAAAACTGTATCTCATCGCTCTGTCACATAAAATACATATTCCGGTCTTGTTTGCCGATCAGGAAGGTGAATGGCATCAGCATGATTTGCTTGAAGGTATTCCAGACAATGAGATTATAAACGAATCCATTCGGTTGTTTGATGAAGAGCTTGATGTGTCTGTCAGATGAGTATATCAATCATTGAGTCGGGGATGACCTTTGGCCGTTTTGCGCCAAGCGATGTGTTTGAGTTTGAAAAAATTATAAACACGATGAAATTGGGCCAACATGTTTGTAAGGTTGAGTTTATTGTGCGGGATGTTTCTGGAAACGCGGCAATTGTTTTTGTTGAAGCAAAAAGTTCAATTCCCCGTGAATCAGACAGCTTTTTTGCCGACATTCGATTGAAGATGATTCATGCACTTACCATTTGGTTTACAGCGGTGTGTGGGCGTCATGCTCAGCTTATGAACTTGATACCGCATAATCTTGATAAGTTTGAGCATTTAAGGTTGCCAATAAAAATGTATCTGGTAATCCCGAACGTTCCGGATCAGTACTTGCAACCGCTATCAGACAAGTTCCGTCAATTTTTAACTGTTGACCAGAAAATTTGGGCAATTGGTCATTCCGATATCCAGGTACTGAATGAACCCAGAGCAAAAAAATATGGACTGATTGGGCGAAATAGCAATGAGTAACTAATTCAATTGATGTTTTCCGCCCCTCCAAGCTATTCCACAACGCTTCTGGCATTCATGAAGCGAAAAGCCTCTCTCAGGTATCGTATTATTTCCCTGTCGGCAGGAACGATACTCTTTCTGCTGCTTCTGCCGTCACTTTTCTTTGCAGTGGGGCGCTTTTTCAGTCGGGCTTTTCCAGTGGATTGGCCTCGTGAGATTGAAATTGGTGTGGCATGCTTTACCATTCCCCTTGGCCTCTTCTTTTTGGTTTGGGCGACTTTGACCCAATGGCGGATTGGTCAGGGTACGCCAGCGCCCAATGCCCCGACACAACGGCTGGTTGTAGAGGGCCCCTACAAGCTTTGCCGAAATCCGATTCAGTTGGGTGCCGTGCTTTATTATGCAGGAACAGGGAGTCTGTTTGGTGATTTAAGCACAGGTCTGGTTTGCCTGCTGCTTGTTCTGATAGTCGGTGGTGGATATCATAAATTCGTTGAAGAGAAAGAGCTGGAGCTTCGCTTCGGTGCTGCGTACAGTGCTTACAGGCGCCAGACACCATTTCTGATTCCGAGGATCTGGAAACGATGATTTATCCAGCCGCCCTCTCCCTCTTTTTCTTCTGGTTCCACAGGCTGGAGTGCACATTCGAAAGGATTTATTGGGGAATAACAAAGTTTTACAAACGGCAATAACAAAGTTTTCTTACAGGAGGAAAATAAAGCAGGAAAGCAAGGTAACACCAATTTTTGAAAGGAGATGGCAAAGCCAAACGAAAAGTTGGCTGATGTTTTGAGGACACTGAAGCGGTTTCAGTGCAAGTGAACAATGCCCTCTAAATAATTATTCCCTCAACTGAGTTTATACCCCGGCCCTCCACCACCTTCGGGCACTGTCCATGTAATCACACCATAAGGATCGGCTACTTCACATGTCTTGCAGTGCAGGCAGTTTGAGGGGTTGAGTTTGAGCGCTGGCTTGGGGTCGCTCGCTATTTCGTAGACCGCTGCGGGACAGAAGTGCTGGCAGGGGTTGGCGAATTCAGCGGTGCATTTTTTCAGGCATATTTCTGCTATGTCTTCCGGCTTGATGCGAAGGTGGCAGGGCTGGTTTTCTTCGTGCATCACTCCTGAATTGAAGAGACTTCTCTCTTTGGTGAAAGTTCTCATGCCATCAGCCCTGAACTCTGGTATTGCTGGCGAAGTGTTTGTTCTTTTTTTCAGGCCAGGGACAGGGAGGGGTGCGAGGCCAGGCAGAGCGAGCTGCGTTTTGGGCAGTGAGAGGCCGGGAAAGCTGATCTGAAGGCCCGCCTTGAAGAGTCCCGCATATAGCCCATTGTCAAATGCTTTGCGGTAGTTTCTGGCAGCGTGAAGTTCGTCGTAAGCCCATGAATTTCTGAACCGATCTTCGCAGCTTTTGAGTCGTTCGGTTGAAAAATCGTTGTGCAGCAGCGCCTCAAAGAGGGTTTCGGCGGCAATGATGCCTGACTTCATGGCGAGGTGTATCCCTTTGTGTCGTTGCATGTTCACCATACCTGCCGATTCGCCGGTGAGGAGATAGCCGGGCCCGTAGAGCGGCGGCATGGTGTCAAGACCTCCGGAGGTTATGGTTCTTGCGCCTGATTCAACCATTTTTCCGGATTTGAGGATGTTGCCAATCAGCGGGTGGAGTTTGAAGCGCTGGAGGTTGAGATGTGGGTCGCATATCGGCGAATCGGGCCCCAGTGAGGAGATGCATCCAACGGAGACGAGTGTCGGGGAGAGGGCGTAGAGCCATCCGCCGCCATACATATCTGATTCCAGAGGGAAGCCGAAGGTGTGGTGTACCTCTCCTGCAATGACCCGTCCTTCCGGTATCTGCCATGTCTCTTTTACCCCGGTTTCGTACCGTTGGGCAGCACTTCCGGTCGAAAAATGTTTTGAAAGCTGTCGGGAGAGCGAGCCATCTGATCCTTCACCGATCACGGTAACCTTGCTTTTCAGCAGCAATCCGGGTTGATAGTCGGGTTTTTTGTGACCTTTTTTGTCGAGCCCCTTGTCGTCGGTAATGATGCCGGCAACTCTCTGGTTTTCAATGAATGGAAGAGATGCAGCGGTGTTGTCGAAGAGCTGTATGCCCTCATCCTGGGCCTTTTCAGCCATCCATGCTCCAAGTCGGCTGAGTGAAACGAGCAGTGAATGTTTGTTGCTGAACGGTTCGGGGATAAAGGGGATTGGGAATTTCCTTTTACTTTGCAAAAACCAGATGGTTTCTTTGCTGACGGTGGCTTTTATCGGGAAGCCCTGCTCCTGATAGTCTGGAAAAAATTCATTGAGCGCTCTTGGGTCAAGCAGGGCTCCTGAAAGCAGGTGGGCGCCAGCGTATCGCCCCTTATCGATCATGGCTATTGAAGGATTTAGGGTGTTGGATGAGGTGGCGTTATGATGCTTCAGCAGGCGCTGCAGGTGGATGGCTGATGCAAGATTAGCCGGGCCAGCGCCTACATAGAGAATATCGAATTCCAGTGATTCACGTTCCGTTTTCATACCAAAAGTTTTTGATCTAAAGAAGTATCCCCCCCAGCAGCAGTGAAGCGACGCTGAAGTAGATGACAATACCAGTCACGTCAACAAGCGTTGCCACAAAGGGTGCTGAAGAGACAGCCGGGTCGAGGCCCATTCGTTTCAGCAGCAGGGGGAGCATCGAGCCTGTCAGTGTGCCGAAAAGGACTATGCCGAGCAGTGAAATACCTACGGTCAAGCCTATGAAGAACCATTGTATGTTGAGATGACCAAATATCATTGTCCACATAATTACCCTGAATATTCCGATCAAACCGAGAATACCACCAAGTGCAAGTCCTGAAAGAATTTCACGACGCATCACTCGCCACCAGTCCTTGATGGTTATTTCTCCAAGCGAAAGCGCTCTAATGATCAAGGTTGCAGCTTGTGAACCGGAGTTGCCTCCGCTGGATATAATGAGCGGTATGAAAGTAGCCAGAACGATGGCTTTTGCCAGTTCATCCTGGAAATAGGCCATTGCCGAGGCGGTCAACATCTCGCCGATAAAGAGAATGACAAGCCAGACAGCACGTTTTTTTATCAGTTGGGGAATGGGAAGATCCATATAGGGCTCTTCGAGAGCTTCGATACCGCCGAATTTCTGGATGTCTTCGGTTTCCTCTTCTTCAGCGACATCGAGCATGTCGTCAACCGTAACGACTCCGATCAGGTAGCCATTGGAATCGACAACGGGCAGGGCGACCGTGTCGTAGCGTTTGAAAGCGTCGAGTGCATCTTTCTGCTCCTGTGAGGCGGTCAGGGTGATGATTTTTTCTTCGTCAATGATCTCACTTACCTTTTTCTCCGGCGCAGAAAGCAGGAGCGTTCTTGCCAGAAGCTCTCCCTGGAGCTTGCCGTGCTCGTCAACGACGTAGATGACGTTCAGGGTTTCGCTCTCATGACCGAAGGTGCGGATGTATTCAAGTACCTGGTTGATGTCGCGGTCTTTCGGAACGCAGAGGTAGTCAGGAGACATGAGCCTGCCGACACTTCCTTCCTGGTAGGCAAGCAGGGTTTTTGCAATCTTGAACTCCTTGAAGGAGAGCAGCTTCAGCAGTTCCTGCACCACAGTGCCCGGCAGTTCTTCAAGCAGCGCTGTACGGTCATCAGCCGACATGCTGTTGAGGATGTGGGTGACATCTTTCTGGGTAAGCGCGGTCAGCAGGTTCTGCTGGGAGTCTAAATCGAGATATTCAAAGGTTTCGGTGGCAACATCCTTTGGCAGCAGCCGGAAGAGGATTGCCTGTTCGTTTTCAGGCAGATCGGAAATGAGTTCTGCCAGGTCAACCGGCAGCCAGTCGTTGAAAATCCTCTGCAAGGCACTGAAGTTGCGCTGTTCGATCAGTTCCCTGATTTCGGGCAGTAGTGGGGTTCCGATCATGAGAGGAAACGGTTAGTGAGGGTTATGACGATTTTCAATCGGTAATCAGGTAAAACTCATCACAAAAATCGGGACTTGAGGGAGATATTCCCAACTCTGTTTTACAGTAATCAATAAAGCGCCGGGCGATCTGGTAGAGGTTGTGCGACAGGTCGTGCAGGGTGTTGAAGTGTCCGGCAACGTCGGCATAGTTGATTTCGTAATCATGGGCCGCCAGATTTCTTGCAGTTCGGGCGACTTGCCACTCTTCAACGGAACGAATTACCTGGTTTTTTTCGAAAATAGCCAGCACTTTAATGAAGCTGTCAGCCTGTTCACCTGAAAGCAACAAGCTGTGGCGCATGGCTGAGCCCAAAGTGTCCTGAAGCTTGGCAAAGCGCTCATTGATTGCGGCCAGCGCCTCGAAAAGGTCGTTGTCTTTTTTTCGCACAGTCAACACCGAGTCGGTGAGTGGCCATTCAACGGTTTGGTTCGATGCATTGAGGAAATAAACACAGCGCTGGATTGCCTCAAGCAGGTTTGCCAGATGCTGCTTTTCTGAAAATAGCAGTGTTTCAGAGGTCGTTGATGTCATGGTGTGAGTTCCAGTAGTTTTGCCTGAGCGCGGACAATGGAAAGAAATGGATTTTCTTCGGTTCCAGGGTTTTTGACCAAAACATCGACCGGGAGGTTTAGTTTTTGTTCCAGAAGCGTTTTGATACGTGCACGGAGCAGCAAGCTGAGAGCCTCTGCAGGTTCGATCAGAAGATCGATATCACCACCATGACGCTTATCGTCCAACCGTGAGCCATAAAGCCAAACGAGCGCACTCGGTCCCGCAACGTCGCGACTGGTGTGGATGATGGTGTTGATTTGTTCGGTTGACAAGCGCATGTTTTCTTTGTTACCTATATATACCGTGGGGACATGCCGAGGCGTGTCCCTGCATACTTGTAATAAAAGATTTTTTTCATTCAGGCAACCGGACTTTCGATACATGGGGATTGTGGAGAATGAATTTTCTCCAGGGAAGCTCCCTGCTTCTTGAAATGCCCACTCTGGCAGAGGTGCCGATCATGCTTTCCGGAACAGGCGGAGCATCTTCGAGGAAGAACTCTTCGCCGAACAGATCCCTGCCGTTACAACTTTTGTCGATGGCAAGCGCTTTGGTAAGTTTGCCGGGGCCGCTCATCAGACTGGTAAGTTTGCTCTGGCCTCTCTGCTTCTCCATAAATCCGATACCTTCAACTGGCTCCATTGCTCGTATCAGCAAAGCACCGGCGCTCTCTTGAGGCTCGCTGACAATATTGAGCAGGTAATGGCTCCCATAGGAAAAATAGACGTACATGGTGCCGGGTGCATGGAACATGATCCGGTTTCTTGGTGTCATGCCTCTCCAGGCATGACATGCTTCGTCATGCAGACCAAGATAGGCCTCGGTTTCTACAATCCGCCCTCTCAGTGCGATATTGCCCGGCAGCATACGGACAAAAATTTTTCCGAGAAGTTTTTCGGCAAGTTCAAGTGTAGGTATTTCATAGAATTGGTTTTCAAGCCTTTCCATGAAGCAAGATTAAAATTTGTAATGGTTCCTGTAAGTATTATAATGTAGTAAGTCATGACAGAACATTCAACTGCTGTAAATTTCCCTGGTTAGTACATGGGCAGAGTTATTGCGATTGCAAACCAGAAGGGGGGGGTTGGAAAGACAACCACTTCCGTAAACATAGCTGCTTCAATTGCTATTTCTGAGTTTAGGACATTGCTGATAGATATCGATCCCCAGGCCAATGCGACCTCTGGCTTTGGGCTCGAAACCGGCGATGAGATTGATAATACCTTTTACCAGGTGATGGTAAAGGGTGGCAACATACAGGATGCCATCAAGTCATCCAGTCTTGAGTATCTCGACGTTCTCCCATCCAATGTCAATCTGGTCGGGATGGAGGTCGAACTGGTGAACATGAAAGAACGCGAGTATGTGATGCAGAAAGCGCTCAAGGGGGTTCGCTCCATGTACGATTACATTATTATCGACTGTCCGCCCTCTCTTGGTCTCATCACGCTGAATTCACTTACTGCGGCAGATTCAGTGCTTATTCCGGTGCAGGCTGAATATTATGCTCTTGAAGGTCTTGGCAAACTGCTCAACACCATAAGTATTGTTCGGAAGCACCTGAACCCGAAACTGGAAATAGAAGGAGTTCTGGTGACCATGTATGATGCGAGGCTTCGTCTTGCAACCCAGGTTGCTGAAGAGGTGAAGAAATTTTTCAAGGACAAGGTATACCGTACCTATATCCGCAGGAATGTACGTCTTTCCGAAGCACCAAGTCATGGCAAGCCCGCGTTGCTCTATGATGCCCAGAGTATCGGCTCAAAGGACTATCTTGATCTGGCCCAGGAGATTTTTGAAAGAGACGGCAATATTAAAAAATTTAAAGTTCGGCAGTAACAACTGACCGGAAAGTTGATGGGGTGATATGTCGAAAAACGCATTGGGACGAGGTTTAAAAGCTCTTATTCCGGATGAGGGATTTGAGTCTGTTTCAAAGGATGAGACAGAGGAACTCGCTCAGGAAGGCTCCATTGGAAGTCTATCAATAGATAAAATACGTGCAAATCCGTTTCAGCCCCGCAAGGAGTTTGATGAAACTGCTCTTGAAGAGCTGAAAAATTCCATTATTGAAAATGGAGTCATCCAGCCGGTAACGGTTTGCAGGGATGGTGATGGCTATCAACTGATCAGTGGTGAGCGAAGGCTCAGGGCTGTCATACTGGCAGGCTTCAAGTTTATTCCCGCTTATGTCATCGAGGCCCATGATGATTCAAACAAGCTTGAGCTTGCGCTTATCGAGAATATCCAGCGCGAAGATCTCAACGCTATAGAGGTTGCGCTTGCCCTGAAAAGTCTCTCATCGAAGTGCAGTCTGACACAGGATGAGATAGCGCAGAAAGTGGGCAAAAATCGCTCGACCGTCAGCAATTTTCTCCGTCTTCTCAAATTGCCTCTCCAGATACAGGACAGCATCCGCAACCGCGAGATTTCCTCCGGACATGCAAGGGCGCTGATCAATCTTCCTGGTGAACAGCAGCAGTTGAAGGTCTGGAAACAGATTCTAAGCCGTCAGCTCTCAGTCCGTCAGACCGAAGCACTGGTAAACCGCATGTTCAAGGATCAGGCAAAACCCTTGCAGCCTGTCTCTTCAGATCGCTCATCCCATATCACCCAGCTTGAATCTGTGCTGAGAGACAAGTTTGCCACCAAGGTTCGTATTGTTGAAAAAAAGGGAGGAAAGGGCGAGATTCATATCCAGTATTTCTCCAGTGACGATCTTGAACGGCTTCTTGAAATAATGAGTTACGAGTGACAGGCTTTCTGCAAGTGTAACTTTTTCACTTATCAAACGAAACGATAAAGAACAACAACGACTAATTATGAGGTTTACGCTTGTAGGAGGCGGCAGGATGGGCGATCAGGTTGCCCAGGTTATCAGCAAGTCAGGCTCCCATGAAATTTCCGCCATTCTCGATGTCAATACCCCAATTACTTCTGAGCTTTTTAAGGGAAGTGATGCCATTATAGATTTTACCGTCAGGGATGCATTTCTTGGCAATTTACCGGCAATGCTCTCCTCAGGAGTCCCGGTTGTTGTGGGTACCACCGGGTGGGATGATCTCCTCGAAGAGGTCAAAAGAAAGGTATCCGATGCAGGTAGTTCGCTGCTCTATTCGGCAAATTTCTCGCTTGGAGTCAACATTTTTCTTCGTACAGTGCGTGAAGCTGCACGTCTTATCTCTCCGTTTTCTCACTTCGATATTGCCTTTGCCGAACAGCACCATACCGCCAAAGCCGATTTTCCGAGTGGTACCGCTCTCAGGGCTGCCGATATGATTCTTTCGG
>SZXY01000053.1 GCA_005843805.1 Chlorobium sp.
TGCGTGAAATGGGCACCGACCGTGAACGCCGCCAGACCATTGGCCGAGGCCTTCGCCTTCCGGTGAATCTTGATGGTGATCGTGTCTATGACGACCAGATCAATCGCCTCACCGTTATTGCTAACGAAACCTTTGAAAGCTTTGCCAAAGGATTGCAGTCCGAAATAGAAGCCGCCATCGACCCAAGCGGCAATTTCAAATTTGGTCGTCTTCCTCAGCTCGCTTTCACTCCAGTGCTCAACACCGCAGGAACCGGCTACCTGACACAGGAGGAATCTCATGAAATCTGGCAATGTGTTGCCGAACACGGTTTGATTGACAACTATGGTGACATTACTACGGCATTCACCCCCGCCAAAGCCGACTTCACCTTTGCCTTGCCGGAAAAATATACCGGTCTTGAAGATGCGGTCATTGGACGCATTCAGAAGTATCTGCCGCGTGATTTTGTGAAAGATGGGCGTGATCGCCAGAAAGTGACCTACAACAAGCGCGTCGAATTGAACGATGATTTTCAGGCACTCTGGGATAAAATCAGCCAGAAAACCAGATACTCCGTCGAGTTTAAAACGGCTGAACTGGTCACCCTTGCGGCAGGGAAGGTGAACACCATGGCGGAAATCAAGCCAGTGCAGATTGAAATCACCAAAAGAGAGCTTGAAATAAAAGAGTCCGGGCTTGAGGGCGGAAAAATCACCAGCAGCAGAACACACCTTGTCCATAATGAGCAGCCACTGCCGGATATTCTCGCCTTTTTGCAGCGCGAAACCGAACTTACCCGAGGAACATTGGTTGAAATCCTCAAGCAATCAGGACGGTTGAAAGATTTCACCCTCAACCCCCAATCCTTTATGACCGAAACTGCCAGAATGATCAACCGCGCACTGCACGAACTGATTATCGACGGCATCAAATACGAACCGATCAAAGGCCAATATTACGAAATGCGCCTCTTCGAAGCCGAAGAGGTTGAAGAGTATCTCAGCCGCCTGTATGCAATCCAGAGCACCGACAACCGCACCCCGTTCAACTATATAGCTTACGATTCCGGCACAGAAGAAGAGGTAGCAAAACTCCTCGATGCCGATGAGCGGGTAAAATTCTTCTGCAAGCTGCCACGCTGGTTCAAGGTTGCAACACCACTCGGCGACTACAACCCCGACTGGGCAGTCGTTGTCGATGATACTCAAAAACTCTACCTTGTCCGCGAAACCAAAAGCACCCTCGACCCCAACAAACGCCGCTCAACCGAGAACAAAAAAGTCGATTGCGGCAAAGCCCACTTCAAAGCACTCGGCGTCAACTTCAAGGATGCCACTACGATTTATGAGGTGCTGAATCCATAAAACCCCCATGCGAAGAGGCATATTTTTTTTAATGCAAGAAATTCAAGAGGGGTCTGCCCACTCAAGGAACAGTGCGGTCCGAACCAGTTTACCGCCAGGCATTCGTCACGAAGTCTGCGGTTGAAGCTTTCAATAGAGGCGTTATCAACAGGCTTTCCTGGTCGATTGAACACCAGTTTCACTCCATGTAGATTTGCCCACTCGTCAAACGCTTGTCCGTTGAAATTCTCCAGCAACCGGGATAGTCGTCTTGAATAGAGCCCAGTAATTGTTTCTGCTGGTGCTGTTGCCCCTCTCCAGACCCAACAGGTGATATTCCTGCTCAATGAAATGACGCATTTCATGGTTGCAGTGAATTGGTCGTTATGAGAGGAAAATTTCTTTTTCTGCGTGTTATGGGATGTAACAAAGGGTAAAACCTTGCGATTTTGTTACATCGTATGAAATAAATGAGAAAAAATATATATTTAAAAGGTAACCAAACAGCAAATGCGCCACCCCTTTTAGTGCATTGCACAACCATAATAAACTTATAAAGCGTATGGTGTTTATCTATGGCAATAAGTAAAGTTAAATGGTTTGACGGCAAGAAGGGCTATGGCTTTATTTTGAATCCGGATGGGGGAGAGGATATTTTTGTTCATTTTTCCGCTATCCTTTCAGATCAAAGCTTCAAGGTTCTCAATCCTGATGCCGATGTAGAATACGAACTCGACAAAACCCAGAAAGGGTTTCAGGCAAAGGGTGTTCGCGAAGTTTCCCTGAACAGCTCCTTTGAAGCCCAGCCAGTTCGGGCAGCCTCTTTCGGTTAGAGAGCGGAAAGCAGTTTAACGCAGCTACACTCTTGTTTTTGAGAGTGGGAAAGTATCACCACAGTTGATTCCATAAGAACACTTGCTGTCCCGATGTTGTCACGACATTCAGTGTGCAGTGTTATGTTTTGGTCTCCTTTCGGGGGTTGCCGGAGTATTTTGCCAACTCTCAGACAAGAAGTGAGCTTTCCCGAAAGCTGAACCACCCGGTTTTGCCGATGATGACGTGGTCGAGCAGGTCGATCTGGATGACGGCGCTTGCCTTTTTTAGCAGCTCAGTCACCTGTCGGTCGGCATTGCTCGGTTCAACGTCACCGGAAGGGTGGTTGTGAACGAGAATGATGGCGTGTGCGCTCTCCCTTATGGCGGACTTGAACACCTCTCTTGGATGGATGAGGGAGGCGTTGAGCGTTCCTACCGAGACCAGTTCATTTCTGATGATCTGGTTTTTGGTGTTGAGGTGCAGCACAAAGAGGTGCTCCTTCTTCTCATCCGGGATACGCCCTTCCATATATTCAAAAACATCCCGTGCTGCCTGAATTTTTTTGTTGAGGTTGCGATTGAAGTGCAGCCGCTTGTTCAGCTCGAAAATTGCCACGATCTGCATCGCTTTGGCCTCTCCGATTCCCTTTGTTTTCTTCAGTTCACCAAGCTTTGCGTCGGCCAGTTTTTCAAGGCCGAAGGAGGCAATAAGTTCATTGCAGGTATCGACAATATTGAGGTTTTTGGTGCCTGAGCGCAAGATAATTGCCAGAAGTTCAGCAGGACTGAGAGAGGCCGGTCCACTGCGGAGAAAACGCTCTCTCGGTCTGTTTTCAGGATCAAGATCATGAATTCGCATGGCTGTATATGCTGCTATTGTTGGCGCAAAAATTCATTACGACTTGTTGGGCAATAAAAGCGTATTGAGAAAAGGTACAAAAAAGAGGCTGAAAGCGAAAAGGGAATTGTGTTGATGAATTAGGGCTACGTGTTTTTCTCTTTTTCCTGCTCCCACTTTATTTGCCTTGTCTTTCCGCAGAGAGGGATGCAAGGTATCTCTGTTGAGCACCTGCATCCAATGTACCCCGTTGTTCAAGCAGCATGACACACCGCAACGCCAGATCAATCGAGCCATAGCAATAGTGGGCAATCATCGCCAGATGCTTGAGTTGTTCGTCACTCATAAGCTCAGGTAGAGCAAAATTGCGCACATAGACGATATCGGCTTCCAAAAGCTGATTGATCGCGAGCCTTGGGTTGTTATTTACAATGCATGGCGCAATCGGCCATTTTTTTATTGCAGCAAAGCAGTGGGGAACAAATCCCTGGCGTCGCATTTCGATGTCGATATCACCAACGGTTGGTTGTTCCTTGTAGAGTGTCATAAATGAAACTTCGGTCTGTATCGCTACTGTCTTGGAGAGTTTTTCGGTACCTGATTTGAAAACTTCGAGTTCTCCTCCCTGGATATCGATCTTCAGAAAATCGAGATAGTCAATTTCAGCGATATCGTCCAGCCTTCTTGTTTGTAATGTTTCCTGTTGAACAACCGCTCCCAGTGGTTTGAGTACCTGAAACAATTCAAGGATATTTTTGTCTGGTTCGAGCAAACTGGTCATGCCCGATGCCTTGCAGATATTGAGCGTATGCGGCTTCCCGTCACCGACGGCATAGGGCAGGTAGTGTTCATGAGACCCTTTGTTACGAAGAAGCTCATCCAGCGCCTGCCGTTGAGGCTCAAAACCTGTAACATGACAAAGGCCAGCTTCGAGCATTTTTTTGTATGGCGGATCGCCGTCAATAGGATTGGCACCGATATCCACGATTGCGGTCAACCGTTCTGGTTTCAGGAGTTCAAGCAATGCGTTCATTTTTTCAAGTTAAATTATTCAAAACCTTTCGTTCTGTTCTTCCTCTCTCTTATGGATCAATATCAATGTGCCAGGGGGGCAAATCCGCATGATATCGTTCATACATTGCCGTGTAGGCAGCTTCAATGTGTCGTGTAAAAAGTTGCGTATCAAACAGTGGTGCCGTGAGCCGGTTCTCTGCCAGTTTCCGCCTGATTTGCGCGAGCTTTTCCGGGTTTGTGGCAAGTTCGATGGCAAGCGCTTCGTAGGACTCCTGCGATGAGGTTATGAGTTCAGGGAGATGCAGGGCATTGAGCAGACTTGCTGCAACCCTGCTGGCAAAGGACTCGCCCATACAGGTCACTACGGGCAACCCTGTCCACAATGCATCACTTGCGGTGGTGTGAGCATTGTATGGAAGCGTGTCAAGAAAGAGATCTGCGAGGCGGTGGCGTGCGAGGTGTTCCTGAAGAGGCATCCGCCTGGCAAAAATCAGCCTTTCAGCCTCGATACCCCTTTGAATCGCTTCTTTGCGCAAATTGTCCGCAGCTTTGGGGTTGTCCTCAAACAGCCAGAGTACACTTTTCTCTACCTGGCCAAGAATCCGCATCCAACTGTCAAAGGTGTGTGGGGTGATTTTATGGTTGTTGTTGAAACAGCAGAAGATAAAGCCCGATTCCGGTAATCCCGCCTCTTTGCGAGTGAAAAGCTTTCCGGAAATGATTCTTTTACTGTCGTTTACCTGATAGCTGTTGGGCAGGGAGACAATTTTCTCCGTGTAGTACTCTCGGCTGTTTTTCGGGATAATGGTTTTATCGGCAATGAGATAATCAAGATAGTCCGCGCCCATGGTTCCAGGGTATCCCAGATAGTTTACCTGTATTGGTGCTGCCCGCAATGCAAAAATGCCCTGGCGGGAGTTTTTCGTGAAGCCATTGAGATCCACAGCGATATCGATCTCCAAATCTCTTGCGAGCACTACAGCCTCCTTGTCTGTAATGGTTCGTATATCGAGAAACCTCTCAAAGGAGGATTCGATTCTTTTTCTCATCTCGTCATGTTTGTCTGGTCCAAAAGAAAAGGCAACAAACTCAAATTTCGATCTATCGTGCAGTTCAAACAACTCCGCCATCAAGTAAGCCATAGCATGATTATTGAAGTCTGCTGAATAGTATCCAATACGGATTTTATCATGCCGGAGAGGCTTGGGAAGGGCTGGAAGTGAAAGGTTTGCGGGATATTTTTCTGTTGTAAAAATCCTGGCGGCCTCTTTTTGTAATGATGGTGAATCAATGAGTACAAGCAGAGGAAAGGGTAATGAAGCTTTTTCGTGAAGTTTTATTTTTACGGCAATCTGGTTCACATGAATATCAAAAGATTTCCAGTCACAAATCAGCATCCTTGAGTGTAACCATATTCCCGTCAAAAAATCAATGTCAGGTTTGAGTTCAAGAGCCCTGGCAAAACTCTCTACAACCTTTTCGTGTTGTTTTAACTCATTGAATGTATTTCCAAGATTATAGTAAGCCTCCGCAAAGTCAGGGTTGAGTGCGATCGCCTTTTCATAACTCGCAACGGCCATTTCATGGCGCTTCAACTGATGTAATGCATTTCCGAGACTATCGTAAGCCTCGGCATAATCGGGTTTGAGGGCAATAGCCTTCTCAAAACATCCAATAGCTTCTTCATGCCTTTTCAGCTCCTGTAAGGTAATTCCAAGATTATAGTAAGCCATTGGTGAGTCTGATTTGAGTGCAAGAGTTATCTCATAGCACTCTATCGCTTCTTTGTATCGTTTCAATTCCAGTAATGCATTGCCACGATTATTGTATGCTTCTGCGTATTGAGGGTTGATTGAGATAGCCTTGTCATAACTTTCAATTGCCTCTTCATGACGTTGTAACTTCTGTAATGTAATGCCATGATTATAGTAAGACTCTGCATTGGCTGGTTCAAACGTTATAGCCTTTTCGTAACTTGCAAGGGCTTCGCCGTAGCGCTTCAACTCTTGTAACGCATTGCCAAGATTGGAGTAGGCTGTCGAATAGGCGGAATTGAGTGCAATAGCCCTTTCAAAACTTTCAATAGCCTCTTCATACTTTTTCAGTTCCGCTAATGTTGTTCCCCGATTATTGAGTGAAACCGGATGGTCAGGATTGATGGTGAGTGCGCGGTTGAATAACTGAACCGCATGAGCGAAATTCTTTTTTTGAGCGGTAAGCGTTGCCAGAAGCTGCAGTGCATCAAAATGTCCGGGCTCTGAGAGCAGAATATCCTTGTAGAGCGCTTCAGCCTCATCCAGACGACCTTGCTGGTGCAAGGTCAGTGCCGATTGTAACTGCGCAGCATGATCATGAGTGGATGCAACGATCTCTTTCTTGCCCTCTTGCGGAATGGAGGGAGAGCTGCCAGGCGCAACATGAATGTGAGCGGGAGGTAACCCTGCGTGATATCGCTCATACATTTCAGTGTATGCCGCTTCAAGGTGTTGAGTGAAACGTTTCGTATCGAAAAGCGGCGCAGTGAGTCGATTTTCTGCCAGTTTCCGCCTGATTTGCGCCAGCTTTTCGGGGTTTGTGGCAAGCTCGATGGCAAGCGCTTCATACTCTTTTTGTGACTTGGTGACAAGTTCAGGGAGATGCAGCTCATTGAGCAGGCTTGCAGCAACCC
>SZXY01000034.1 GCA_005843805.1 Chlorobium sp.
CCGAACTCGATATCGCGCGGCGTGATCTTGTCGATCACTTCTGTCGCCAGCAACAGATAGAGGTTATCGTCAATTGTGCGGCTTACACTGCCGTGGACAAGGCGGAAACCGATGCTGATGCGGCGTTCCGGGTTAACAGGGATGGAGCTGCTGTGCTTGCTGCCTCAGCAAAAGAGTGTAACGCTTTGCTTATTCATATTTCTACTGATTATGTTTTTAACGGGAACTCCTCTGTTCCTTACCGGGAGAGCGATTATCCGACTCCTCTTGGTGTTTACGGGATTTCGAAATGGGAGGGGGAGGAGCGTATCCGCCAGATTGCTCCCTCTTTTGTGATTATCAGGACTTCATGGCTTTACTCCTCTTATGGCATTAACTTTGTCAAGACCATGCTGCGTCTTGGTGCTGAACGCGAAACCCTCAACGTTGTCTTTGACCAGATTGGTACACCGACCTGGTCTGCCGATCTTGCAGCGGCTATTGTCGCGATTGTCGATCAGTTTGACCGGGATCGCTTGTATCAAGGGCTCTATCATTATTCCAACGAAGGGGTTTGTTCCTGGTATGATTTTGCTCTCGCCATCATGGAGCTGGCGGGACTCTCATGCAGGGTTTTGCCTGTTGAAAGCGCCCGGTATCCCCAGGTTGCGCCGAGGCCGCACTACAGCGTTCTTGACAAGTCGTCAATAAAGCAGGAGTGGGGGCTGGCCATTCCTCACTGGAGGGCATCGCTTGTCGCCATGCTTCGGAAAATGAACTGTTTGGCGACATGACCCGCAGGTGTCGCAGGATTGGAAAAGTCAACTATTAATCATTGATATCTCAATGCATATTCTTGTCACTGGAGGCGCCGGTTTTATCGGGTCACATGTTGTGAGGCATTTTCTGGAAAGTTATCCTTCATATACCATTACCAATCTTGACAAGCTGACCTATGCCGGAAACCTTGCCAATCTCCGCGATGTCGAGAATCATCCCAATTACCGGTTTGTCAAAGGGGATATAACTGATGGTGATTTTTTGCAACGCTTGTTTGAGGAACACCGTTTTGACGGAGTGATCCATCTGGCAGCCGAGTCACATGTTGATCGTTCGATTGCAAACCCGACTGAGTTTGTCGTTACCAATGTGCTTGGGACGGTCAATCTGCTCAATGCGGCCAGGAGTTGCTGGCACTCCGATCCTGTCGGCAAGAAGTTCTACCACATATCCACCGATGAGGTCTATGGTTCGCTGGGGGCTGACGGGCTCTTTACCGAAGAAACTCCTTATGATCCTCATAGTCCCTATTCAGCATCCAAAGCATCCTCCGACCATTTTGTAAGGGCATGGCATGACACCTTCAATCTGCCTGTGGTGATCAGCAACTGTTCGAACAATTACGGTTCCTTCCAGTTTCCTGAAAAGCTCATTCCTCTGTTTATT
This sequence comes from Chlorobium sp., assembly GCA_005843805.1. GTDB lineage: Bacteria > Bacteroidota > Chlorobiia > Chlorobiales > Chlorobiaceae > Chlorobium. The sequence continues at coordinate 1,426 of SZXY01000034.1, forward strand.
AACAATATCCGTCACCATAAACCGCTTCCGGTCTATGGCAAGGGAGAGAATGTTCGTGACTGGCTCTGGGTGGTCGATCATGCCAGGGCGATCGATGTTATTTTTCACAATGGGCGAAACGGTGAAACCTACAATATCGGAGGTCATAACGAGTGGAGCAATATCGAGCTGATCCGGCTTTTGTGTCGTATCATGGATGAAAGACTTGGACGCGAAAGCGGGGAGTCCGAAAAACTTGTTACCTATGTTACCGACAGGGCGGGTCATGATCTTCGTTACGCTATCGATTCTTCGAAGCTGCAGCGTGAACTTGGCTGGGTGCCTTCGATTTCATTTGAAAAAGGTCTTGAATTGACGGTGGACTGGTATCTTTCAAATGAGGAGTGGCTCGACAATGTTACTTCGGGCAGTTATCAGCGTTATTATGCAGAGATGTATGGCAATAGATAAACAAAACCACTGAACAGTTTTTTTATGCGCATTCTGGTTATTGGCGGGGCAGGCTATATTGGCAGCCATGTTGCAAGAGCTTTTCTTGATCGCGGATATGAGGTGACGGTGTTTGATAACCTGCAGACCGGACTGAGGGAAAATCTGTTTGAGGACGCTCGGTTTGTGCATGGAGATATCATGCGTCCCGAGCAGTTGCGATCTGTTATGCAGGGAGGGGGGTATGACGGCTGTGTGCATCTTGCCGCCCTAAAAGCTGCCGGTCAGTCTATGCTGAAGCCAGAGGCTTATTCCGAATCCAATATTGCCGGTACAATCAACATCCTCAACCAGGCAGCAGCAGCGGGAATTTCTCCGGTTATCTTTTCCTCTTCGGCAGCAGTCTACGGCAGTCCCCGATATCTGCCGATGGATGAGGATCATCCAAAAGAGCCGGAAAACTTTTACGGCTTTACCAAGCTTGAAATCGAACGATTGCTTGGCTGGTATGACCGGCTGAAAGAGATGCGGTACGGGGCAATCCGTTATTTCAATGCTGCGGGTTACGATGTTCTCGGGCGAGTCAGGGGGCTTGAGCTGAATCCGGAAAATCTTCTGCCGATCGTTATGGAAACTGCTGCGGGTATTCGCTCAAAACTGTTAATATTCGGTGATGATTATCCGACACGTGACGGAAGCTGCATTCGCGACTATGTGCATGTGAGCGACCTTGCGGAAGCGCATGTTCGTGCTTTTGAGTATATTCGGCAGCATGACAAAAGTATAACGGTGAATCTCGGAACAGAGAATGGCATCACTGTTATTGAAATGGTTGAACGAGCCCGGGCCATCACCGGCATGGCTGTTCCTGCTGAAATTTCAGGAAGGCGTGAGGGAGATCCTGCCGAGCTTGTGGCATCGTCATCAAGGGCAAGGGAGCTGCTTGGATGGGTGCCGAAGTACAGCGATATCGATACCCTTGTTTCTTCGACATGGAAGATGTACGAGAAGTATCTGCACAAACCTTAACAAATCAGTTTTTGTCCATGATTATTCCTGTCATTCTCAGTGGTGGTTCGGGGACACGGCTCTGGCCTCTTTCCAGGGCATTGTACCCCAAGCAGTTGCTTTCGCTGGTAGGAGAAAACACCATGCTGCAGGATACAGTGCTTCGCCTGGCTTCTGCCGATGATATAGGTACTGTTTATTGTGTCTGCAATGAGAGCCACCGCTTTCTTGTTGCCGAGCAGCTTCGTCAGATAGCTGCCGATGTTGGCCAGATCATTCTTGAGCCTTCCGGTCGCAATACCGCTCCTGCTGCCGCTGTTGCTGCACTGCTTATTGCCGAAAAGCATCCGGGTGCCATGATGCTTGTTTTGCCTGCCGATCATATTATTCTTGATCCGGTGGCATTGGGTGCTGCTGTTGCTTCCGGAAAGTCTGCCGCAGAAAAAGGAGAGCTGGTCACTTTTGGCATTGTTCCGCTCTCTCCTGAAACCGGATATGGCTATATCAGGGTATCGGGGCAGGGTGCAATGCCGGTCTATCCGGTCGTTGAATTTGTCGAGAAGCCTGACAGGCAAAAAGCGGAACTCTATCTTGCTTCGGGTGACTATTTCTGGAACAGCGGGATTTTTCTTTTCCAGGCAGAAACCTGGCTTCGGGAGCTTGAAACTCACGCGCCGGCAATTCTTGGCGCATGTCGGGAAGCATTGGCAAAAGCGGTTGAAGACCTTGACTTTTTAAGGCTCGATTCTGAATCGTTTTGTGCCTCGCCCTCTGATTCCATTGACTATGCCGTGATGGAAAAAACCGCGAAAGCGGCTCTTGTTCCTCTTGATGCGGGTTGGAATGACGTGGGTGCATGGTCGGCACTCTGGGATGTTCAGGAACGGGACGAATTTGGCAATGTACAAAAGGGTGACGTGTTGCTGCACGATGTCAGCAACAGCTACATCCATGCGACCAGTCGGCTGGTGACCGCCGTGGGGCTTGATGGTTATATTATTGTTGAAACAGCCGATGCTGTGCTTGTTTCATCCAAGGAGCGCGTTCAGGATGTCAAGGAGCTGGTCGAAACGCTGAAAAAGGGAGGGCGGGATGAGGCGCTGACACACCGGAAGGTTTACAGGCCATGGGGCTCCTATGAAACCGTTGATTTTTCGGAACGCTTCAAGGTCAAGCGTATTACGGTCAATCCTGGAGCGGCACTCTCCCTGCAGAAACATAATCACCGGGCAGAACACTGGGTCGTAGTCAGGGGAACGGCGATTGTCACCAATGGCGATAAAAAGATCATACTCAGTGAGGACCAATCAACCTATATTCCTGTTGGCGTATTTCATCGACTTGAAAATACCGGAAAAACTCCTCTTGAACTGATCGAGGTTCAGTCGGGCAGCTATCTGGGTGAGGATGATATCATCCGCGTCGAGGATCGCTATGGTCGTCAGTAAAAGGGTATGGATGAGAGTTCCCTCTATCTCCTTTTTTCCAATTTCTTTGACGGCATGATTAAAAATAGTACATTTCGCTATTATTGTTTAGTCTGTATTAAACCTAAATATCAGTGTGATATGGCTGAAGAAATGAAAACTTCCGGTCAGGGTCAGCAGGATCCCGGAGATGTTGTCAAAGGTGATTTTTCAACTATCCTGGTTGGTGTCGGCACGCTTCTTGACAATACTTTGACCCCCTTAAGCAAGATAGTTGCCCAGGCGCTGGATTCCCTGACGGTGGTTGCAAAGCAGATCCTCGAAGGCGTAAATTCTTCCCTTGGCGATAAAAAGTAAGCATCTGGAGTTTTGTTTTTTTGTGTGCTACTGGATTTGTTTATAGAAGTTTTCAGGCAAGCTTTTCGTTAAATGAAAGGCTTGCCTGTACTGTTTTAATACCGGATTCTTGTATATTGACTGTTTTTTATAATTGCAGGCCCGACGCTTGTGTTTGATTGAATGATTTGGGGAAGAACTATGCACGATAAATTTGTCGAGTATCCAACAAATGTGCCCTACAGTGCCGTAGAGGCAGAAGTTTTGTCATACTGGAATGAACAAGGTATTTTTCGCAAAAGCCTTGAAGAGAAACCTGCCGGCAGGGTCTACTCTTTTTATGAAGGCCCACCGACGGTAAACGGCAAGCCTGGTGTTCACCATGTTTTCAGTCGTACCATAAAGGATGTTGTCTGTCGTTACAAAACCATGCAGGGATACCGGGTACCGCGCAAGGCCGGGTGGGATACGCATGGGCTTCCGGTTGAGATATCGGTGGAGAAAAAGCTTGGACTGAAGAACAAGGCCCAGGTTGAGGAGTATGGAGACGGCCAGTTCAATGCCGAGGCCAGGGCTCTGGTCTATCATCATATTGACGATAACCGTGAAGGGTGGGGAAAGCTTACAGAGAGGATGGGATACTGGGTCGATATGGACCACCCCTATATTACCTGTACCAATAATTATATCGAGTCGGTCTGGTGGGCGCTGAAAACCATTTTCGACAAGGGACTGATTTACAAGGATTATAAGATTGTGCCGCAGGATCCCAAATCCGAGACGGTACTGAGTTCGCATGAGCTGGCCCTTGGCTACAAAGAGGTTACCGATCCGAGCATATATGTCAAGTTCAGGCTCAAGGGATCGGACGAGTCGTTTCTTGTTTGGACAACGACCCCCTGGACACTGATTTCCAATGTGGCGCTTTGTGTAGGCTCGGATATTGACTACGTAAAAGTGCGTCATGGCGATAGCGGAGAGGTGATGATTCTTGCCAAATCTCGTCTGCAGGTGTTGCTTGAGAAGAACGACGAGGGAGAATCACTCTGGAAGGTCATTGCCGAACTGAAAGGGAGCGATCTTGAAGGGGTTGACTATGAACCGCTGTTCACTTATATGCACCCTGAAAAAAAGTGCTGGTACGTTACCTCTGGCTCTTTTGTTTCGACTGAAGATGGTACCGGTATCGTGCATATTGCCCCGGCATTCGGCGCTGATGACTATGAAATTGCCAAAAAGTATGATTTGCCGATGCTTCAGCCGGTTGGCCGGAACGGATGTTTTACCGCTGAGGTGAGTGATTATGATGGGATGTTTTTCAAGGATACCGATCCGCTCATTATCCGCCAGCTCAAGGAAGGAGGCAAAGTTTACCGCAAGGAAAACATAACCCATACCTATCCGTTTTCGTGGCGTTATGATGTGCCGGTGATCTATTATGCAAGGGAGTCCTGGTATATCAGAACCACTGCGATTGCTGAGCGTATGGTGGAACTCAACAAAACCATCAACTGGTGTCCGCCCGAGATTGGTTCAGGGCGTTTCGGCAACTGGCTGGAAGAGAACAAGGACTGGGCGCTTTCACGTGAGCGCTTCTGGGGCTCACCCCTGCCAGTCTGGGTTTCGGAGGATTTTGCCATTGGTGATGATGCTGCCTCGGGAAAAATGTTCGCTGTCGGTTCGGTTGCAGAGTTGCGTGAGGGATTCATTGATATTGATGGAGAGCGCTGTCTGCTCGCAGATGCGCTCGACTGGGAAGTTGTTGAACTCGATCTGCACAAGCCTTTTGTCGACCGTATTTACTTCATCAGGGACGGAAAGCGTTTCAATCGTACTCCAGAGCTGGTTGATGTCTGGTTCGACAGTGGCTCCATGCCCTTTGCCCAGTTGCACTATCCGTTTGAAAACCGCGAAGAGTTCGATGCTACCTTCCCTGCTGATTTCATTGCTGAGGGGGTTGATCAGACCAGAGGGTGGTTCTATACCCTTCATGCCATTTCCACGCTGATTTTCGACAAGCCAGCCTATAAAAACCTCATTGTCAATGGCCATATTCTTGATCGGAATGGTCACAAAATGTCGAAGTCAAAAGGCAATGTGGTCGATCCTTTTGAAACGATGGATCGTTACGGCGCTGATGCGCTTCGCTGGTACCTTATGGTGACCAGCCCTCCCTGGAGGCCGAAATCGTTCAATGCCGACGAGATTGAGGAAGAGCAGCGCAAGTTTTTCCGCGCTTTCATCAACAGCTATAATTTCTTTGTGCTCTATGCCAACGTTGATGGCTTCACTTATGCTGAACCATCCATTTCGTTGCACGAGCGTTCCGAACTCGATCGCTGGGTGCTCTCATCTCTTAATACGCTGGTGAGTGGAGTGCATACCCGTATGGAGCAGTATGATCTGACCGGTGCAGTAAGGTTGCTGAACGATTTTACCGTTGACGATCTTTCAAACTGGTATATCCGCCGGTCACGAAAACGCTTCTGGAAAAGCGAGATGGGCCCCGACAAGATTGCGGCCTACCAGACGCTTTACAGTTGTCTTGAGACACTGGCCAAGCTGCTTGCTCCCTTTACACCATTCCTTGCCGAGAGGATATACCTGAACCTTAATGGTGTCAGCGCACTCGAATCCTGTGAATCTGTGCATCTTGCGACTTTTCCTCTCCTTGACTCTGCTGCTATTGACTTGCCGCTTGAGCATCGCATGAAAAAGGCACAGGTTATTACTTCGCTTGTGCGTACCATGCGTGAAAAGGCTTCGATCAAGGTTCGCCAGCCGCTCTCCCGTATTCTGCTTTCGGTTGACAATGCTGCGGCAAGGGAAGAGTACGCCCAGGTTGCCGATATCATTATGGAAGAGGTTAATGTTCAGAAGATAGAGTATATCGAAGAGGAAGGCTCGGTAATCAGCAAGAAGGTAAAACCAAACTTCAAAACCCTTGGTCCCCGTTTTGGCAAGGATATGAAAGCACTGGCAGAAGCCATCAGGATGATGAGTCATAAACAGATTGCGCTTCTGGAAAAAGAGGGTACACTCTCTCTTGAGCTTGACGACAAGGTGTTTGAGATCATGCGTCAGGATGTGGAGATCATGCACGAAGATATCGAAGGGTGGCTTGTAGCATCCGATGAGGCAAATGGTATCATGGTCGCTCTTGACACCGAAATGACCGAAGAGCTTGAAATGCTTGGACTTTCCCGTGAACTGGTTAGTCGTATACAGTCGCTTCGCAAGGAAAGCGGTTTTGATATTACTGACAGGATTCTGCTTTCAATAGAGGGAACCGCAAAAGTTCTGGATGCGGTAAAAAGAAATGATGCTTATATTAAAGCAGAAACTCTTGCCATCACTCTTCATCTCTCTGAACATGATACTTCATCCCCATCGAAAGGTAAAGAAGAGTTAATAAATGGTGAAATCTGTCGGCTATCTCTTGAAAAATCTGTTCATAAATAGTATTCTCTAACTCTGTGTTTTTACGGTTTTCTGTTGGAATACGCAAATATAATGTATCATGGCGAAAAAAAGCAATAGTCTTTCCAAGAAGGAAAATGAGGTTATCGAGGAACCGATCCTGACTAAAACCTATCTGACAGACGAAGAACTCGAGCATTTCAGGCAGTTATTGCTTAAAAGGCAGGAAGAGGTGCTTCGTGATCTCGATATTCTTCGTTCATCGCTTTCTGACGAGAACGTCGAAGATTCCATCAATTCGAACTACTCCATGCACATGGCCGATCACGGTACTGAAACCATGGCCCGCGAACAGCGTTTCATGTTTATTGCACGGGACGAGAAATACATCGGCTATATCGATCAGGCGCTTGACAGGATCAGAAACAAGACCTACGGTATCTGCATCAAGTCGGGTAAACCCATTCCGAAAAAGAGACTCGAGGCTGTGCCGCATACTTCGGTGAGAATCGAATTCAAGCAGGGCAAGAAGTAGAAACAAAAATACCCTCAATTTCTGTTTGCCGCTGGCAACAAGCATCATGACACACAAAGGGCGTACAGGCAGTACGCCCTTTGTCGTTTAGTGCGGTCGAAATGTGAAGTACTTCTGAAACAAATATTTAAGCCTTTTCGGAATAACCGGATACAAAGAATAAGAGATTCAGAAAGATAGAGGAATTTAAAAAGTTTTTGTCGTTATTGAGCTTCGCTCAGGGGGACTTTTGTTTGACTTTCTGACGAATTGCAGTAATCAGGGCTCATGGAAATTGTTCTGAACTACCGATGATCGGGATACAGGGAGGTCAAGTATTGCTTGAAGCCCGATAGCCGGAGATTACGGAACAGATTTTTGAGAGGATATCAATCTCAAGAGTATTGACAAGAGTCTTGAATTTTATTAATTCTTGAAAATGTCTTAAATGCGGATTAACCCAATGAAAAGTTACAGAACACGTCAATCTTTTTTGAGAAAAAGTCTTGGCGTGGCGATTGTTTATGGCATCGTCACCATGTCTGGCGCAGAGGCCTATGGCGGCGTTACGAGTAATTCCTTTACTGTTGCAGGAGCTGGTACAACAACGATTGATACTGGCCTGGTTGTGAATGGAGGGACGGCACTCAATGGAGGGACGACACTTAACGGGGTGACGATACTCAACGGGGCGGCCCAGACCTTCGGCACTTTTGGCGTGAGTGGCGCAACTACACTGAGCAGTTCACTGGACGTGCTGGGCTTAACGACCCTCAGCGGTGCGACGCAGGTTAATAACCTCTTGGGCGTACTGGGAGCAGCGACTTTCAGCAACACCCTTGACGTGACAGGAGCGACGACGCTGAACAATACCCTGGGAGTGACAGGTCTGACTACCACAACGGGGATCACGAACAATGGCGTCTTGACCAACACTGGAAGCGCTACTGTTGGAGGTACCTTGGGTGTAACCGGTGCGGCGACCCTCAGCGGTGCTGCACAGGTGAATAACACCCTTGGCGTAACTGGCTCGACAACGCTCGGCGGAGCAACTCAGGTAAATAACACCCTTGGCGTAACTGGATCGACGACGCTTGGCGGAGCAACCCAGATCAACAACACCCTTGGCGTTACAGGCCAGACCACAACAGTGGGGATAACGAACAATGGCATTTTAACCAACACCGGCAGCGCTACTGTTGGAGGTACCTTGGGTGTAACCGGTGCGGCGACCCTCAGCGGCGCTACACAGGTGAATAACACCCTGGGCGTAACAGGATATCGACAACGCTCGGCGGAGCAACCCAGATCAACAACACTCTTGGTGTGACAGGTGAGACCACCACAACAGGGATCACGAACAATGGCATCTTGACCAACACTGGTAGTGCTACTGTTGGAGGCACCTTGGGTGTAACCGGTGCGGCGACCCTCAGCGGTGCTACACTGGTAAATAACACCCTTGGCGTGACAGGTCAGACCACCACAGCAGGGATCACCAACAATGGCATCTTGACCAACACAGGCAATGCCACTGTCGGAGGTACCTTTGGCGTAACCGGATCGACGACCCTCAGCGGCGCGACTCAGATCAACAACACTCTTGGTGTTGCAACCGGCAGTTCACAACTGAGTGTGACGTCTGCAGGCACAGCCCTTGGAGTCAACAATGCCGCCGGTCACTTGAATGGTATTGCCTCAACAAGTACGACGACGACGCTTTCAGGGGGTACTCATTCTTCTGCCATTACACTTACCGATGGGTCGGCTAAACTGGATGTTGCCGGAACTTCCGGAACGGCAAAGACGCTTATTGAGGCTTCGACCGATGCGACTACCTCGACAAGCGAGGTTCGAGTAGGTGATACGGGTAGTGCAAATGTGACCGTGAACGATAGCGGTGTGCACCTGAGCAACAATGGAACAGCGGCACGTCTGTCAGGTGTTGCAGACGGTATCAATAGCAATGATGCAGTGAACGTGAAACAGTTGAACAACGTTGCTAAAAATGCCTATAGCGGTATTGCCCAGATTGCTGCTATGACAGCAATACCTGCACCACCTACCGGACGCAATTATGCTGTCGGAGTTGGTTTTGGCAACTATGGAGGGGAAAAGGCTATCGCTATCGGTACAAAGGCTTGTGTGACGAATAATATCATGTTTGGCGCAAGTTTCGGTGCTGGTTTTAGTTCAAACACACCGGTTGCCGGAGCCATGGGCGCTTCGTTTAGCTGGTAAGCAGTACTCTTTTTTGTGCAGGGTTTGCCTCGGGCAAACCCTGCACAAAAACAAATTTTCCTTCTCAGTCGTTTTCTTCCTTGTCGGTCGTTGCATCATTGACCTGAATCGGATAGTCTCCGCTGAAACATGCTGTGCAGTAGCTGCAGCTTTCATTTTCAAAAGAGGGTACGCTGTTCATCAAACCCTGCATGGAAAGGTATTTGAGTGAATCAACGCCAATATAATCCCTGATTTTTTCGATCTCCTCTCCCTTGTTTTCAAGAGAGTCGAACATGTGGGTGAGTAACTGCCGTTTGGTAGGGAAATCCATACCGTAGAAGCAGGGATTGGTGATAGGCGGGGAGCTGATGTGCAGGTGAATTGCCTTTGGATCAGCTTCACGGATCAGTTTAATAAGCATTTTGGCTGTTGTGCCCCGGACAATGGAATCGTCAATGAGAATGATCGGTCTGCCCTGGAGTACTCCACGCACAATGTTGTATTTGGAACGCACCTTGATGTCGCGGCTGTGAATGCCTGGTTGTATGAAGGTTCTGCCCACATAGTGGTTGCGGATAAGGCCATGCTCAAACCTTGCGGGACGCTCCATTTTAAGGCTTTCACGAACAAAACCAAGTGCTGCAGTATTGGAAGAATCAGGTACGCTGACAACGGTCAACTCCTTGTCACCGGGTTGATGCTCGATTGTTGACTCTCTTGCAAGGTTCTTTCCGAGATTTCGCCTGATCTTGTCAACCGAGTGCTTGAAAATAAAACTGTCGGGGCGAGCGAAATAGACATATTCGAAAATGCAGCGAGCCTTGCGGTCAGAAGAGGGAAGAAAGATTGATGTTGGTTTTTCGTTTGCCACCGCCAGGTGGTCGATCAGAAGGATTTCACCGGGTTCGATATCACGGATATATTCTGCCTGGATGATATCGAAAGCGCAGGTTTCACTTGCAACGATATACGCAAGCTCTCCAGTCAGAGGATCAACCTTTTTGCCAAGAGCGAGCGGTCTGAACCCATAGGGATCCCTTGCTGCGATCATCTGGTTATTGGCCAGAATAACTATCGAGTATGCGCCCTGTACCTGTTTCAGCGCCTCATAAATCTGTTGTAAAGGCTCTTTTTCACGGCTTCGGGCTGCAAGGTGGGGGATAATTTCTGTATCAGAAGATGCCTGAAAGATAACACCGGCTTCCGTCAGTTCCCGCCGCAAGGCGCGGGAGTTGGTAAGGTTACCGTTATGGGCTATGGCAAGACTTCCCGAGCGGTAGGTCAGTGAAAAAGGCTGGATATTATTGTTGGACTTGGAGGAACCGGTAGTCGAGTACCGGTTGTGGCCTATTGCGGCATAGCCGCCAAGTGTTTCAAAAATCGATTCATCCCTGAAAACTTCAGCAACAAGCCCCATTCCCTTGTGCTGCTTGAAAAGTGTTTTCTTTTTGGCCTTGTTGTATTCAGCAACAACGATACCTGCGGCTTCCTGTCCTCTGTGCTGAAGTGAGTACAGTCCATAGAAGGTATCTTCCGCGGGAGTTTTTGAATTAAAAACACCGAAAACTCCACACATAAGCGATGAAATGTTAAAGTTGTACAAACCTGTTTACAATTCCGACTTGTCTTTCAACATAACCATTCAAACCGGAAATGTAAAATAATCGTTGCATCTCTCTTTTGATAAAAGGGCGTCAGCCGATACCAAGCCAGAAGAATTTTGTTGCACGGGCACGATTGGGACTCACTTTTCGTTATGAACGATTATATTTCCAGCAAGAGTTGTTCCGTTTTGTGCTTTCAATCAATTACAGAAAAGGGAGTTATGGTATCACCAATAAAAAAGGCTCCGGCACCGCCTGGTGTCGGGATATGGGTTTCAGTAACCCTGCTGTGGGGAACTGTTTTTTATTCGACCTCGATTTTTATGCTCAGGCTCTCTTCTGTCTGGCTTGGTCAGGGTTTTTTCAACCCTTCATGGAGTGAGTTGTACAGGGTGTACGGTATTCATGCCGCAGTGCTGATTGTGTTTGCCCTTGTGGCCATGATGGTCAAGAATCTGTTCGAACCGGGAGGTCAGAAACAGATACAACGGTGGCAGAATATTTCGGAAGGCAAGGGAGAAAAGATCTTCATCTCTTTTGCAGGAAGTATCGCGACCAGTTTTTTCTTTACCGGTCTGACAGCGGCAACCTTTCTGGTCAGTTCAGGAATGCTTGGTGTGACGGTTGATTTTACTATTCCGGTGGTGCTTCTGGCAGCCCTGCTCAATATTGCAGCCGGTCTGGCGGCTTCTCTGATTGTTGGTTTTATTTTTCTGGTTGCCAGGATCGGGATGAAGAAGGTCTGAGGCTGAGGTGTGCTGTCTGGGAGAAAAAAGGCATAAAAAAAAGCGCAGTTTATGATTGCGCTTTTTTTGGGGGTGGAGCTAAGGAGACTCGAACTCCTGACCCTTTGCATGCCATGCAAATGCTCTACCAACTGAGCTATAGCCCCTCTTTTGATGACTAAAAAAAAGAAAAAAAACTTGTTTTTGCAACTTGTTTTGTTGATTCTTTGACTTGAAGCTGAATTAAATGCTAAACAAGCTGTTATGTCATTGTTGTTTGTCGTCAAGGAAGGGTTTTCAGGAATTGGACGGGCACGCTTGCCTGCAGCCATAACCGTTACGGTAAGTTTTTTCGCGCTTGTGCTGCTTGGTCTTTTCAGCACAGTCTCATTGAGTTTTCTGGATGTGATTCAGGAGTTACGAGGCAGGGTAGAAGTTGAGGTTTTTCTTGGCGAAACGATGGGTGAGTCACAGGCTGAGGATGTTGCTGGACAGGTAAGGAAGCTGAAGGGCATTCGAGAAGCCGCCTATGTTTCGAAAGATGACGCTGCAAAAAGGTTTACCCACGATTTTGGAGAAGATATTGTCCGGATTCTTGGCTCAAATCCCTTGCCACGTTCTATAAAGCTTAAGTTTCTTCCTGAGTACGCCCGGCCTGACAGCATCGAGAGGATTGTGCCGAAAATTCGTAAAATCGCTCCTGACGCTGATATTCGTTACAACCAGGTATTTCTTGGTCAGATCGAGGAGAATGCACGTCTCTTTACCTTGCTTACCGGTGGAATAGGAGTCCTGATTTCTCTGGCCACCATTGTACTGGTTGGCTATACCATCCGCCTCGCCATGTTTTCACGGCAGGAAAAAATTCGCACCATGCGTCTGGTGGGAGCTACAGGCTGGTTTATCGGTGCACCCTATGTCATCGAAGGGGCGTTGCAGGGTCTGATTTCCGGTGCACTTGCTGCCGGCGCGATCTATCTGCTCTTCGACCAACTGCTCTTCCGTTACGAGCCAGCCATTTACCAGGTACTGCAGCCTTCTGCACTCCTGATTTATCCTGCCACGGTACTGTTTGGTCTGGTGCTTGGTCTGTTTGGCAGTGCTGTTTCGGTAAGCAAATACCTTCGGGTTGTCTCGAAACGGTAGCCCTTTTTACGCTCCGAGGCTGTAGAGCAGGCTGATTTCCCTGCTCCACTCTTCGGAGTCAGGTGTTTCAAGGATCAGGGGAATCTCTTCACAGGCCGGGTGCGCCATGATATAGGAGAACGCTTCAAGTCCTATCGTTCCCCTGCCGATACCCGCATGGCGGTCCAGACGGCTGCCGAGCGGGTGGAGTGCATCATTGAGGTGCATTCCCCTCAGGTAGCGGAGACCCACAATCCGGTCAAACTCACCGAACGTTGATTCAATTGCTGCCGTTGTCCGGAGATCGTAACCGCTTGCAAAGAGGTGGCAGGTGTCAAGACAGACCCCGACCCTGCTCTTGTCATCAACCTGGTCGATGAGTGCTGCCAGTTGCTCGAAGCGGTATCCAAGATTGGTTCCCTGACCGGCAGTGTTTTCAATCACCGCTGTAACGGAATGGGTAGCTTCAAGTGCAATATTGATCGATTCGGCAATAAACTTCAGGCATTGCTCCTCCGTAATCTCCTTCAGATGACTTCCGGGATGAAAGTTCAGCATCACCAGCCCGAGTTCTTCGACGCGCACCATCTCTTCTGTAAAGGCATCGCGGGCATTCCGGAGCTTCTGGGTGTCCGGGCTGCCGAGGTTGATGAGATAGCTGTCGTGCGGCAGAATATGTTCCGGTTTAAATCCCCCATCATTGCAGTTTTTTCGGAAAGCCTCAACTGAAGCTGATTCCAGTTTCGGTGCTTTCCACTGCCGCTGGTTTTTGGTAAACAAGGCAAATGCTTTTGCTCCGATGCTGCTGGCCTGAAGTGGTGCATTTTCAACTCCTCCGGCAATACTGACGTGTGCTCCAACCCGTTTCATGGTGAATGGTAAAAAATGATGGAAAATTATTCAGCAGAGCCGAATTTTTTTGACTGTCCGGCAGTGAGATTAACAGTTTCGCGGATGGTAAATGAACTGCTTTTGCTGTTCGAAGTCGAGAGCATTTCGCCCAGCAGTCCGGTCGAAAAAAGCTGAACACCGAGAATGAGCAAGAGGATGCCGAGAAAAAGAATGGGGCGGTTGCTCACCGGCTTATTGAGCAGGATTTTGTCGAGTGTGACATAGAGACTGATGACAAAACCCAGGACAAAGCTGGTAAGCCCGGCCATGCCGAAAAAATGCATGGGACGGCGAAGATATCGGGTTATAAAAAGCACCGAAAGGAAATCGAAAAGCCCGGAAAAAAACCTCGAGGAACCATATTTGGTGCTTCCAAATTGTCTTGCCCTGTGCTTCACTGGCAGTTCGGTAATCCTGAACCCGTTCCACTGGGCCAGCACCGGAATATAGCGGTGCATGTCTCCATGCAGCTCCAGCCTTTGGGTTACCTCCCTGCGGTAAACCTTAATGCCACAGTTGAAATCATGAATGGTGATACCTGTAAAAAGTCGTGTGACGCCATTGAACAACTTCGAAGGAAGCGTTTTGGAGAGTGGATCCTTGCGCTGCTGTTTCCAGCCACTTACCAGATCATATCCCTCCTGCAGTTTTTTTATCATCCCTTTGATGGCAAAAGGGTCATCCTGCAGATCGGCGTCGATGGTACAGACATAGTCGCCGTTGGCAGCGAGAAAGCCTGCCGAGAGTGCTGCGGTCTTGCCAAAGTTTCTCTGAAACGAGATCAGGCGAACTTCCGGTTTCGAAGGAATCATGCTTCTGATCAGGGCATTGGAACCATCGGTAGAACCATCGTCAACCATGATGATTTCAAAACTGAACTCCTCACTGAAGAGATCGTGCAGCCCTTTTTCATTCATGGCCGAATAGAGTTGCCCGACGAGATCAGGAAGCGATTCCCGTTCATTGAAGAGCGGGACGATGACGGAAAGTTGGGGCAAATGGGTAGTGGATAATGGAAAAATGGATAATGGACAATGGAAAAGTAAAGAGTTACGAGGCAAAAGCCAAACACTTCGATTTTAGACCCCTCTTGTGCCGGGATGCCAGATATACTGGTGCAGTTGCAACTGCATTCTTGCATGGAGCCGGTCGCTGAGGAGCCATTCCGCCAACTCTCTCGGCTCAAGTTCGCCAAATGCCACGCCCATCATTACCGTAAACGAGTCCATCAGGCCGCTTTCGAGCAAAAGTGATTTCGCCCAATCATAGTCCTCTCTGTCCGCAACCACTACCTTGAACTCAAAGGTTGAGCGGTGGGGAGGAGAGGCCTCGAGGGCAAGTCGGATATTGTCAGGATTGTTCTGAAGGGAGACGCCCGAAGAGGGAGGTTTGATATCGATGATTTTATGGACACGCCGGTCAACCTCCGCTACTGATAGAAACCCTCCGGTTTCAAGCAGTACCTGCTGACCAAGATCGCAGAGCTGCTGCATCAGGCTATGGACGGCAGGCTGCAGCAACGGCTCTCCACCGGTGATTTCGACAAAGGGAGCCTGAAACGCAAGTGCACTCTCTATGATCTCCTCAATTTCAAGGAGTCTGCCGCTCTTATCCGCATAGGTGGTATCGCAGCTCCTGCATCCGTGGCCGCATCCCGCAAGGCGGATGAACGCGCAGGGCCACCCCGCAAAGGAAGACTCACCCTGTATGGAATGAAAAATTTCACTGATGTTGAGTTGCCCGGCCTTCATGAGTGCTGTTCGGCCAGCAATTTCTCAAGAGCCTCTGGATAGAGCCTATGTTCGCACTCGAGTACCCTTGCCGCCAGAAGCTCCGGCGTATCGCCAGGCAGGACAGGCACACGCCGCTGCAACAAAATTCTTCCCTTGTCATACTCCTCGTTCACAAGATGCACCGTTGCTCCGCTTTCACTTTCGCCCGCCTGGAGCACTGCGGTATGGACATTAATGCCATACATCCCCTCACCACCGAACTTCGGCAGGAGTGCCGGATGGATGTTGAGCATCTTGTCCGCAAAAGCCGCCACAACCGCTTCAGGCACCTTGCGCATATAGCCCGCCAGAAGGACGATATCGATACGATGTTCGCGGAGGCAGCTCACCATTGCAGCAGCGAACTCATCAAACGAACCAAACTGCTTTTCCGTCAGATGCACCGTTGCTATGTCGTTTTGCCGCGCAAACTCCATCGCTCCACATTGAGAGCGGTTGGAGAGGCAAAGCACGATTTCCGCATTGAGCCCTTTTTTCGGGATGGCATGAAAGATAGCCTGAAAATTGCTGCCTCCGCCGGAACAGAAAACCGCAAGTCGTGTTTTATGGGTAGCCATGTGGTGAATGTTCTTATGCGCTTATGTTTTTCACTGCGTCACAGGATAGATTTTATCATAACGGCTATTCAATTCCAAGTTTTTCTGTTGTTTGGGATTTTCTTGTCGGGTGCTCTCTCGATTCGCCCGTAACGTTCTCCATTTTTCTCATTTCCATCGGAATTATCCGTACATTTACTGTAAGTTTATTCTTGAGATCACATTCTTTTAAAAGCGAAAATATGGGTATCAAAGAAATCGAAGTCGCGATCCAGAAGCTGGAGTTGCACGAGCGTGCTACACTCGCCAAGTGGATAGTTGAAAGCCTCGAAGATCTCTCTGAAGATGAAGTCGAGGTTTTGTGGGCTGAGGAGGCAGAGCGACGCCTGGATGAGATTGAGCAGGGGATGGTAACCGAGATATCGGATAAAGATGTTCTTCGCCGGGCGCGGTCTGCCATCTCATGAAACTGATTGGATTTCATCCGGATGCTGATGCAGAGGTCATAGAAGCGGCGCAGTACTACGAGGTGCGGAAGACAGGGCTTGGTTCAACCTTGCTCTCAGAGGTGGAAAAGGCACTCAATCAGATTGTGAGGAATCCTGAGGCTTCTCCGCGAATTGGAAGGAGATTGTGGAAGAAATCCTTGAGGAGTTTTCCCTATAATTTGTTTTACGCTGTTTATCAAGATCGAATTCGAATTTTGGCTTGCGCTCACCAGAAACGACGACCTTTCTACTGGCGAAAACGGCTAAAATGATACTTGGCGAAGCAACGAGGATGTTGTGGAAATAGTTCTGTGAATATGTCCGTTGCTGGTTTTGACTAACCTGTTTATTTAAAACCGGTTTTTTATGGGGATTTAACAACTTTTTCCAATGCAATTTTGAAAAAGTGCTTATGCAGAAGAGAACGGTCTGCTTTTTCCGAATTAGATGAAGTTGTCGAACTGCTATCAGGTGTTTTAATCTCTCTGGGTTTAATTCCGCTCCGATCGCGGTGAAAGCTTGTTAAGCATCTTCTAAAGTTTCGAGAGCTACCGGAACCAATCCAAGACCCAACCATAAACAACATAATCTTTCTACTGCGGGATAAAGTGTTATTATTTCACTTCAAGCCACTAAATTCTACGAAGAACCATTTTTATGGGCACGCAACTCTGGCAACGGCAGAGTGTCATCTTTGAAAGCAAGAGCTATTCCAAACAGCTCATAACCTTCGAAACACTGGGCCTTGGGTGTCACAACAAGCTGTTTCCGCGCCGCCCGGTTAAGAGCACCTTCAAATAATTGGGGATTATTTCTTAAATTCCGCCTTTACGAACGGCACTGAAACGATAAATAAACTTTCTCCAAATGTCTGATCCTGTCATCAAGCGGGCGCTGGTCTCTGTATCTGATAAAACCGGTATTGTTGATTTCTGCCGGGAACTCTCTCTCCTCGGCGTGGAGATTTTTTCAACCGGCGGAACCCTGAAAACGCTTCAGGATTCCGGAATTGCCGCCGACTCAATTTCAACGATTACCGGATTTCCCGAGATCATGGATGGCCGGGTAAAGACGCTTCACCCCAAAATCCACGGCGCTCTCTTGGCCGTACGGGAGAATGCCGATCATGTGAAGCAGGCGACCGACAACGGCATTGGTTTCATCGATCTGGTTGTGGTGAACCTCTACCCCTTCGAAGCAACGGTAGCCAAACCCGACGTGACCTTTGAAGATGCAATTGAAAATATCGATATTGGCGGCCCTTCGATGCTTCGCAGTGCTGCCAAAAACAACGAGTCTGTAACAGTTGTCACCGACAGCGCCGACTATGCGCTGGTGCTGCAGGAGATGAAGGAGAGCAATGGAGCCACCAAAAGGGCAACCCGTCTTACTCTCGCCCTCAAGGTTTTTGAACTGACTTCACGGTACGACCGTGCCATTGCCTCATACCTGTCAGGCGCTGTAGGCGGCAAACAGCAGGAGGCAACCTCTTTCATGTCGGTCAAGCTTGAGCGGGAACTCGACATGCGTTATGGTGAGAACCCCCACCAGAGTGCAGGGTTGTACCGTCTTACTGATACTGACGGAACCCGATCCTTTGGCGACTTTTTCGAAAAGTTGCACGGCAAGGAACTTTCCTACAACAACATGCTCGATATAGCCGCAGCAACCTCCCTGATCGAGGAGTTTCGCGGTGAAGAGCCTTCGGTGGTCATTGTCAAACACACCAACCCATGCGGCGTTGCGCAGGCCCCAACCCTTGCCGAAGCATACCGACGTGCATTTTCAACCGACACCCAGGCCCCGTTTGGCGGCATTATTGCATTTAACCGCCCGCTCGACATGGAAGCCGCCAGGGCCGTCAATGAAATCTTTACCGAAATTCTCATAGCACCCGCATTTGAAGATGGCGTGCTTGACCTCTTGATGAAGAAAAAAGATCGCCGACTGGTGCTGCAGAAGAGTCCACTGCCCAAAGGCGGCTGGGAGTTCAAGTCTACACCATTCGGAATGCTTGTCCAGGAACGTGACAGCAAGATCGTTGCAAAAGAGGATTTGCAGGTCGTCACCAAACGGCAGCCAACCGAAGAGGAGATTGCCGACCTCATGTTTGCCTGGAAAATCTGCAAGCATATCAAATCCAACACCATTCTCTATGTTAAAAACCGCCAGACATACGGAGTAGGCGCAGGCCAGATGTCGCGCGTTGATTCATCAAAAATTGCGCGCTGGAAAGCCTCGGAAGTCAACCTCGACCTGCACGGTTCCGTTGTAGCCTCCGATGCATTTTTCCCCTTCGCCGACGGCCTTCTTGCCGCTGCCGAAGCCGGAGTCACCGCTGTTATCCAGCCCGGCGGATCGATCAGGGACAACGAGGTCATAGAAGCAGCCGATGCCAACAACCTCGCCATGGTATTTACCGGAATGCGCCACTTCAAGCATTGATCGCACAGCGTTATCAATAAAACGAGAGAGGCTTGGCAACATACCCTCTCTCGTTTTCCATTCTTCTATATGTCCCTGTTCTCCTTGCAGTCCCTTAAGTCCCTTTTTTAAAAACCAACATCACCAATGGAACAAAGAAAACTTGGAACACAAGGGCTGACCGTATCAGCGCAAGGTTTGGGCTGTATGGGTATGTCCGACTTTTACGGCACTCGCAACGAAGCCGAGTCTATTGCCACCATTCACCGTGCACTCGATCTTGGGGTGAACTTTCTTGACACCTCCGATATGTACGGCCCGTATACCAACGAAGAGCTGGTCGGCAGGGCCATCAAGGGGCGCCGCAACCAGGTAGTCGTTGCCACCAAGTTTGGCATCATGCGCAGCGCACCTGCGGTTGATGGCGGCTGGGCGCCCATCACCGGCATCAGCGGAAGACCCGAATATGTTCGATCCTCATGCGACAGCTCGCTGAAACGGCTTGGAGTTGACCATATCGACCTCTACTACCAGCACCGTGTGGACGCAGAGGTGCCCATCGAAGAGACTGTAGGAGCGATGGCCGACCTCGTTTCGGCAGGCAAGGTACGCTACATCGGCCTCTCCGAAGCCGGTGTCCAGACCATCCGTCGTGCCAATGCCGTCCATCCCGTAAGCGCCCTGCAAAGCGAATACTCACTCTGGAGCCGTGACCCCGAAGACGAGATTCTGCCCACCCTGCGTGAGCTTGGTATAGGCTTCGTACCCTATAGTCCTCTCGGGCGCGGCTTCCTCACCGGCCAGCTCAAAAGCCCCGACGACTTTGCCACCGACGACTACCGCCGCAACTCCCCCCGCTTTCAGGGCGAGAACTTCACCAAAAACCTCGAACTGGTAGAACGCCTCAAAATCATCGCCAGCAAAAAAGGCATCACTCCCGGCCAACTCGCCCTTGCCTGGGTGCTTGCG
>SZXY01000068.1 GCA_005843805.1 Chlorobium sp.
TGCTTCCAAAGCGTTGCAATACGGTATGCCGCTTGATGAACTTGTCGACAGCTTTACCTTTACCCGATTCGAACCTGCCGGTGCAGTTCAGGGCCACAACGCCATCAAGAACTCCACCTCCATTCTCGATTACGTTTTCCGTTCGATTGGCTTTGACTACCTCGGGCGCAAGGATTTCGTCCATGTCAAGGCGGTTGACGAACTGCTCGAAAGCAATGGCGAGAACGGCCATACGCCGGTTGTCGAACCCTCGCTTGCCGTGCACGTCGAACCGGAACACTCCGCAACCCGCCAAAGCCAGGTCTATCAGGCCAAAGTACAGGGTTATACCGGAGAACAGTGCGAAAACTGCGGTTCAATGCGCGTCAAGCAGAACGGTACCTGCAAGGTTTGCGATGATTGCGGCATGACCACAGGGTGTTCGTGAGCACCATTGAAAGTCGCTGTAAGCAGCTATAATTCATAAAAAAAGAGACCCGGTCAGGAAAAGCCGGGTCTCTTTTTTGCATATTGCTCATCTCTATCATACAACCATCAGCAGCTCATCTGTTCACAGAGAGGCGGCTGCCATAGGTTGTCGAAAAAGCTTTTCGCTGCCTTGTTAAACGTGATGAACGTATTGCCCGTCGCTGAATGGCACAAGGTTGACCTTGTCATCCGGGCTTTTCTTGTTGAGCCACTCCACGAAACTGCTCTTCAGCCACTCTTCGCGTGTACCTGTAAATCCTGAATTTGCAGGATATATATCGATAAAGCGCTGGAAAAGCTCGGTGGTAAAGTTTGTCTCGTCACCGACCGGTTTGTATTTATCAACACCCGGACAGCGGCTGCACTGAGAGCTGCTGTCAGCCATTGAGCAAAGCGGATTTGGCGCAGTCAGGTATCCGCAATGGCTGCCTTTTTCAACATTGGCGACAGTCGCCCACGATTCACTGCCTGCAGGAGCCATCTGACTGTACTCGGTTGTAATCGTTGAATCGGACGACCATGCCGGAGGTTGTGATGAATCAAGGCAAGCACAATCGCACTGGCCGACAATCATCAAGTTTGGAATCTTTATGGTTGCCAGTTTTTGCCGATAGGGTTCCATGCCCCCAAAAAGCGGATTTTTCATATCTACTGGTGAAAGCTGAACAAGACCGACGGGTTTGGCCCGGCTTTCTTCTCCCCAGGTCGAGAGCTTCTCGGTAACTCGTGGAAAGATAATCCTGTCATACACAATGGGGTCAAACTTCTTCTTTGTTGCTTCTCCGATCGCATTGAGGTTGTCAAATCCGGTTGCTGCCACCTGTGCATGTGCACCTCCAACAGAGTGACCGGCAAAAACGACATTGTTGGAGTTCATGAACTGAAATTGCTTTGAGCGGCTTGCATTGTAGAATGTGCTGGTTGCGCCGAAACAGATAAGATAGGAGGCTGCCATGTATGCTTCCTGTCCAACCCTCGGGTTGCCGCCGAAATCAGTCGTGGGAGTGAATTCGTTTTGCTTGTGTGTCGAGGTCACGAAAGCCATTGCCCAGTTATTTTTTATAATGGCAGAGGTATAGTTGTAGAAATAAGAGGGGTAGTTGGCAAACAGAGGAGCCTGTTCGTTGCTGAAAATGCCAGCAAGCAGACGTTTGGGAAGATAGAGAAGATCAGGACCGATCATGAACCCATGACTGAACATGACGAGACCATTCGCCTTTTTGTTTTTTGGATAATATACATCTATGGCTATTTCCGTAAAATTCAGATCTTCCGGAGTATACTGCATCCAGAAGTACACCCTTTTGAAACAGTAGTCATTGATGATGATAGGTTCCATGGTATTAGTGGATTAGTTGTTGATAAAACCCCTTGCATTTGTAATAGCCTTGGTATTCAGCAGTACCTTCGCTAAATATATATATCAATATGAATAACGCAACAATGAAACGCATTGGCGTCGGGTAAAAAAATGAAAAACGACTGAAAAAGAGCGGTTACAATTCAAAATTCTGCGGTTCCGTCAGATCAACATTATTCTTCTTGTGCTTTCCGGGAGTAACTCATGAAATACCTCTTTGCGCCAAACACCATGAGTGAATCTGGCGAGGTTTACGCAATCAAAACCCATCTTGAGCAGGAAAAAATTCCCTGCCTGATCCGAAACGAATATCTTTCAATTGCCGCTGGTGAGCTTTCGCCTCAGGAGTGCCTTCCGCAACTGTGGGTTTTGAATGATGCTGACTATGCAAGAGCCTGCGAGCTGCTTGAGGCGTGGCGAAGTTTGCCGGATGAAACTCACTCTCAATGGCTTTGCCCGGATTGTGGCGAAACCATTGAAGGTCAATTCAGTTCATGCTGGAAGTGTGGGAATGAGCGCGAAGAAGCATAACAACTCGGGGAGTGAGTTTCTTTTCCTCTATTTTGACGGTCGATGGCCGTGTTGGTCCATACGAACACGATCAGGCTATGGATCTCAAGGTTAACACCCATTTCCAGGTTACTCCCCCATCAGGAGTCGCTTCAGCTACTTTTACATGTTTTGCATCTCGTCGAGTAACTCAGGATGCCGGTCAATGAGTTTCAATAACTTTACAAGCGGTGCCGGGGGGCGGGTTTCGCCACGTTCATATCGGGAAAATGCCACTTTTCCAACACCAAATGCCAAAGCCAGCTTTGCCTGGGTGATGTTCAGTTTTTTTCGGATGCGTCGAATATCTGCACCAGGATCACCCTTAACGGCTCTCACCAATCCTTCCTGGGCCTCTGCATACCGTCGATAACTCTCTTCATCCCATACGCCTTCGCCGCAATGTGAGCAGAACTGGCCATGCATTGCATGCAGTGTCATTGATTTTCCGCCGTACGAGAGTGTTTCCTCGACAACTTTATCGGTCATTCCGGCATGGCCACATGAAGGGCATTTCATAGTACTTTCAATTCATTTTGCTTTAAACTGGATAACTGGTGGCTGGTTATTCGAAAACCCTCTTCAGCGTCCAGTCATTCGCATAAGTTCTTCCGGGTATCGGTCACCCTGTACCGTTATTTTTGATGCTGCCCGATCTATTTCGCTGAGATCGTCCGCAGTGAAATCATCATCTGAAAAACTCATATCCATGCAGCCGAATACGATAGCCGATACTTCCAGTCCACTCTTTCCCGGTTGACGCTTCCGCATTGTTTTTCCTTTTCTATGCTTCTTTAATTGATGCTTTTACAGGGCTGAACGGAGAACCTTGATAATATCTTTCTCACTCATGGGTGGACGACCCGGAAGGAGGCCCTCTGAGTTATGAATTATACGCACGGTATCCTGGGCATACCGGCCAAGCAACGAATCTCCAATCTTGAGTTCAGACAAACGGGTCGGGCATCCAATCGAGCGTAAAAACGCCTCGAACCGCTCAATTCCTTCCTTGGCAGCTTCTGCATCTTCAGGATGTTGCAATGCGAGTCCAAAGATACGTTGTGCAAACTGGGCAAAACGTGCCGGACGGCTCTCTGCGGCAAAACGCATCCATGCCGGGTTGACCACCGCAAGACCCGCACCATGCGCGATATCATGATGTGCTGAAAGGACATGCTCTATCATGTGTACCGGGTATGCTGCAGCACTACCAACCTGTACCCACCCGTTAAGGGCTACAACAGAAGCCCATTGCACTTGTGCCCGTGCTTCAGGATTATTTCCATCGGCTATTGCTTTGGGGCCCCACTCCATGGCCGTAAGAATGACTCCTTCAGCAAATCGATCCTGAATCGGAGTGCCATCGACGCCATTGAAGTATGACTCGGTTACGTGGGTAATCAGATCACAGATGCCAAAGGCGGTCTGGTCTGGGGGCACGCTCACTGTAAGTTCGGGATCGACCACGGCTACTTTGGGAAAAAGGCATTTGGCAATGACGAACGACTTCTCGGTCGTTTTTTCATTAGTGATGACCGCGCCAGCGTTCATTTCAGAACCCGTGGCGGCTAAGGTTGGGACGGTGATGATGGGGAGCGCACGCGTCGGCAGATTCCGGTTTTCCTGGCCGTGGGCGATCATCTCCCAAGGGTCACCCTCATAGAAGACCGCTGCCGCCATTACCTTGGCAGCGTCCATGGTGCTGCCGCCACCCAGGCCGATGACCACATCGCAACCCTCATTGCGAGCAATCTCTGCACCTCTCACCACCGTTGACAACCGGGGGTTGGGCTCGACACCAGAGCACTCCACCACAGAAACACCAGAAGCGTTCAAACTTGCAACTGCTCGCTCAAAAGTTCCATTGCGTTTGACGCTGCCACCGCCAGTGACAAGCAACGCTTTTTTCCCGTATGCTCGCACTGCTTCGCCAAGTTGAGAGAGTGATCCTGCACCAAAGACAAGACGTGTTGGATTCTCGAATTCGAATTTCATGTTTTTCTCCGTAAGAGATTTATCGGGTATCGTTGTTTCATAACCGTTCGGTTCTTTTGCTCAATTTACAATGCCTCTATAGCCTTTGCCAAACTGCTGAACGAGAAACTGATAAAAACAAAAAGCTGTTTCACTTTACGTCGGTCATTTTGGCGCAACATATCGTAGCGCGTGGCAGGTCAAAGTGACCGGGGGCTCATGGATGAGCTGCCGCTTTGTATGTTGCAATTCCTTTTGATTATGTTTAACATGTATTGCATTGAATAACAAGTATTGAGGGCTATAATGGAAAAAGAGAAAGCAGATCAGATGATCGGCATACGCATTCCAAAGAGTATTGGACAGCGGCTTGAAAGCCTTGCTCAAAGAACAGGGCGTAGCAAGACATATTACATTCGTGAAGCCATTATTGAGCATCTCGATGATCTTGAAGATGTTTATCTGGCCGAGCAAGTACTTCAGCGAGTGAGGCGAGGCGAAGAGTCGGTGTCCAGTTTAGAAGATGTGGAGCGGCGCCTTGGTCTGGAAGATTGAAATGACGGGTGAGGCTGAAAAAGAGTTGGCCCGGATCGACAAGTCTGCCGCCAAAAGGATTATTCGGTATTTACGAGAACGTGTTTCAGTTGATCCTCGGGCATCAGGGAAGTCGTTGCGGGGAGATCTCTCTGGCCTCTGGAGGTACCGGGTTGGCGATTACCGTTTGATTTGTGAACTTTTCGATGAGAAGGTTTCAGTTCTTGTGATTCGTATCGGTCATCGCAAGGATGTTTACCGATGAGTGTTCAGGGGTAAACAGCACCACTTCCGGTCATTCTGGCTCAACTGGTAGTTGCATGGATCGAGATTCATCATGAAGATTTGCTTGCCGACTGGGGTTTGGCTGTCAACGGTAATAAACCATTTCCAATAAAAGGGCTTGACCAATGAGAATTGCAGAACTTCATCCCCAACCTTATTGGGTGCTTTCCATTGTTGCTGACGATGGTCGTGTCGGCTGTTTTGATGTCACTTCTTATCTGGACTATGAAGCGTTTGAAAAGCTTCGGGACCCTGATGAGTTTCTGAAGGTTGTCAATGGCGGATACTTTATCGAATGGGAGTGTGGTGCTGATTTGTCAGCAGACACCATTGAGGCGCGATGGGAGGTTGCCAGAGAAGCAGTCCCACAGATAGAGCGCAATAGCGGGAAGTGCTGACGATATCAAACCCTCCCCAGCGCATCAACCAGCCACTCAAACCCGATGGCTCCGGTGGCTGTTGCGTCAATCTCTTCCGGTGGCTGTTGCGTCAAT
>SZXY01000127.1 GCA_005843805.1 Chlorobium sp.
GTTCTTTGCTTTTAAGGATTTCGTAGGTTCTGTTGGATTGAGTGGGGCGCAAGTACTGAAGTGCCAGTGGCCGAGCGACGAGGTCAGCTATCTGCAGGCCGGTAGAGTTGCTTGCTTTCGGTACGAAAACAGGTTCGAACTTCATTTTTTGAAAATCCATCGCTTTGTAATACCAGTCGCACTGGTTGGCACAGATACGCCGGAACTCAAGCTCAAGCTGGGCATCTTCAATTTTTCCTCGTGCTTCGAGAAGTACATGTAATCGCTTCCCTGTCTCTCCCTGACTGCTCAAGTGGGACAAAACCCTTTCCATACAGAAACGTAATGCCAACTCGTAGGGGTTGATGGGATTGGCGTACTTAATCAAGAGCTTTGGCTTGGCAATGATTGACGTGATAAGCTGTATGGGTGCATCGGCAATGATTTGAGTAAGCCTTTCCAAAAACTCCTCGCGCAAGGTACTGTTCGTTCTCAGCGTCGCAAATATGCCACTCTCTTTTCGGATGTCGCGTTCATGCAGTATCACCTGGTCGTGACCCCATATTTCAAGTTTCAACTTTTGAACGGTTGGCACAAGATAGTTCAGATAATCGTGCTTGCTGATGATGCAAAACACCAGTGCAAATACGGGAAACTCCTTATCGAGCGTAACAAGACCGTGGTCGCCACTTTCATCGACAAAAATGAGATAATCGCTATAAGGAATACCATCCATCGGTAAAGATAATTTTAAAGACCTTACAAGATCAATTTATACTCAGTTTTATGAAGCTCAGCCTTCTTAATTACGACTGAACTACTATAATTGCTTTTTAATTCGTTTATCAATATCTGCTTTTCATCATCAGGTGTATTTATCCCGAAAACAACTTCCTTAATTGCCTCTTTATCAAAAGGATACAGGTATATCTTACCTGATTTTTTTCAACAATTATCCCATACTGTATCACAGACTATGAAAAAAACAGGGGTTCTTCTTTCGGGTTGTGGTTTTCTCGATGGCTCGGAAATTCATGAGGCTGTACTGACACTGCTGGCTCTTGACCGGGCTGGCGCTCTGGCAGTATGCCTGGCACCGAACATTGCGCAGCATCACGTCATCAATCATTTCACTGGTAAAGAGATGGAGAACGAGTCGCGCAATGTGCTGGTCGAGTCGGCACGCATCGCACGGGGCACCATCTGGGATCTTGCTGAAATAGAATCTCTTGACCTCGACGCTCTTATTCTGGTCGGAGGATATGGCGCGGCAAAAAATCTCAGCTCTTTTGAGTCAAGGGGTGCGTCTTGCGAGGTCAATCCGGATGTTGCGAAAGCGGTGCAGTCGTTTTACAGGGCAGGCAAACCGCTTGGCTTTATCTGTATCTCTCCGGTTATAGCCGCCAAAGTGCTGGGCGGGGAGGGTATAGAGCTGACTATCGGCAATGAGCGGGAGAGCGCTGAGGCTATCGAGGCTATGGGTGCCAAACATGTTACCTGCCCGGTTTGGAACGCGGTGGTTAGCCGCAAGGGAAAGGTGGTGAGCACTCCGGCCTATATGATGAAAACAACGATTGGTGAGGTGGCCAAAGGTATTGAAAAACTGGTCAGTGAACTGCTCGGCCTACTCTGATTTACGGTTTTTCTCGAAGGGCGTGCCTGCGTCACGGGGTGCGGATGCCCTGCCGACAAATCCTGCAAGCACCAGCAGCGTTACAATATAGGGCAGCGACTGAACAAGCTGGGAGGGAATCCAGCCTGTCTGGAGCCAGATCTCCATTGATTCGGTGGTGGCAAACATGAGACTGGCAAGGGCGGCACCAAGGGGTGTCCATTTACCGATAATCATGGCGGCAAGGGCAATATAACCCCGGCCTGCTGACATATTGTCGGTGAAGGTGTGTTGCTGGAAGACCAGAAAAGCTCCGGCAAGTGCGGCAAGCGCACCGGAAAGCAGCACGCCGGAGTATCGCATACGATCTACATTGATTCCGGCACTGTCGGCAGTTTCTGCACTTTCGCCGGTGGCCCGAAGCCTGAGACCGTAAGGGGTTTTGAACAGCAGGTAATGACCGCCGGCAACCGCAAAAATGGCAGCAAGAAAGAGAGGATCAAGGAAGATAAAGGGCACCTCAATACCCATAATCCGCTCCGAGTTCATGGAACTTCCGAAGAGCAGGGTGAGGCCGAAGCGGGTGGCGCCCATGACGAGAATATTGATGGCAATACCAGCTACAATCTGGTCAGCTTTCAGGGTAACGGTAACAAATGCAAACAGCAAAGCAACAAGGAGACCCAGAAAAAGGGCACATAGAATTCCGACCAGGGCTGAGCCTGTAAGAAACTGGCCATAGGCGGCACCGAAGGCTCCGATAAGGATCAATCCTTCAAGCGCAAGATTGACAACCCCGGCCCGTTCAGAAAATGTCGCCCCGACAGAGGTCAGAACATAGGGCACTGCTATGCGCAGGATCTGAAGCAGAATAACTGTCGGCTCGATTCCCATAATTGCCATAATGAATTCTCGAAATGAAATCCTTTTCGGCAGTTTTAACAACCGGTTTTTTTCTGTAAATTACAGTTCGTAGCAAAAGTAGTCAACTTCATCTGTTTTTTTACCATTTGATTCGCTTTTTAAATCTGGTAAAAAAACACAATATACTCCTGAAAAATATGCCAACACCAGTAATTACCAACGAAAAGGCTGCCTGCAAACAATACCTCTACAATTTTTCAGGCGGTACGGCTGAAGGTGATGCATCCATGAAAAACCTGCTTGGAGGCAAAGGCGCCAACCTTGCAGAGATGGCAAACATCGGATTGCCGGTTCCTCCGGGATTCACCATCTCAACCGAAGTTTGTACCTACTATTACGACCACCAGAAAACCTACCCCGCAAATCTTTTCGAACAGGACATTCCTGCTTCCCTCAAGAAGGTTGAGGATGCTCTGGGCAAAAAGTTTGGCGACCCTGAAAATCCCCTGCTGGTCTCTGTTCGTTCAGGTTCGAGAGCTTCGATGCCGGGCATGATGGATACCATCCTCAATCTTGGCCTTAATGAAAAGACCGTTGCCGGTCTTGCAAAAAAATCGGGCAACCCGCGTTTCGCATGGGACTGCTACCGCCGTTTTGTTCAGATGTATGGCGATGTAGTGCTCGATCTCAAACCGACAGACAAAAAGCAGATCGATCCGTTTGAAAAAATCCTCGAGGCAAAGAAACATGAACTCGGCATCAAGCTCGATACCGAATTCAGCGTTGAGGATCTCCAGGATATCGTTTCGAAATATAAAGCTGCAATCCTCGAAAAAACAGGCAGAACATTCCCTGAAGATCCCCACGAACAACTTCACGGCGCAATCGGTGCGGTGTTCAACAGTTGGAACAACGACCGGGCGATTGTCTATCGCCAGCTCAACCATATCCCTGCATACTGGGGCACGGCCTGTAACGTCCAGGCAATGGTGTTCGGCAACATGGGCGAAGATTGCGGCACAGGTGTAGCGTTCACCCGTGATGCTGCTACTGGCAACAACATTTTCTATGGCGAGTTTCTCATGAATGCCCAGGGCGAGGATGTCGTTGCTGGCACAAGAACTCCGCTGCTGATCGAACAGCTCAAGGCAGAAAATCCCGGCATATACGGACAGCTCGAAGAGATCCGCTCGATTCTCGAACATCACTACCACGACATGATGGATATTGAGTTCACTATCGAGAACAACGTGCTCTTCATGCTGCAGTGCAGGGTCGGTAAAAGAACCGGATTTGCCGCAGTAAAAATTGCCGTTGACATGTTCAATGAAAATCTGATCGACGAGAAAGAGGCGCTGATGCGCATCGAGCCTGAGCAGCTCAACCAGTTGCTCCGTCCTGTTTTCGACATGAATGAGAAACAGGCAGCAATTAAAGAGGGAAGACTGCTTGCAAAAGGCCTGAACGCAGGACCAGGAGCAGCAACCGGCAAGATCTATTTTAACTCAGTTGATGCTTTCGAAGCAAGTAAACGCGGTGAAGCTGTCATTCTTGTCCGTATCGAAACCTCTCCGGAAGATATCAAGGGTATGAATGCCTCGGAAGGAATTCTTACCGAACGTGGAGGCATGACCTCCCACGCTGCACTGGTTGCCCGTCAGATGGGCAAAGTCTGCGTTGCAGGATGCAGTGCGCTGAGCATTGACTACCAGAAAGGTGAGATGCGGGTTGACGGCAGTGAGCTTGTCCTCGCGGAAGGTGACTACATCTCTATCGACGGAAGCACCGGCGAGGTCATTGCCGGAAAGGTTGCTACCAAAAACTCGGAAATCATCGAGGTTCTGGTCGATAAAACCCTCAAGCCTGAAGATGCACCGACCTGGCCTATCTACAAACAGCTTATGGAGTGGGCCGACAAGTATCGCAAACTCCAGATTCGTACCAATGCTGACCAGCCTGACCAGGCGGAAATCGCCATCACTTTTGGCGCCGAAGGTATCGGACTTTGCCGTACTGAACACATGTTCTTCGGTGGAGATCGTATTGACGCCATGAGAGAGATGATTCTGGCAGACGATGTCGAAGGCCGCAAAAAAGCGCTTGAAAAGCTGCTCCCCTATCAGCGCGATGATTTCTACGGACTCTTCAAAGCGATGGGTTCACGTCCTGTCACCATCAGGCTGCTCGATCCTCCGCTTCATGAGTTCGTGCCACACACCGACAGTGAGATCGAAGTTCTTGCCGGCAAGATGGGCAAACCTTTTGCAACAGTAAAAGAGCGTATCAACGACCTGCACGAGTTCAACCCCATGCTTGGTCTGCGTGGCTGCCGCCTCGGTATCCTTTACCCGGACATCACGGTGATGCAGGTGCGTGCCATTATCGAAGCCGCCTGCAAGCTGAAAAAAGAGGGACTGGAAGTGGTACCTGAAATCATGGTTCCGCTGATCAGTACGGTAAAAGAGCTTGAAATCACCAGTGAGATCATCCACAAAACTGCTCGCAGCGTCATTGCCGAACAGGGAACCGGAATAACTTACCTGGTGGGCACCATGATCGAGGTTCCTCGTGCAGCAATCACTTCCGACCAGATTGCTACTGCTGCCGATTTCTTCAGTTATGGCACCAATGACCTTACCCAGATGGGTCTCGGCATGAGCCGTGACGATGCCGGACAGTTCCTGCCGACCTACCAGCAGCAGAATATCTTCCCGTTCAATCCGTTTGAGTCTATCGACAAGGATGGCGTTGGCCGGTTGATGAGCATTTCGGCAAAAGAGGGTCGCTCTGTCAAACCTGACCTTAAGCTCGGTATCTGCGGTGAACATGGCGGTGATCCTGCAACGGTTGAGTTCTGCCATCAGCTTGGGCTGAACTATGTTTCATGCAGCCCATACAGGGTACCGATTGCCCGTCTTGCTGCAGCAAGAGCTGCCCTGCAAGGCTGAGATAACCCTCCAGCAACCTCTCCCTGGTTGTAAAAGGGCAACTCTACACAATTAAAAAGGCGGCCCGCTGGCCGCCTTTTTTTATTGACTGTTCTCTATGATTCAAAAAAACTGTTACTGTGCCTCTTTTTTCTTGAAAAACATACAGCCACCTTCGGCAACGACATCCTTGCCAAAACAGGTACCGGCAACCGGATCAGTTTCCTTTGGAGAAAAGCTCTGGCAATCCTGACACTGTTTGCCTTTTTCGGCTTGCTTCTGGTAAATAATTTCCATATTGAATTACAGCTTATATTGTTGAGTTATTATTATTCAAAAAGGGTATCCATCCTCTCAGTGATCGGACAGACGAACCGAATATAAAGCAGAAAGTTTTTTTACAAAGTTTTTTTCCGAAAAAAAACTATCGCCTTTACCTTGCTGTTACCTTATGCATTGGCACTAAAGGTGCAGGTTTGAAAGGTTTTCATTGCCAGATTAACACCGCCTGTTGCCGGCTTCGCAACACAAGAGCATAGAAAAAACACATGGAATTCAGCCATATTACCATCAGGGGAGCAAGAGTACACAACCTCAAAAATATCTCTCTCGATATTCCACGCAACAAGTTTGTGGTCATTACAGGCCTTTCAGGCTCGGGGAAGTCAAGCCTTGCCTTCGACACCATTTATGCCGAAGGACAGCGCCGTTTTATGGAAACACTCTCGCCCTATGCCCGCCAATATATCGGCAGCATCGAGCGCCCTGATGTTGATTACATCGAAGGACTCTCTCCGGTTATTTCCATAGACCAGAAAAGCACAAACCGCTCGCCACGCTCAACGGTCGGAACCATCACCGAAATTCATGACTTTATCCGTCTGCTCTACGCCAAGGCAGGAAGACGCTATGACCCTGTTACCGGACAAATGTTGCAGAAACAAAGTGAAGAAAGCATCGCTGAAGCCATTCTTGCACTGCCCCAAGGCACGAAAATCCAGATACTCTCGCCTCTTGTAACAGGTCGCAAGGGCCACTACAGAGAGCTGTTCGAACGCTTGCTGCTCAAGGGCTTTCTCCGTGTGCGTATTGACGGAAAGTACCGGGAAATGGAAAAAGAGATGCAGATCGAGCGCTATAAAAGCCACTCCATCGAACTGGTCGTTGACCGTCTTGTTATCGCTCCTGATTGCGAAGAGCGCCTCAGACAGGCAATCAGCCTTGCCGTCGGCATGTCGGAGCACAAATCAACAGTTATATGCGACCCGGTTGAAAGCGAACTGAAAGAGCTGGTCTTCAGCACACGCTATGCCTATTCAGACGGTTCGGTACCGGTAGATACGCTTGCTCCGAACCACTTCAGTTTCAACTCTCCTTATGGCGCATGCCCCGAGTGCAACGGACTCGGAGAGCTTATGCAGCTTTCAGGCGAGTTGATGATACCCGATTTGACTACCTCCCTAAACGACGGAGGGCTCGATCCATTCGGCAAATCCGGAAAACGAAACCTCTGGCAGGTGATAAGGGCTATTGCCAGGGAGTTCAACTTCACTCTCGACACTCCGGTTGGTGATATTCCGCAGGAAGCAATGGCCATTCTGCTGCACGGATCTGGCAGTCGCACCTTTGATGTCAGCTATACCTACTCAGGTCGCGACACGCTCTACCCGCAGCCTTTTCCGGGTGCTCTCCCATACGTGGATGAAATCCGTAAAAATGCCAGTTCCCCAAAAGTAAGGGAGTGGGCGGAAAGCTACATGATCCGTCAGCCCTGCCCTGTATGCAAAGGTGCAAGACTTCGCAAGGAGAGTCTTCTGGTAAAAATAGACGGACTGAACATAGCCGAATCGGAAGCCCTGCCCTTGCCGGAAGCGCTGGCTTTTTTTATCGCTCTGCCTGAAAAACTGACCACAAAAGAGCGGCTTGTCGCCACACCGATCTTGCACGAAATCGTCAAACGACTTGAGTTCCTTCTCAATGTCGGACTCGGCTACCTTTCTCTTGACAGAAGTTCGCAAACCCTCTCCGGAGGCGAAGCCCAGCGCATCCGACTGGCATCGCAGCTTGGCTCACAGCTCAGCGGAGTGCTCTATGTGCTCGATGAACCGAGCATAGGACTGCACCAGCGGGACAATCACAAGCTGATAGAGTCACTGAAACGACTCCGTGATCTCGGCAATACCGTACTGGTTGTCGAACATGACAAGGACACCATGCTGGAGGCTGATGAAATCATCGACCTTGGACCCGGTGCAGGAGAATATGGTGGAGAGATCGTCGCCCAGGGAAGAGCCGACTCCCCTGACTTCAACTCTCTGACAGCAGAATACCTTCGGGAGACCCGTCAGGTGTTTTTCAAGGGCGTAAAAAGCAGTGAAACAGAGGAGCCGCAGTTCCTTAAACTTAAAGGTTGCCGGGGCAACAACCTGAAAAATATC
This sequence comes from Chlorobium sp., assembly GCA_005843805.1. Lineage (GTDB taxonomy): Bacteria > Bacteroidota > Chlorobiia > Chlorobiales > Chlorobiaceae > Chlorobium. Next base: position 7,821 of record SZXY01000127.1, read on the forward strand.
GATATCACCATTCCGCTCCGCTCACTTGTCAGCATTACCGGCGTCAGTGGATCAGGAAAATCAACAATTATCAACGAAACACTCTTCCCTATTCTTGCGCGCCATTTTTACCGCTCCAAACTCATTACCTATCCCTACGACAGCATCGAGGGAATCAGAAATATCGACAAAATCGTCAATGTCGACCAGTCACCAATCGGACGCACTCCCCGCTCTAACCCGGTAACCTATACGGGAGCCTTCACCTTTATCCGCGACTTTTTTACCCGCCTTCCCGAATCACAGATCAGGGGATACAAGGCCGGGCGGTTCAGCTTCAATGTCAAGGGTGGACGATGTGAGGTATGCCAGGGTGCCGGTACACGAAAAATAGAGATGAACTTTCTGCCCGATGTCTATGTACCGTGCGAAAACTGCAAGGGAGAGCGCTACAACCGCGAAACCCTGCTGGTAAAATATCGTGGAAAATCCATAGCAGACGTGCTTGAAATGACTATCGAAGAGGCTGCGGAATTCTTTGTTGACTTTCCCCGGATTCTCCGCATACTCACAACAATGCAAAGCGTCGGACTCGGCTATCTCAAACTCGGCCAGCCCTCACCCATGCTCTCTGGCGGTGAAGCACAACGCATCAAGCTCTCAGCCGAGCTTGCCAAAATTCAGACTGGCAAAACCCTCTACATTCTTGACGAACCAACCACAGGCCTTCATTTCCAGGATATCCAGCACCTGCTGGAAGTGTTGCGAAAACTGGTAGACAAAGGCAACAGTGTCATTATCATCGAACACAATCTCGATATTGTCAAAAACAGCGACTGGGTTATCGATCTTGGGCCGGAAGGAGGCTACGAAGGCGGAACCATCATCGCCGAAGGCACGCCTGAAGAGATAGCCGAAATGGAACATTCCTATACCGGGAAATTCCTCAAAATGGAATTGTCGTAGGGGCACGGCATGCCGTGCCCCCACAATGCCGTGCCCCCACAATGCCGTGCCCCCCAACGTGCCCCTACATTATCACAGAAATTCCTCGTAATAGTCAAGATCCTTGTGGAAGGTCTCATCAAGGGCTCGGAGCGACAGAAAAGCAGCAGTGATACAGATACCGCCCACCAGCAAGGCTCCTGATTCAAGCCCGAAATGAGAGCGGCTGAACTGAAAGAGCATGGTAATGGGCACCACCATTCCGCGAACAAGATTGGGTACTGTAGTCGCAACAGTTGCCCGAAGGTTGGTGCCGAACTGCTCGGCTGCAACGGTGACAAAAATAGCCCAGTATCCGCCTGCAAAACCAAGCGCAGCGCAAACTGCATAAAAGAACTGCGGGCTCTGTTTGCCTTGAAGAAAATAGAGTGCAACCGCTCCAACAGTAAGCAGCATAAACAAGAGAATAACCTTTTTGCGACTCTGCAAAAGCTGGCTCAAAAGACCACTTGAGAGGTCACCAAACACAAGCCCAAGGTAGCAGAACATGACTGCATTACCGGCAGAAACCGGGCCGGTAATACCCAGTTCGACTCCAAACTCCGGAGAAAAAGTAATGAGAACAGCAACGACAAACCAGATCGGCACACCAATCACGATAGAGTTGAGATAGCGGAAGAAGCGGTTCCGGTCAGTAAACAAGGCGAGCATATTGCCACGACTGATTGCCGTTTTTTCCTCCATAGCCTTGAACATCCCCGACTCGGCAACCTTCAATCGGGCCAGAAGCAGCAACAGGCCGAGCCCTCCTCCAATAAAAAAGGCGTTATGCCACTCATAGGTATTGGCAACAATATTGGCCAGAATTGCTCCCGAAACTCCAATAGAAGCGACAAGCATGGTGCCGTAACCTCGTATACGGGTATGCAGCACCTCCGAAACAAGCGTGATACCAGCCCCGAGTTCCCCGGCAAGACCAACACCGGCAATGAAGCGCAATACCGCATAAGCCGGAAGTGAAGAGACAAACCCATTGGCAATATTGGCAAGAGAGTAGAGCAGAATAGAGGCAAACATGATTTTCAGACGACCCTTTTTATCGCCCAGCCAACCCCAGAGAATACCGCCAACCAGCATACCTATCATCTGCATATTGAGCAGATAGACCCCATAATCGATCAGTTCTTTCCCGGAAAGTCCAAGCGATTTGAGACTCGGCACCCTGACGATGCTGAAAAGCACCAGATCATAGATATCGACAAAGTAACCGAGTGCAGCAACAATAACCGGCAGACTGAAGATATCCCGTATCGCTGTATACTCTTTTTTATGCGTCTCCATAACCCTCCATTGCTGTTTAATCGCCCTCAATTAATAAAAACGCAAAACCGGTGTCACTCCATGTTCATTGGTGATCATCCGTACTCCTGCGAGCAATCGGCTCAAGCACATCTGGAAATATGCTGATTTCCACACCCTGCATAATGCTGTCAAAATAAACCACAAGCCTGGTCTCCCTGCCCTGTTTTACAACAATCCCTTCCAAATCTTTAAACGGACCAGCAAGAACCCTCACCCGCTGACCTGAAGGAAGAGAGGCAACAGTCCGACTGATGGAATCGGGCTCCCTGACAAGCTTTTTGAGCCACTCAATATCATGTTCAGAAATAATCGAAGGAGTTTTACCTATCCCGATAAACTTCACTACCCCTTCTGTTTCGAGCACACTGACATGATCCCTGCGAAAATCGATATTGACAAAAACATAGCCTCGCAACAAAGGATCACACACTTTTTTCTTTCTGTCACTCCACCTTTTCCAGGTTTCAAGCAACGGCAGAAAACTCACAAGCTGCTTTTCAAGCAATTTACGATGTACCTGCTTTTCATGACGGGAGCGAACATAGAGAGCATACCAGCGCAAACCTGAAACATCGTCCATTCGGCAGAAAAATAATATTGATTTCTCTGGTTGATTGCAATACCAAAAAAGGTGTTCCCACAACAAGAAAAAAAGCAGCAAATAAAATCAAACAACTCTTTCTCCAAGCCCCAATTGGCTCTTTCCCCAATAAAACAGCCACCCGACCAACTCATGCAGCGCTTTTTCAGACTGCACAAGCGCCCCTGCAGACGGCAAAAAATGTAGTACAGTCAACCTGCTTTTATCGAATACCTGAAAATCCACACGAAACGGAACAACATCAAAGCCTGCTTTTTCAAAAAGTAAAAGAGAGCGTCGCATGTGGTATGCGCTGGTGACCAGAATAATTTTTTTCCCTGCACCCTTGCCGACACCCAACAACCTGGCAGTGGCAAGCGCTTCATCGGCAGTATTGCCAGCTTTGGCGGTCAATCGAATCGATTTTGGGGGAAGCTGAAGCAGCAGAGCTCTTTTGGAAAGTAACTCACCCTCAGGTATCAAATCAGGCTTCCAGGGAAGTTGCCCGCGAGTAAAAACTATCGCCGGAGCTTTGCCTGCCCTGAACAGCTCGATACCACCTTCAAAGCGATCAACAGCGTCACCCCACTCCCCCAGTGAAGCCCCTTCAACCGGCTCGATCATACCGCTCAACACCACAATGGCATCAGCCTTCGAAATTGAGCTGACCGGAACCCTTCCCGACTGACCCTCCAGAACTCGCATCAAGGCATCGCTTGCCACAGGCATACTGAACAGTAAGAGTGCCAGAAAGCCTAACCATAGAAAAAACCTCCTACGCAAAATCAGACCACACAACAGGCAGAGGATAGTGAAGCCTGCTGGCATCAGAAGTGCTGTTACAATTTTATAGAGAAGAAGCATAACAGTGGGTACCTTTCTTTTTCGTGTTTCCCCGCATTACTGGCATAGAGGGCGGAAAAAACGGATTACTGAAAGGATTGGAAATAAACCGGGAAAGATGGTGTCATTTCGAATTCATGTCACTTCACAGGATGAAACCAGTTATTCACTTCATCAATATCAGCAGCAAACAGAGTACCGGCACTCTGCTTGAGCATCATGCGGTTCATGATATACTGATAGCGTGACTTGGCCAGATTCCGCCTGCTTGCCAGAAGCTTCTGCCCTGCATCAAGTACATCTGCGTTAGTACGCAACCCTGTTTGAAACCCTTTTTCGGTACCCTTCAAGGCAATTTCTCCAGACTTAACAGCCTGTTCATAGGCATTTATCTGGGCTACACTGCCAAGAAGGCCATTGTAATACTTCCTGACATCCGATTCTGTCCCCCGTTCCCGCCATCTTAGCTGCTCATCGGCTTTAATCCACTTTGCATGTGCCTGACGTACAGAAGCACTGATATAACCACCAGTATAGATCGGCAAACTCATTTGCAGGGCAATCGAATAGGTATTGTAGGTTGAACCGATGGAATAATTGTTTTCACTGACAGAATAACTTTTCCCTCCAACCAGATCGATCGTCGGATAACGGGCAGCCTTCTGTTTCTGAACCTCACGCCAGGCAACCTGAATTTCCTCACGTGCACCAACAATGTCCTTGTTCCCAACCATTGCAAGATCTATCCAGGCCTCAACGCCATTCTGCGAAGCAGGGAGGAAAACCATCTTCTCTGGAACTACTTTACAGAGTTCATAGGGATAGCTCCCTGTAATATTCTCAAGTTCACGCCGACTGAACTCTACGGAATTGGCAATATCGACTCCCTCTGCCAGCGCCATATCATAATTTGCCTGTGCCTCACCGATTTCGGTAACGGTACCAAACCCTTTATCATAACGTCGTTTGGCCTGCTGAAGCTGCTCCAGTGATGCCTTGACGTGTGCCTGGCTGAACTCAAGATTATCTTCGGCATACAGTGCATTGCAATAAGCCTCTGTAATCCTGACAATGAGAGTCTCCTCTTCTTTATGCAAATCAGCATCACTTTTTGCCACCACAGACTTTGACTGTTTATACTCGGCAATATTCGACATGTTGAACAAGGACTGTCTTACAGTAAAACCGTTCGTCACTGTATTATAAAAATCCTGGGTACCAGGATATTTTCCGGTATACTGAGTCTGGTTACGACCCCGTGAAGCGCTCACGCGAACATTTGGCCTGAACTGAGACCAAGCCTTGGCAATCTCTTCTTTCGTTGCCATGTTATCGGCCTGTGCCAGACGCAAACGAGCATCATATTTCAGAGCCTGTTGATAGGCCGTCGATAAATCAAGTGGCCCCGTTTTGACAGGAGTATCTGCTTTGACCGGCAAAGCGGCAAACAGCCCGATCACTATCATCAAACACACCATTAGCTTCATAGACAACTCACTCATCACGTTTAGTTATTCGCTCCGTTTGCAAAATCCTGGCTGAACTGCAAAACCTACTCCTCTTTCATCGAGACCGTAATCCTCTTTACAAGCGGATCGACAAGATAGGTCAACAGCGAACGCTCACCGGTCTTGATGACAACCTGCACTGGCATTCCCGGCTGCATCTGACGTTTGCCAAGGGCTTTCATTCCTTCAGGAGTTACAAATATTCGAGCAAGATAATAGGATGCACCAGGCGCCATCGGGTTAACCTGAGGGTCAGTCACGATATCTTTCGAAAGCGACTCGACCTGTCCCTTCACCACAAGCTGTGGAGAGTGAGAAAACGAAAAGAAGCTCACATCAACCGGAAGACCCTTGCGGATACTGTCGATAAATTGGGGTGCAACCTTGGCGTCAATAAGCAGGCCCTCGTGCAGAGGCACAATATCCATAATCTTCTGGCCCGGCTGAATGATTGCTCCAACAGTCTGCACCTGCAGAGAAACCACCTGACCTGATGCCGGAGCACGCACCTCGGTATCTTCAAGCTCAGCAGCAAGTGCCCTGGCCTTTTCAGCATCAGCCTCCACTTCAAGTTGAACCTGCGCAAACTGGGAAGCTGTATTTGACTTGAAATCCGCAATCTTAAGCTCAAGATCACGCTGCTGGCTTATAGGTGCATAACCCTCCTTCGCCAGTGTTCTTATGCCCGCAAGTTGATCATTGAGAATCTTTAAACTAACCCTGCGCGTCAAAAAGAGCTGGCGCTGGTTCTTCATATTCTGTTCAACAATCGCCCGTTCAGGATCGTTATGAAGATCTTTGTGAAAAGTAATTGAAGCAGCACCGCTCAGCTCCGCAATCAAGCGATCCGCAGTAGCCCGCATACCGATATAGTGCTGATGCACCTCATCATATCGTGCTTTGGCCGTCTGAGCGTCAAGCGTCATAAGCACATCACCTTCCTGAACCATCTGACCCTCCCTGACAGAAACCTTCTCGATTCTGCCACCCCGCAGATTCTCTACCACCTTGCGTTTTGTGGCTATGCTTACAATTCCCTGGGAAGGCACACCTTCATCAAGGGGCGCAAATGCCGCCCAGAGCAGAAACCCTCCAAATCCGACAAGCAATATCCATATACCAAGCCGGATAGGACTTCGGGTATCACTATACTTTGCATCTTTTACGACCATATTTGTTGGCGATGAAGCAGGCTTCATCTTTGCCATGACATCACGAATACTCATTGCTATCCTTTAAACATTTGTCAAATATTGAATCAGGCTTCAGAAGGGCGTACCTCCGGGGGACGCAAGGCTGCAATCACCTCATCACGTAGCCCACAACGGACAATCCTTCCGCCCTCCATAACAGCCAACAGATCTGCCACCCCAAGAACGTTTGGACGATGCGTAATGAGAATAACCGTTTTATTGGCCTTTCTCAAATCCATTATGGCCTGAAGCAACGACCGCTCTCCTGCATCATCGAGGTTTGCATTCGGTTCATCAAGCACAATAATTGCAGGATTGCCATACATCGCTCTGGCAAGACCAAGTCGCTGCCGTTGCCCACCCGAAAGCATTCCACCGGCCTCACCTATCTGAGTATCATAACCACGAGGAAAACGCAAAATCATCTCATGAATACCGGTACGCGTTGCAGCTTCAATAACCTTAAGCGGGTCTATCTCAGCAAAACGGGCAATATTTTCGGCAATCGAGCCATCAAACAACTCAATATCCTGCGGAAGATAGCCGATATGCGGCCCAAGCTCCTTCCTGTCCCAGCTCTCTATCGGCTCACCATCGATGAGCACACGCCCCTCCCGCTTCGGCCACACTCCAACGATACAGCGCGCCAGTGTTGATTTTCCCGAACCCGAAGGACCAATCACCACCACTACCCTGCCAGCAGGAAAAACAACATTAATGTCTTGCAAAATAGGGGCCTGACGCCCCTCGACAGTTGCAGAAAGCCCTTCGAGCCTTATCTCGCCAAGGGGATCCTGATGTTTTGCTCCGGGATGACTTTCCGGAAAATCCTCAAGAAGCTTTTCCAGTCGAAAAAATGCCGTACGAGACTGAATAAATGGCTTCCATGTAGCAACAATCAGGTCAAGCGGCTGAAGAGCCTTAGACATCAGCACATTGGCCGCAATCATGGAGCCAACAGCCATCTCTCCTTTTATAACCATCAGAGCTCCTGCGCCAAGCGTAAGCGACTGCATGGTGTAACGCACAAACTTGGCAAAAGCCTGCTGGCGATGTTGTCTATCAAGGGAAGACTCCGCCTTTTCAAGTGAATCTTCATGCAGCATGAGCCAACGCCTGCGAAAATTCCCCGCCATACCCATGGCATGCACCGGTTCAATATTGCGAAGCTTGCTCTGCACATAACGATAGCTGTCATTTCCTGCATCTGCCGCCTTCTCGATCTCCTTGGAACTTATCAGGTGAGTCTGAAAAGTCAACCCAAGCTGTATAACGGCAAACAAAACTGAAAGCCAGCCCAAAAAAGGACTTAGAAGAAAAATAACCGCAATATAGACCGGCGTCCAGGGAGTATCAAAAAACGCTATCACGCCGTTGGCTGTCATAAACTGACGAATATTGGTCAAATCAGAGAACGCCTCCGATACATTGTGACGGGTACGATTCAGGTAAGCCTCAAAGCTCGCATTAAACACCAGCGAGTTCAATCCCTCATCGAGTCTGACTCCAACACGCACCAGAAGACGTGAGCGAAGCCACTCGGCAAAAGCCATGATGACATAAAAAAACACAAGAAAAAATGTCACCATAAGCAGAGTCAGTTCACTGCCACTCTTCATGACACGACCATAGACCTGAAGCATATAAATCGTCGGTGTCAACATCAACACATTGGCGATCATGCTGAAAACGCCTACCCAGATAAACTCTCTGCGAAAAAGCCAGAGTTGACGGGCCAAGGCACTGCGATCAAAAAAATCAGGTTTCATGAAATAATATCTGCTTCCGGATAAGAGTTAGGCCTTTGGCTGAGGGTTTGAAGATTGTTGTGATGCCGCAGGTGGTGGTGTCTGCAAGGCTGAAAGCACCTCCTGACAGGTACCAAAACGCTGGATTTGCCCATCAACCAGCACAAGCATATACTCCATTACCGCAAGAATATTCATCCTGTGGGTAATGACAATCACCGTCACACCCTGAACTTTCAACTGCCTGATCACATTAACCAGCGAAGCATCACCCGCATCATCGAGGCTGGCATTCGGTTCGTCGAGCACCACAAACTTTGGAAAACCATAGATCGCACGGGCCAGAGCAACACGCTGCCGCTCACCACCCGACAGGAAAGATCCATCATCTCCTATCTGGGTATCATACCCCTTTGGTAACTGGGAAATAAATCCATCCAGACCAACAAGACGACAAGCTTCCTGAACCTTATCCTCATCCGGCTCACCGAAACGGGCAACATTCTCTGAAATGGTACCTTCAAAGAGTTCGACATTTTGAGGAAGATAGCCAACATACTGACCAAGCTCCTCCTTGTCCCACTGAAAAATATCATTCCCGTCAAGCCTCACCTTGCCCTGCAAAGCTGGCCATATACCAACCAGCAACCTTGCCAGCGTTGTTTTGCCTGAAGCAGAAGGCCCCACAACCGCCAATGAGGCACCAGCAAGCATCCTGAAGGTTACTCCCTTGAGAATCTGCACCTGACTTCTCGGCGCACCGGCAAAGAGCCCTTCAACTGAAAGCACTCCTGTTGGCGCCGGTAATGCCATACCTTTCTCCTTCTCGGGAAACTCCTTCAGTAAACTCTCCAGCCGAGTGAATGATTCCATGGCACCCTCAACCTGACGCCAGTTCCCGATAATCTGCACAAGCGGCGCAAGCACCCTGCCTCCAAGAATAGAAGCAACAATCATTCCAGAGCCATGCAACTCACCTTTCAATGTCAGCCAGCAACCGATACCAAGCAATAAGGAACTCAAAAGACTCTGAACCAGCTTGGACAAAGCCGCATTGGTACCCGCATGATCCGAAGCAACCGCCTGCTGAACAAGAAACTCATGCTGGCGACCCATCCAGCGTTTGTGAATATAAGAAAGCATTCCCATCGACTCAATCACCTGCGCATTGCGAATCACACCATCTGCGTAGCTCTGGGCCTGCACGGAACTGCGATTAGCCGCCAGCATCGGCTCACGGATGCGGCGCTCATTGAGCACACCTATACCAAACTGCACAATTGCTCCAGCAACAGCAAACCATCCAAGAGCAGGGCTCATCAAAAAAATGATCACAAGAATAAGCAAGGCAAGAGGAGCATCGACAAAAGCCAGTACTGCCGGGGAGGGAATAAACTCCCGAATAACTTTAAGATCACGCAACGCCTGCGGACCCGATATCGGAAGATTTAAAAGTCTTGCAGAAAAAATAGAGTTGAACACTCCCGCACGCAACCCCTTGTCAAATTCCTTACCTGCTTCATGCATGATCTGACGACGCACCAACTCAAGCGCCTCAAGCAACATATATGCACCGACCACAAGCAGCGTAAGCATCAAAAGTGTCATCGGACTCCGGCTGTTGACCACACGGTCATAGACCTCCATCATATATGCGCTCGGTGCAAGAACAAGCACATTGACAACCACACTGAAATAAAAAGTCTTCGTGAGAAAGGGAAAAAGCGCAGAAATGGCATCGCGCAGGGGGGATTTTTCTTTAATTCCTTTCACAACAGGCCACGCTTATATTCAACATATTCTGCATTTTTTTTCATAAACGACCGACATGTAGCAAGTACTACACTTCACAAAGCGCACGAAAGAATGATAAACACTCAACGGCACGTGACAAAAAAAACGAAGTACTGCTTTATAAGATAAATTGTATTCATTAAATAACCAAATATTTACCCGACAAAAAGAACCCGCCTCCTTTTGGGAAGCGGGTTCTCGGGGTTTTCACAAGGCACCCTTCAGGTGAGTAAAGAGTGCGACCTTAGGGGGAATCAGGAGACCAAAACAATTGCACTTGAATCAATGTGCGAAACGCCGGTCAACTGGATCATAAAGTCAGCCTGACCATCACCTGTGTTGTCAACATAGAGGCAGTGGCTGGATGAATCCAGAGCTGCGGTCAGTGAAGAACCAGCGTGACTCTGCAGGTAGCTTGATGCT
>SZXY01000206.1 GCA_005843805.1 Chlorobium sp.
CAGTCAGATGACCACCAAACTATCTGTTCGGAGGATGACGAACGGATGGAAAGAGGGCGGGATGACCCCGCCCCTACGGTATTATCCGATGGTCATTATGGTTTCGCCCATTTTGAAAACAGTAGAACGATTGTTTCAGCAGCTTTTTTTGGCTGGACAAGGGCACTGTGTTGATAACAAATCGTGCAAAAAACAATCAGGGGACGAGCCTCATTTCACTCAGAAACGCCGGGCAGTCAAGCGCCAAACCGCATGACGCGCTGGGTACAGCAAGAGAAAATGCTTCAGAAACCTCTCTCTGCTATTGAAACTTGCAAAGCTGAGAAAAAGGAGATAAAACCGCTCGAACCATACCATGCAAGAGAGAGCCTCTGACTGCCGAAAACAGTACGGCAGAAAAACTTCCTACCCACAGTAGAGAGCAGAAAAAAAATAAGTTCAACCTGATAAAAAGAGCAGCAAACGACTTGCAATGTCTCCAGCCATTGCTGCTGCCCCTTCAAAATCTACTACTTGGTGGAACATATAACCGATACCAAAGGTTTGTCTGGTTATATTTTGTTATTTAATTCAAAAATATCAACACAACCCTATAGATCAGGACAACCGAGTATGTGTTTACAGGTTATTGCAAACTGCTGACATATCTGCCGACGGGGTTTAATACTTCGAATGACTCTACCGGAGAAGTCATGATCTTTCAATCGCCATGCAAAACGACATAAGCAACCTGACAACCGAAAATCCCGGCCATACCGACGACGCGCTATTCGTCAGCCAGGAGAAATTTCGTCATCTCTTTGACAGCCTGCTCAACGGCTGCGCCTACTGCCGAATCGTTTACGAAAAGGGAGTCGCTGTTGATTTTATTCATGAAGCGGTCAACCCGGCTTTCTATAAACTGACCGGATTGAAAGAGGTTGTGAACCGAAAAGCTTCCGAGATTCTGCCCACTCTTCACGATTCAATACCTGAATTTCTGGAACGATTTGCGAGAGTTGCAGAGAGCGGCATTTCTGAACGGTTTGAAATCTACATCAAAGCCTTGAACGCCTGGCATGATATCTCTGCTTTCAGTAGCAATAAGGGAGAGTTCTTCGCCATCTTCGAAGATATCACCGAGCGCAAACAGGCTGAACAAAAGCTGAAAAAAAACGAGGAGCGGTTCAGGAAACTTTTTGAGAGTCATGCCGCAATCCAGCTTGTCACTGATCCGGATACTGGCGCTATCGTTGAGGCCAATCCGGCTGCAGCGAAATTTTATGGATGGTCGGTTGAGGAACTGCGCAAGATGAAGATAGAGCAGCTCAGTATTAATTCGCCTCAAACGGTGAAAATTAATCTGGAGAACATAAGATCATCAGAGCAAAGCTGCTTTGTATTTTCCCACCGCAGGTTTGACGATTCTATTCGTGATGTGGAGGTGTTCAGCAACAGGATTGAAATTGCAGGAAAAGAGCTTCTCTATTCCATCATTCACGATATCACCGAGCGCAAACAGGCTGAACAAAAGCTGAAAGAGAGTGAGGCACGGTTCAGAACCCTTTTTGAAAGTAATTCAGCAATACAGCTTCTCATTGATACTGATACAGGCGCTATCGTTGACGCCAATCCAAAGGCCGCAGAATTTTACGGCTGGTCCTTGGATGAACTTCGCAAGATGAAGATAGAGCAGCTCAGTATTCTTTCGCCTGCAACGGTTAAGAAAAATCTGAAAAAAATCAGCTCATCGGAACAAAACAGTTTTTTGTTTCGCCATCGCAGGGCAGACAACTCTTTGTGCGATGTTGAAGTATTCAGCAATAAGGTAAGGATCGAAGGAAAGGAGCTTCTCTATACCATCATTCACGATATCACCGAGCGCAAACTTGCTGAAGAAAAACTGAGGGAAAGTGAAGAGCGTTTCAGACACCTGTTTGAAAGTCATTCTGCCATCAAGATGCTTATCAATCCCGATACAGGCGATATCGTTGATGCCAATCAGGCAGCAGCGAAATTTTATGGATGGTCGGTTGAGGAACTACGTCAGATGAAGATGCAGCAAATCAATATCCTGCCGCCTGAAGCAGTGAAAAAAGAGATGGGAAAATGCAAACGGTCAATGAAAACCTATTTTGAATTTCGTCATCGCAGGAAAGATGGTTCCATCCGCAATGTTGATGTATTAAGTTCGGGCATTGAGATTGCAGGAAAAATCATGCTTTATTCAATTATTCACGATGACACCGAGCATAAGCGACTTGAACTCATAACGGAATTTCGCCTTCACCTCCTGGAGATGGCAAAGAACCACTCCGTGCCGGAACTGATCCAGGCCACACTCGACAAAGCCGAAAAAGTTACAGAAAGCTCTATTGGATTCTGCCACCTGCTCATGGATGATAACGCACCGTCACTTGAGGTATGGTCGAGCAATACCGTCAAAAAAAATGGCTGGATGAACGGATATAAAAAGAAGCATCCTTCCCTCGACACATCTGTGCTATGGAGAGATGCCCTGCAGGAACAAAAAGCGGTGATTCATAACGATTACAGTGCGTTCTGGCCACTTAATGGCAGGCCAGACAATCATCCAGGCATCACAAGAACACTGGTTGTTCCGGTCATGAAAGGCAAGAGCGTCATGGCAATGCTTGGGGTAGCCAACAAGCCGTTTTACTATGACGAGGAAGATATACGCTGGGTAAGCGCTCTGGCCGACATAGCCCGTGACATCATCGACACCAAGCTTGCCGGAATAAGGGAAAAGAAGACGCTGGAAGCGCTGATCCAGTCACAGAAAATGGAGATTGTTGGTCGCCTTACGGGAGGCATAGCACACGACTTCAGCAACATGCTCTGCGTCATCCTTGGATATACTGAAATGGCCCTCCAGGATGTTGTGCCGGAACTGCCTATCCATGCGAACCTTGAGGCTATCCATACGGCAGCCACCCGTTCGGCTGATTTGAGCCAGCAACTGCTTGCCTTTGCCCGCAACAAGAGCGTAACAGCAAAAATAATTGAACTCAACAGGGCGGTTGAGGATATGATGACCCTGCTCAAGCGGCTGATTGGCGAAGATATCACACTCGTATGGAAACCCGAAAGTGAACCTGCAAAGGTCAAGATTGAACCGGTTCATCTTGACCAGATTCTTGCCAACCTGTGCGTCAACGCTCGTGATGCAATAGAGAAAAACGGCCAGATCACCATTCAAACAAGCCGGCTTCATCTCGATAAGAGCGATTGCATCGCTCGTCACCTCAACAAGGAACCCGGTGATTACGTGGTGCTTTCCGTCACTGACAACGGGCATGGTATCGACAAAAAACATCTTCCCTATATTTTCGAACCCTTCTTTACCACCAAGGCGGTGGGCCAGGGAACCGGACTCGGGTTGTCGATCATCTACAGCATCATCAAACAGAACAACGGTTACATCGAATGCGAGAGCAAACGGCAAAAAGGAAGCACATTCAGAATCTACTTGCCCCGGTATGAGGAGATTGCAGGGGTTGCCAAACCAGCAGAGAGTAAAGCACAACCAGAGCTTGCTGTCACTCATGGCAAGGCAACAATTCTTCTGGTTGAAGATGAACCCGATATCCTCGTCCTTTGCAAGGATATGTTTGAACAAAACGGATATACGGTACTTGCTGCTGCTACGCCGAGCGATGCCATCCAGCTTGCCGAACAACACAAGGAAGAGATCAACCTCCTTCTGA
>SZXY01000051.1 GCA_005843805.1 Chlorobium sp.
AACTCTGGCTGATGCGGACGGACTCGGCACCATTCATTTGCAGTGGAAGGCAGACGGAGTGAATATTTCCGGAGCTACAGGCAGCATCTATACCCTGACGCAGGCAGAGGTTGGGAAAAGTATTACGGTTGTTGTCAGTTATACGGACGGCCAGGGCACTAACGAGAGCGTCAGCAGTGCGTCTACAGCATCAGTAATTGTCAATCATGCCCCGGATATTTCTCTGCCGATAGTCCCTTTATTTGATAAAGTCGATTACACTACAGGAAGCGCTCCTTCATCCGTGACGAGTGCCGATCTCAATGGCGACTCCAAGCCTGATCTGATCGTTGCGAACTACGGGAGTTATAGTCTTTCGGTGTTGCTAAACAATGGCGATGGTACCTTTGCCTCCAAAGTTGATTACGATACAGGAAGCACTTCATATTCTGTGACGAGTGCGGACCTCAATGGAGACGGCAAGGCTGATCTGATCGTTGCGAACACATACAGCGGTACACTCTCAGTTTTTAAAAACAATTGTGATGGCACCTTTGCCGCCAAAGTTGATTACACTACAGGAAGCCAGCCTTATTCTGTGACGAGTGCGGATGTCAATCTGGATGGCAAGGCTGATCTGATTTCTGCGAACTATGCGAGTGATAGCGTCTCGGTGTTTAAAAACAATGGCGATGGTACCTTTGCCTCCAAAGTTGATTACACTGCAGGAACCGAGCCTTATTCTGTGACGAGTGCGGATGTCAATCTGGATGGCAAGGCTGATCTGATCGTTGCGAACTACTTGAGTGATAACGTCTCGGTGTTGCTAAACAATGGTGATGGCACTTTTGCCGCCAAAGTTGATTACTCTACGGGATCTCATCCTGTGTCGGTGACGAGTGCGGATGTCAATCTGGATGGCAAGGCTGACCTGATCGTTGCGAACTACTTGAGTGATAACGTCTCGGTGTTTCTTAACAATGGTGATGGCACCTTTGCCGCCAAAGTTGATTATGCTTCGGGAAGCTATCCTCATTCAGTGACGAGTGTTGATCCCAATGGTGATGGCAAGATCGATCTGATCGTTTCGAACGTCTGGAGTGATACTGTCTCGTTGTTGCAAAACAATGGCGATGGTACCTTTGCCCCCAAAGTCTATTATGCGACAGGAAAATCGCCTTCTTCCGTTACAAGTGCAGATGTCAATGGAGACGGTAAGCTTGATCTGATTGTTTCGAATTTCGGCAGTGATCACCTCCTGGTGATGAAAAATATTGGATTGGGAGCATTCACCGAACAATTCTTTGAACAAACGCCGATTACGTTTACAAGTGGGATTAAAATCAACGATATCGACGGAGAGGCAAGCTGGAATGGCGGGTCGTTGATGGTGCAGATCACTTCCCATGCTGAAGCTGCCGACAAGCTGACTCTTTCTACAGCAAGTGGCACTGGTATCTGGCTTGACACTGCAGGCAACAAACTTATGGCAGGCACAACTGAAATCGGTTCGTCCGATGCTGTTTCAGTTGCTGGTGGTACAGCATGGCACTTCATTTTCAATGCAAGTGCTACAAACTCACTGGTACAGGAAGTTGCACGATCCCTGACATTCAACAACAGCAGCGACACCCCTGGCAGTGCTGAACGCTCAATTACCTTAACAGTTACAGACAAACTCGGAGCTTCAGGCTCAGTGAACCAGGCCGTAAGTGTTATGCCGGTCAACGATTCTCCGACAGGCGATGTGACGATCAGTGGCCTGGCAATAAAGGGTCAGACGCTCACGGCGGATTCAACAACTCTGGCTGATGCGGACGGACTCGGCACTATTCACTACCAGTGGCAGGCAGACGGAGTGGATATTTCCGGAGCTACAGGCATCTCCTATACCCTCACACAGGCAGAGGTTGGGCAAGGCATTATGGTTGTTGCCAGTTATACGGACGGCCAGGGTACGAACGAGAGTCTCAGCAGCGCATCTACAGCATTAGTGGCTCCAGACACGACTGCACCGACAGTCAACGCTTTCAGTCCTGCAGATGCGGCAACTGGTGTCGCCACCGGCAGCAACGTTGTCCTCACGTTCAGTGAATTGATAGAGAAAGGGAGTGGCTTGATTGAAATTCACACTGGTTCAGAAACCGGAGCAGTTGTTGAGAGCTATGACGCAGCCACCAGCACGAACATCACCATTTCGGGCAATACACTTTCCATCAACCCGACGGCTGACTTGCAGAACGACACACACTACTTCATCACTCTTGCAGCGGGTGTTGTCAATGACACTTCCAGCAACAGTTATGCAGGAACGTCAAGCTATGATTTTACGACGGCGTCGCCCTTGACATTCCATGACCTCACTGGAGACGTGAAGTTCTGGAAGACAGGTGGAGCCATTGCAGGCGTTACGAGTACTCTTGCTACAGCTCCTGCCGCTGCCGGTTCACAACTGGTGGAATTCCGCAATATCGTGGTGCACGCTGACGGAAGCCGAAGCCTTGAAATATGGGAAACTTCAGCTAAAACAGATATTGGCAGTCTGCAACTGCAACTTGCCCTTCCTGCAGGATCTGCTGCAACATGGGTAGATGCAACCGGGCTGCCATCCGGATGGAGTTCTGTGGCCAATACCGGGGTTTCCGGGATGTTTCTTCTCGCTGGTATGGGCTTGAACCCACTCTCTGCCGGGCTCCTAAAGCTTGGAACTCTGACGCTTACCGCACCGACCAACCCGCAGCACTTTGAACTCTCCTTGAGTTCCGCTCAGTTGGGTAGCGATAACGTTCCTGCTTTCGGCATCGCATCAGACAGCATGACCACTGGCGTCGATGGCCTCTATCAGCACCTTCAGATGACTTCAGGAACTTATGACCTGACCACTGCCAAGGTTACCGGGACTCCCGAAAGCAACGCCATCAAATCTGCTGATGCACTTGCAGCCCTTAAGATGGCGGTAGGGATAAGTCCCAATGCTGACGGAAGCGCAGCATCGTCCTATCAGTTTCTTGCAGCAGATGTGAACAAAGATGGACAGATCAAATCAGCCGATGCGCTCAATATCCTGAAGATGGCTGTCAAGAATCCCGCTGCGCCTGCAAAGGAGTGGGTGTTCGTGGCAGATAGTGTTGGAAGTGAGAGCATGTCAAGAACTCATGTAGTCTGGCATCCCAATCCGGCAACTGAGACGCTCAACACCGATCAGCAGTTGCACCTGATTGGTATTGTTCTGGGAGATGTCAACGGCAGTTGGGTGGCGTAAGCGCTACCTTATATAAAACAAGGAGATATCCCTTTTTGTCAGGATTCTCCTTGTTTTACAGGGCAGTAATGAAATCCGCTTTATCGTCGCTGAATATGATGGATGACCTCGGCAAGACGGTCAATTTCGGCTTTGGTATTGTAGAATGCCAGAGAAGGTCGAATTGTTCCTTCTACCCCGAACCGGCGCAGTGATGGCTGTGTGCAGTGGTGGCCGGTGCGAACCGCAATGCCTTCGCGGTCGAGCAGCTTGCCTACCTCCTCGTTTGGGAGATTGTTGAGCACAAAGGAGAGAACGCCCACCTTGTTTCGGGCGGTGCCGATAAGGCGCAGGCCCGGAATGGCGCTGAGTCGTTCGGTGCCATACTCCGTGAGCTCATGCTCGTATCGGGCAATGTTGTCGAGCCCTATTTTGCGCACATAGTCGAGTGCTGCACCAAGCCCGATGGCGTCTCCAATCGAAGGTGTTCCTGCTTCGAATTTAGCTGGCGCTTCGTTGTAGATGGTCTCCTCGAAGCGCACATCCTTGATCATGTTGCCGCCACCCTGCCAGGGAGGCATTGCTTCGAGTAGCTCCCGTTTGCCGTAGACGACGCCGATGCCGGTTGGGGCAAAGATCTTGTGACCTGAGAAGACAAAGAAATCGGCATCGAGATCCTGCACGTTGACCGGTATGTGGGCAACAGACTGTGCGCCGTCAATCAGTACCTTCGCGTCAAACCGCTTGGCAAGCTGGATCATCTCCCTGACCGGCAGAATGGTGCCGAGACCGTTGGAGGCCTGGGTCAGTGAGACCAACCGTGTGCGTGGCCCAAGCAGTTTGGTGTACTCTTCAAGGATGATCTCACCCCGGTCGTTGACCGGCACAACCTTGATGCGAGCCCCTTTTTCCTGTGCCACCATCTGCCACGGTACAATATTTGCGTGGTGTTCGAGGATGGAGAGA
The DNA here is from genome assembly GCA_005843805.1 of Chlorobium sp. Lineage (GTDB taxonomy): Bacteria > Bacteroidota > Chlorobiia > Chlorobiales > Chlorobiaceae > Chlorobium. Next base: position 4,187 of record SZXY01000051.1, read on the forward strand.
ACTATTTCGTCGCCTGGCTGGAGAAACTTTCTGCCCCAGGTTTGCGCCACCAGGTTGATTCCTTCAGTTGTGCCCCGGACAAAAATGATTTCAGAGGTCGATCCGGCACCGATAAACTGCCTCACCTTTTCACGAGCCCCTTCGTAGGCGTCGGTTGAACGGGCCGCAAGCGTGTGTGCGCCACGATGAATATTGGAGTTATCGGTGGCATAGAACTGCGCTACAGCGTTGATAACGCTCAGCGGTTTCTGCGTTGTAGCGGCATTGTCGAACCAGACCAGCGGTTTGCCGTGAATTTTCTGGTGCAGCACCGGGAAATCCTTGCGAATGGTGGCTACATCAAACCCTTCAGCCTGATGAACCGGTTGTTTGGGCTCACGCAGAAAATAGTAGGGTTCATGGGGCGCATCCGGCAGACTGAAAGGCTGGCTGAAGGGCTGGTGAGGCTGCTCAGGCGTTTGTGACGAGCCGATTGGCAAGACCGGAGCAGGAGCTTTTCCGGGGGATTCAAATCCAGAGAAGGGGAGGCTTGCGCTATCGCTGACGGGCAACGGCGAGACACCGCGAAGCGACTGAAAGACCGCCTCAAGATCGGGGCTGCCCTGCTCCTGCTCGAAGGTTCTGTAGAGTTTTTCTGCATAGCACTGCCCCTCCTGCGGACCACCAGCTCTTCCGGGAAGTTCCGGGATCTGTTCCAGCATCTGGCTTGAGGAAAAAGCTTCAGGGGTGGCACTCTGCGGGTTAGCGCTCTGCAGTAGATTTGCCGACGGAAGTGTACCTGCGGCCTGAGCCGGATCCTGTGCGGCAGCAAGCAGCAGCCGGAAAGAGAAATCATCCTCCGAAGGCAGTCCTTCGTTCAGTGTGGTAAAAAAGGGCGCAATGCTTTCTGGATTGGCACCTGGAAAACCCTCTGCACTTTCAGGTGTAGGGGGGAGGGTTCGGCTGATGAACTGGTCGAGCCCGTACGAGCCGTTTTTGTTGTCCGAATAGTTCTGCTGGTCGGTCAGCTTGTTGGCATGATGACCCAGCGGCTTCTCTTTTTTCTCGGGAGAACCAGAAAGAAAATAGTACTCATGCTGCGGCATCGCCGGAGCCTCGTCTCCAAAATAAGGGAGGCTCGATGCTCCCGCCAGCTCCTGCTGGTGGAGATCGGCAACCGGGAACTGCCCTGAAGAGGGCTGCTGTGCAAGCATGGTTTTATCACTGATGGCCGATGTTGCTGCCGACGGGGTAGCGGCAATATCGGTCTCATATTTCGGGAAGCTTCCAGCCTCCGGAAACTCATTGAACAGGCGGCTTGCTATTTGTGCAATCATCACCGGGTTCAGCGCCTCACTCTCAATTCCCGGCATGTTTGGTTGCTCATGTTCGTTTGGCATAACTCACAAGGGTAATCTGCAGAGGGAGTCCGGAAAATTAAATTCCGAATGCTCTCTCTGCAGGCGGTTTATGGGCGCTCTTCTACTTTACTTTGGTGCCCAACTGGCGATGTTCGTAATCGTGATAGTATCCCACTTCGACGTTTTCAAGCACAGCCAGAGCATCATCGGTCAGGACGGCCAGAGATGAGTAGAGCGTCAGCAAATAGGAAGCAACACCAAGTTTGTCGAGACCCATAAGCCTTGCCGACAGGCTTGGACTGATCTCTCCGGGAATTCCGGCCTGGTGGAGTCCTACCACGCCCTGCTCATTTTCGCCTACACGCAGCAGGATGATGTTGGTGGTACCTTGGCCTGACTTGTTGTTTTTGTTGATCTCAAGCTTGTCGCAAGGCACAAGCGGTACACCGCGCCAAGTCAGCACCGGGGTGCCAAAGAGGTTTATGGTTGGCGGAGGAACGCCACGCCAGGTGCATTCGCGCTCGAAGGCGGCAATGGCTTTTGGATGAGCGATAAAGAATGCCGGTTTTTTCCATACCTTGGTGAGGAGGTCGTCCAGGTCATCGGGTGTCGGGGTGCCGTAGCGGGTACTGATGCGCTGGCCGGGATCGGCGGAATGCAGCAGACCAAACTCCCTGTTGTTGATGAACTCCCACTCCTGACGCTCCTTGATGCCCTCGATGGTGAGGCGCATCTGCTGCTCGATCTGGTTATAGGGCTCGTTGTAGAGGTCGGAAACACGGGTATGGACACGCACCACGGTTTGAATTGCCTGCAGCGAGTACTCACGGGGCTTATTGGAATAATCGACATAAGTTTCCGGTATTTCAATGTTTTCAGCAAATCCGGCGACCAGGTCGATGTGCTTTTCACCGTGGGTATTGACGGTGGAGCGTATTTTCAGGTACTCTTCGACTGAACTCTGGAATGACTCCTTAAGAGAGGGAGATTCCTGGAAAAGTTTTTCGATATCTCCGCTGGAGAGAGAGAAATAGGAACCGGGAGTGATGGTGCGGATGGTGACTGAGGAAGGTTTTCCGGAAACCAGTTCTTCTTCGCCATAGTATTCACCATCAGAGAGCAGTGCAATGCGCAAATCTTCGCCATGCAACCCCTTGCTGAGGATTTCAACCTGACCGTGAGCGATGATGAAGATTTTATGGCGATCCTCACCTTCAAGAATCAGGGTGTTGCCAAGCTCAGCCTCTTCAAGCACAAACTTTTTGGCCAGACCGGCAATGGTCTCGTCATCAAAAGATGCAAAAAGTGGAATGCTTTTAAGCGCATCGGGTTTGAACGAGGCGATTCCACCATGAAAATCTATGCCGATACGTTCGGGTTTCTGCAGCTCTATCTTGGTGCGGTTGACGCGGTATGTGCCCGACGAAACATGAACCCAGGGGAGAAGCTTGAGTATCCATCTCGGGGTGATGGACATCATCTGGGGAGGAGTTTTGGTAGTATTGGCCAGATTTCTTGCGACATGTGTCGTTACACTGCGCTGAAGCTGGCTGTTTTGTTCAAGTGGTTCGTTTGACATGGCCTTTTCCTGTGGTTTAAAGTTGATCGGTGAACAATTGGCGTTGAATCCCCAAAAAGTGCTCTCTCTTAAATGACGACCGGTTCATCGTCAAAGTGGTAGAGCAGCGTCGAGAGGTAGCGCTCGCCAGTATCGGGCAGGATAACGACAATGCGTTTTCCCTTATTCTCTTCACGCAGGGCAAGCTGCAGTGCGGCGTAAACGGCGGCCCCCGAAGAGATGCCGATAATGAGTCCTTCAGTTCTTGCCAGTTCTCGACCGGTACGCAGTGCATCCTCGTTTTTTACCGGGACAATTTCGTCTATAATTTCCTTGTTGAGGATCTCAGGCATAAAACCGGCGCCGATACCCTGTATTTTGTGGGGTCCAGGTTTGCCGCCTGCAATGACCTGTGAATCGAATGGTTCGACTGCAACAATTTTTACCTCCTGGTTTCTCTGTTTGAGCACCTCACCAACACCGGTAATGGTGCCGCCGGTGCCAACACCGCTGACAAAGATATCGATGTCGCCGTCGGTGTCTTTCCAGATCTCCTCAGCAGTTGTCTTGCGGTGAATTTCAGGATTTGCAAGATTTTTAAACTGTTGCGGGACAAATGAGTTGGGGTACTCTGCGTGCAGTTCATCGGCTTTGCGGATAGCACCGGGCATTCCTTCCGAACCGGGTGTCAGAACCAGTTCAGCGCCAAGTGCCTTGAGAAGGTTGCGACGTTCAACACTCATGGTTTCAGGCATGGCAAGGATCAGGCGATACCCTTTGGCTGCAGCGATAAAGGCGAGGGCAATGCCGGTATTGCCGCTTGTTGGTTCTATGATGACGCTCTCACTGTTGATTAACCCCGCTTTTTCAGCCGCTTCGATCATGGAGAATCCGATGCGATCCTTCACACTTCCACCGGGATTGAAATATTCGAGTTTGGCAATGATCGTTGCCAGGGCCTTGTGCTCACGATTGAAATTCTGAAGCTCGAGCAACGGAGTGTTTCCGATAAGGTCGGTCAGCTTTTTTGCAATACGTCCCATGGCTAATTGGTAGTTTGGTTTTTGTACATTTTTGTATAAATATACTAATATTAACAATTGTTTATAAAATTCCATAAACTTATTTCCACTCATTTTCGCGCAGGTGTAACACGGGAAAATGCACGCCCAGCGAATCGTTATATATCTATTATCATAAATAGTTATATTGTTTTCTGGTGTTAACTTCTACAGTGAATGAGTTTTGGGAAAACATGGAAACAGTCTGATAATCGTTTTTTTAAGGAGGGGATATTGTGGAGCGAAAGAGTGTAATTGGCGGAATCATCGGTAGCCAGGATCTTACCAAAAAAGAGGTATTGCCGGGCATTGATTCCTGCCGGTAAGGGGTTTATTCAAGCGTATTTCAGCGCAGAAAGAAAATGCTCTATACCTTTGACGATCATTGATGTGCCACCGGTTCGTTCTTTAACAAATTTACCGGCAGCTTCACCTCTTTTTGTTCTTTCTGCAGTGTTGGTTGTCAGGGTGCTCAGGATGGCGGCAAGTGAGGGTTTGTCATGAATGATTGATGCACCACCAGCAGCCACGAGCCCTTCTGCTTCAGGGGAGTTGTGGCAGCGGGGGCCAAAGAGAACCGGAATGCCGTAGACTGCCGGTTCGAGCGTGTTGTGCACATTGACGCCAAACCCACCTCCGACATAGGCCATCGAAGCAAGAGAGTAAAGTTCTGCAAGGTATCCGGTCTGGTCAATCACGAGCACTTGCCGTTCCGGATCAAAGGTTTCATTCAGAGCCGAAACCGGCAGATAAGCAAGCGAGCGGAATTGAAGGTTGCAGTAGAGGCGTTCCATGTTTTCAGGGTTGACCTCATGAGGCACCAGAATCAGTGATGGGCGTTCTGCAAGCTCCTGCCACGCATCGAGCAACACCATCTCGTCTTTCTCCCAGACGCTTCCGGCTACCAGTACAGTGCGATGCTCAAAGAACGGTTTCAGGTGAGTGACCTTCGCGGAGTTGCGGCTTCTCAGCAAAACCTGGTCAAAACGGGGATCGCCTGCGGTTTCGACCCGCTGGCAGTTGAATCTCTCTCTGAAAGCACGTGTATCCTCTTCTGAAACCGTATAGATTTGATCGAAAAGGTGAAAGATGCTCCGGTAAAACTCTTTTGCTGCAGGCTTGAAGTAGAGTGAATTTTTTTGCAGCACCGCAGCGGCAAGGATCAGCTTTGCACCCTGTTTTTTTGCTTCCAGAAGATGGTTTGGCCAGAAATCATATCGCATGAGCAGCAGGAGATCAGGCTTGAGCAGCGAAACAAGCCTTTGGGCATTGGCTTCTGTATCAATTGGCAGATAGAACACAGCGGCAGCGTCAGGGAAATTTTTTCGGGCGTTGTAACCGGAATCGGAAAGAAAAGAGACAAAAACGGCAATCTCTGGATGTTGAGCTTTCAGAGCCGCAATGACAGGACGCGCCTGCTCGAATTCACCCACCGAAGCGGCATGAACCCAGAGCCTGAAAGGGGAGGGTGGCAGGGCGGCAACTTTTTTTTCAAGCTCCTCGAGCAATCCCTCACGCAGGGCAAAAAAACTCTTCAGCTTCGGGTGCAATGCACTGAAAATACGAGCTGTTCCGTGAAGGGCAGGGAAGAGCAGGGTATAGAGCGAAAGGGCGGGAGAGTTCTTTTTCTTCATAAGAGGAGGCAAGTTCGGGTCAAAAATCAGCTTAAATGTACGAAAAAAGTCAACCACCCTCTTTCTTCCGCCAAAAAATGGTAAAATTTAAAAAGCCGCAAAAAGGGGGTGCTTCTATGTCAAAGGGAAAACGGGTATTTGTCGCCATTCCAGCCTGGACGGAACTCCGCCGGTCGGCGGCACTTTTTCGGGAATCTCATCCAGAGTACCACGTTCGCTGGCTGAAGCATGAGCACCTGCACATAACACTCGTGCCACCCTGGCAGTGCAGCGATATCGAAGAGGTCTGCCGGATAGTGCATGAGGTTGCAGCCATGTTTCCTCCTGTTCCGCTGAGCTTCGACACCATTGCAGCCACCTCCTCAAAGCGCAAAACCCGCCTTATCTGGGCCATCGGGCAAGCTCCCGACAAGCTCCACGAACTGCGCCGAGAACTTCAGGCAAAGCTTGGCTCTGCTCCAGACGAAAGGGAGTTTCTGCTGCATCTCACCCTTGCAAGATTTTCCTGGCGAGAACGGATGGACTTTTCCGCGCTGCCAGAATCGGTCGAGTGGCGGGGGTCGCTCACCTCGCTCTCACTTTACGAATCAATCCTCCATCCCTCAGGAGCCGAGTACCGGGTACTTTGCGAAAATCTTTTGACGCCATTGCGTGATGGTTAAGTCCAAAAAAATAAAGCAATAATTTTATTGAAAATACATATTTTTATTTGGGACCAGTTTTCAATAAAGCACTAACTTTTTATAAGAATGTCAATGGATCGGTATTTTGATAGGGTACAAATCCTTGATCCACCCTTTGCGTGAGTCACTCTTCAATTGGTCACGCCAAGCCGCAACGCCGCCAGGAAAAGCAGTCACACCAGACAAACCATGCTATTTCTTTCTCCACTTTGCGCCTTCGCGTCTTTGCGTGAGACCTTTTCCCCTTCTGGATAAAAATAAATTCGTCTTTTACAAAAATAAATCGTACTATGCTGACGTTTTTAATGCGTGGTAAATATGCTAAGAAAGAACGCAGTGAAATTCGAGGGTCGCACTGGCCCTGAAATTCAATTGTGTTTGTGACGAAACGATGGCACTCGGCCTTGTCTGAAGTTGCCTGTATGTTTTCGGTGGATGAGAACTCTTCTTCAGTTTTTTCTTTCCTGCATTGCTGCCACTCCGCCTCGTTTGAGGCATTTTTTCAATGATACAGGAAAGGAAATAACACAATGAGCGAACAGACTCAATCGCTGAAGGATTTTCGCAGCCTTCAGCTTGCCGAACCTTTAATGAGAGCGCTTGAAGAGGTTGGATATGAAAATCCTACCCCGATTCAGGCCCAGACTATCCCGCTGCTTCTCGAAGGACGTGACGTTCTCGGGCAGGCACAGACCGGTACCGGAAAAACAGCAGCTTTTGCCCTTCCGATACTTTCCAATATCCGCCTTGCAATGACTCAGCCGCAGGCTCTTGTGCTTGCTCCGACAAGAGAGCTGGCCATCCAGGTTGCAGAGGCTTTTCAGCGTTACGCCGAATATCTCAAGGGGTTTCATGTCGTTCCTATCTATGGTGGACAGGATTACGGCATTCAGCTCCGTATGCTGAAACGTGGTGTTCATGTTGTGGTCGGTACTCCCGGTCGCGTTATGGATCACATGCGTCGCGGTTCCCTTGATCTTTCCTCACTGCAGTGTCTTGTGCTTGATGAAGCAGACGAGATGCTCCGCATGGGATTTATCGATGATGTCGAGTGGATTCTCGATCAGACCCCAAAAGAGAGACAGGTAGCTCTTTTCTCTGCTACCATGCCACAGCCGATCCGTCGTATTGCACAGAAGTATCTGAACAACCCGGAACAAATTACCATACAGTCAAAGACCTCAACGGTCGATACCATTCGTCAGCGTTACTGGGTAGTAGGTGGAAGCCACAAGCTTGACATCCTTACCAGAATCCTTGAAGTCGAGCCGTTTGATGGTATGCTTATCTTTGTACGCACCAAAACCATGACGATCGAACTTGCCGAAAAGCTTCAGGCAAGGGGATACGGCGCTGCCGCCCTGAACGGCGACATGGCCCAGAACCAGCGTGAACGCACGGTCGATCAGTTGAAAGATGGTACACTGAGTATCGTCATTGCTACCGACGTTGCCGCACGCGGTCTTGACGTCGAGCGCATCAGTCATGTCATCAACTACGATATTCCTTCCGATACGGAATCCTATGTCCATCGCATCGGACGTACTGCCCGTGCAGGACGCAGTGGCGACACCATTCTGTTTGTCTCTCCGAGAGAGAAAAACATGCTCTATGCCATTGAAAAGGCGACCCACAGCCGCATCGAGCTGATGGAGCTTCCTTCAACGGAAATCATCAACAACAAGAGAGTTGCCAAGTTCAACCAGCGCATTACCGACAGGATTGCCGCTGAAGATCTTGGATTTTTCACCAACCTTATCGAGCAGTATTGCCACGAGCACGATGTGCCGGTTGTAGAGGCTGCCGCTGCGCTTGCGTCAATGGTTCAGGGCGACACTCCGCTGCTCTTATCCAACAAGCCTGAGAGAAGCAGGCCGAGCGATGACCGTGAAGGATCAAGGGATCGTGACCGTGGTTCAGACAGGGATCGTGGTTCAGATCGTGATCGTTCACCAGCCAGGAGGAGAGACAAGAGCGAAACTTATGGCGACGAAAGCAAGGAGAGGTACCGTCTTGAGGTTGGCAGTGAGCACGGTGTGAAAGCCGGAAACATTCTCGGAGCCATTCTTAACGAAGTTGGACTCGATCCCGAATCAGTCGGCCATATTTCGATCAGCGAAACCTTCAGCACAGTCGAACTGCCAAAAGGTATGCCGGATGATATCTTTCATGAACTTCGCAAGGTGAGAGTATGTGGTCGGCAGTTGAGACTCTCCAAGGTCGAAGAGCAGGATCGCCAGTCAGCCTACGGCCCCAAAAAGAGCTTTAAAAAACCCTTCAAACCAGCAGGCAAAGAGACCGAATTCTTTACCGGCAACAAAAAGAAACGCAAGGGCTGATATCCGGAATATCGTTTTTCAAAAGGCGGGGAGAGTATCCCCGCTTTTTTTATGCCCGAAAAATTAAGGGACGATCATCATTTCACTCAGTAACTTTCTCTGGCTTCTCGTTTGTAGCGATTTTTTGAGGCAAACTTCTATCTTACGGAACAACGTCCCCTATTTTTTTGTTTTTTGCGATGCCCGTGCCTCAAAAAATTAGGGGACGATCTTCATTTCGCTCAGTAACTCCCACTTGCTTTTTCTGTATCAGTTTTCAGCATTATCCTTGTTTTGTCATTTAGCTATCAATTGTTGGATCCTCAAGCTCGATACAACAAGGTTGCGAAGTAATAAATTTTTATGCGTTACGTTGTTATTGCAATAAAACCTCACGATCTTTTTAAAGAGTGTTTTTTCGATTCTCAACGCCTTCTCAACCAGCATGAAAAAATCCATAGCCACAATCCATCTTGTTCTGCTTGCTTTTCTCACGACCTCTATTTTTACTCCTGTTCCAGCCTGGAGTTCTTCATCAGTCGGGAAGAAGGCAAAAATAACCAGTAGCGCAGGCTCCAGCCAGTCAGGCCGTTGAACCAGCCGATCTGGCTACAGAACTGATCAGGCAGGCCATAGTACTGAACAAGCAGGGCAAGTACGCCGAAGCTGAACCGCTTTTTCGTCGTGCGCTTGTGATTGATGAAAATGAATTGGGCAAGGATCATCTTATCGTCGCAGCAGATCTAAACAATCTTGCTGGATTGCTGCAAGATCAGGGCAAGTACGCCGAAGCGAAGTCGATTTATCGTCGTTCACTTGAGATTAGGGAAAAAGAACTTGGGCCCGATCACCCTGATGTGGCAAGGAGCCTGAACAATCTTGCAGGATTACTGCTAGCTCAGGGTAAATACTCAGAAGCGGAACCGCTCTGTCGTCGTTCGATTGCGATAAAGGAAAAAGCGTTTGGCTCCGATCATCCCTCTGTTTCCTCAAGCCTGAACATTCTTGCGGCATTGCTTCAGGCGCAGGCTAAGTACGTCGAAGCCGAGCCACTCTATCGCCGTTCGCTTGCGATCTGGGAAAAAACGTTTGGCTCTAATCACTGCTATGTTGCGACGAGCCTGAACAATCTTGCTGGATTACTGCAAGTGAAGGGTGAGTACTCAGAAGCGGAGCTGCTCAGTCGCAGGGCAGTAGCAATTCTTGAAAAAGCGCTTGGTGCCGATCATCCGAACACCATAATAGTCAGGAACAACCTCAACGAGCTTTTGAGGAAAATGCGATAAGACTCTTTACGGGGCTCTGCGCTCCTGGCGAATATTCCGTGAAGGTGTTTCGATAGCCTTGGGAACGCCGAACTCAAGTTCGGTAATTCAAGAACTGAAACAGCCACTAAATTCTCAAACACTCTCGCCAGACTTTGCCAATACGTTGACCAGGCCGCCTATTGGTTTTAAGAAGCATCTTTGCCTTCTCATTTCTCAGTCGATTACCATGGTCCAAACTCATTACTATAACGCAGCGCAGTAATGATATTCCCGTATTACGTTGTTATTATAATAAAATCTCGCTATTTTTTGAGTAAATGTTTTTTCGATTCTCAATGCCTCCTCAACCAGCATGAAAAAAGCCATCAACCTCATCTGTCTTTGCTTGTTCGTCATTATCACGACGTTGGTTTTGAATCCATATTCAGCATGGAGTGCTGCACCAGTCGGGAAAAAGGCAAAAACAACCCGCAGTGCAATCACTCCTCAGTCAGGAAGTGGACAAGCTGATCTGGCTTCAGAGCTGAACAATCAGATATGATCACTTTATAATCAGGGAAAGTACGCAGAAGCAGAGCCGCTTTTGCGTCGTGTGCTTGCAATTGATGAGAAATCCTATGGCAAGGGTCATCCTGAAGTCGCAACCGACCTGAACAATCTTGCGCAATTGCTGCAAGCGCAGGGCAAGTACGATGAAGTTGAGCCGCTCTATCGCCGTTCGCTTTCGATCTGGGAAAAAGCACTTGGCTCCGATCACCCCAATGTTGCGACGAGCCTGAACAATCTTGCACAATTGCAGCAAGCGCAGGGTAAGTACGCAGAAGCCGAGCCACTGTTTTACCGTTCGCTTGCTATCAGGGAAAAAGTGTTTGGAAATGATCATCCTAATGTCGCGCAGAGTTTGAACAATCTTGCGGTTTTGCTGCAACTGCAGGGTAAGTACCCCGAAGCTGAGACGCTTTATCGTCGTGCGATTGCGATCAGGGAAAAAACTCTGGGCAAGGATCATCCAGCGGTTGCCACGGGCCTGAACAATCTTGCGGAATTGCTGAGAACGCAGGGCAAGTATACCGAAGCTGAGCCACTCTTTCGCCGTTCGCTTTCGATCTGGGAAAAAGCACTTGGAGAGGATCACCCCAATGTAGCCACGACCCTGAACAATCTTGGACTTTTGCTGAAAATGCAGGGTAAGTACCCCGAAGCTGAGACGCTTTATCGTCGTGCGTTTGCGATTAGGGAAACAGCGCTTGGCCCCTATCACCCCGATGTGGCTCAGAGTCTGCACAATCTTGCGGTATTACTACAAGCACAGGCCAAGTACGCAGAAGCGGAGCCGCTCTATCGCCGGGCAGTAGCTATTCTCGAAAAAACACTTGGCCCTGACCATCCAAACACCATAATAGTCAGAAACCATCTCAACGAGATTTTGGGGAAAATGCGATAATCCTTCTCACACTGGGTTAAAACAATTGCCGAGCTGGAACTCGGTGCTCCCGGCAAATTACAGGACGGTCGTCATTTTACTCAGTAACTTCTCCTGGCTTTTTTTGAAACGGTGTATTGCGCCTCTCTTTTATCTTACGGAACAACGGTGCGCTGTAGAT